>JANMBN010000073.1:0-10640 GCA_031360485.1 Betaproteobacteria bacterium | reverse complement strand
CTACGCCGAGCGCCACGCCGGGACCAGCGGGCGCATCGGCCTGCCGCGCGCCACGGCGAACGGCTGGCTGTCCGGAGCCGCCGTGAAGCGGGCGATCGTCGCCGCGGTCGCGATCGCGGCGGTCGTCGCGCTGCCGCTGATGCTTCGCGCGGGCTGGCCCGTCGTGCTCATCGGCCTCGCATCGGCGCTCGCCGCGTATGGCTACATGGGCGGCCCGCGGCCGATCGCGTATACGCCGTTTGGCGAACTCACGGTGTTCGTCTTTTTCGGATTGACCGCCGTTTGCGGCTCGTACTATGTGCAGGCCGAGGGCGTCGGCGCCGCCGCCTGGCTGACGGGCGTTGCGATCGGAATGCACGCCGCGGCGGTCCTGCTCGTCAACAACTATCGCGACCGCGCGCACGACGCGGCGACCGGCCGGCGGACCATGCCGGTAGTGATCGGCGCCGCCGCATCGCGGCAGCTCTTTGCCGCGCTCGAGCTCCTGCCGTTCGCGCTGGCGCTCCTCCTCGCAGCCACGATGGCGAGCGGCTGGCTTGCGTTGCCTCTGCTCGCGCTGCCATGGGCGCTGCGCCTGGTCCGCGACCTCGCCGTCACGCCGGACGGCCCCGCCCAGAACGCCCTGCTCTTTCGCGCGGTGATGCTCGAAGTCACGTTCGGGTTGCTGCTCTCCGTCGGAGCGCTGGCCCACCGGAGCCTGTGACGATGCGCGGTGCGCTTGCCGTCCTGGTCCTGGCCCTCGCGCTGGCGCTCACGCGCGGGGCGGCGGCGCAATCGTTCCCGGCGCGGACCGTGCGCATCGTCGTCCCCTACTCGGTGGGGCTCGGGCCGGATGTCGTGCTGCGCACGGTCGCCGAAGCCCTCGCGCAGAAGTGGAAGCAAAGCGTGATCATCGAGAACCGGCCAGGCGCCTCCGGCGTCGTCGCACTGTCGGAGGTCAAGAAAACACCCGCCGACGGCCACACGCTGTTTCTCGGTGATGCGGGCTCGCTTGCCGTCGCGCCCTATCTCCATTCCAACCTGCCGTACGATCCGGTGCGCGATTTCGTGCCGGTGACGACGATCTTCCGCGCCACATTCTTCCTGTGGACCGCCACCGGCAGCCGGTTCGCATCGCTCTCCGACATGCTGCGCGAGGCGTGGGCGAATCCGGGCCGCGTCACCTACGCGTCGTTCGGGTCGGGACACGTCTCGGAGCTCCTGATGGAATCGTTCGCCCAGCGGGCCGGCATCGAGCTCCTCGCCGTCCGCTTCAAGGACGGCGGCCAGATGATCGGATCGGCGGCGAACGGCGACATCGACGTCCTGCCGCTTTCGTTCAATTCGGTTGCGGGAATGGTCAGGGGCGGCAAGCTGCGACCGCTCGCGATCGGCGCAGCGCGGCGTTCGCCGGATTTCCCCGGCGTCGCCACGCTCGAGGAGGCTGGCGGTCCGGCGATGGAGATGACGCCATGGGCCGCGCTGCTCGCCGTGACCGGCACGCCCCCGTCCGTCGTCGAAACGATCCGGCGCGATGTCCGGGCCGTGCTGGCGACGCCCGAGGTCCGCCGGCGGATCGAGGAGCTGGGCTTCGACGTGCTGGGCTCGACACCGCGCGAACTGACCGACCTGATGCGGGCCGAGTCCGACCTCTACGCGTCGCTGGTTCGCGCCGGACGCATTCGCTCCGATTAGCGATGCCGGGCGCCGCTCGCACCGTGCTCTTGGTTTCCGGGAGCGCCGGGCGGCGGTCGCGCCGATGACCGCATTTTCGCCGTTGGCGGGCGGACGCTACAAGCCGAGCGCGACCTCGGTTCCCTGAGCGATCGCGCGCCGGGCGTCGAGTTCGGTCGCGACATCCGCGCCGCCGATCAGCGTGACCGGCATGCCCGTGCCGTGTACGGCGTCGAACAGCTCGCGGCGCGGCTCCTGCCCCGCGCAGACGACGATCGTGTCGACGTCGAGGAGCTGCGGCACGCCGTCGACGCGGATGTGCAGGCCCGCATCGTCGATCTTCTCGTACTCGACGCCGGGGATCATCCGCACGCCGCGTTTCTTGAGCAGCGTGCGCCGGATCCACCCCGTGGTCTTCGCGAGACCTTCACCGACCTTGGCCGCCTTCCGCTGCAGCAGCCAGACCTCGCGCGGGGGCGGATGGCCATCGGCCGGCTGGATGCCACCCCGCTCGCGATACTGCGTGTCGATGCCCCACTCGGCGAAATACGCTTCGGTCTCGTCCTGGCCGCCCTGGTGGGTGAGGAACTCGCCGACGTCGAAACCGATGCCTCCCGCGCCGATGATCGCGACGCGCCGTCCGGCCGCCCGGCGGCCCATCACGATGTCCGTGTAGCCCGCGACCTTCGGGTGATCGATGCCGGCGATCGCCGGCGTTCGCGGGACGATGCCGGTCGCCAGCACGACATGATCGAAGTCGACGAGATCGCCGCCGCCGACGCGACGGTCGAGCTCCACGACGACGCCCGTGCGCTCGAGGGTGCGGCGGAAATACCTCAGCGTCTCGGCAAATTCCTCCTTGCCGGGAATCCGCCGCGCCAGGTTGAACTGGCCGCCGATTTCCGGCGCGGCGTCGAACAGGGTGACGCGATGGCCGGCCTCCGCCGCGGTCGTCGCGCAGGCGAGGCCCGCCGGTCCGGCGCCAACGACGGCGACCCGCTTCTTTCGCGCCGCCGGCTTCACCACGATCCTCGTCTCGTGGCAGGCGCGCGGATTGACGAGGCACGACGCGATCTGCCGCGTGAAGATCTGGTCGAGGCAAGCCTGGTTGCAGGCGATGCACGTGTTGATCTCGTCGGCCCGGCCCTCGGCAGCCTTGACGACGAATTCGGCGTCGGCGAGGAAGGGCCGCGCCATCGACACCATGTCGCCGTCGCCGCGCGCGAGCAGCGCTTCGGCCACGGCGGGGTCGTTGATCCGGTTGGTGGCGACGAGCGGGATGCCGACGGAACCCTTGAGCCGCTTCGTCACCCAGGCGAACGCGGCGCGCGGCACCATCGTGGCGATCGTCGGCACGCGCGCCTCGTGCCAGCCGACGCCGGTGTTGATGATCGTCGCGCCCGCCGCCTCGACCGCCCGCGCCAGCGCGACCACTTCGTCCCACGTGCCGCCGCCCTCGACGAGGTCCAGCATCGACAGCCGGTAGATGATGATGAAGTTGGCGCCGACGGACTCCCGGGTGCGGCGCACGGTCTCGACGGGAAAACGGATCCGGTTCTCCAGCGCACCGCCCCATTCGTCGCCGCGGTGGTTGGTCCGCGGCGCGGTGAACTCGTTGATGAGGTAGCCCTCCGACCCCATGATCTCGACGCCGTCGTAGCCCGCGCGCTGGGCGAGCCGTGCGCAGCGCGCGTAGTCGGCGATGGTCTTGCCGATACCCCATCGGGTGAGCGCGCGCGGCTTGAACGGCGTGATCGGCGAGCGGATCGCCGACGGCGCGACGGACAGCGGGTGATAGGCGTAGCGCCCGGCGTGCAGTATCTGCAGCGCGATCCTGCCTCCCGCCGCGTGCACGGCGCCGGTGACGACCCGGTGTTTCGCGAGCTGCCACGGAAACGAGAGCTGCGACGCGCGCGGCTCCAGCCGGCCCGCGAGGTTCGGCGAAACGCCGCCGGTGACGATCAGGCCCACGCCGCCGCGCGCGCGCTCGGCATAGAACGCGGCCAGGCGCGCGTAGCCGTCGGGCGCCTCTTCGAGGCCCGTGTGCATCGATCCCATCAGCACGCGGTTCTTCAGCGTCACGAACCCGAGGTCGAGTGGAGCCAGCAGGTGGGGATAGGTTGTGGGCATGGGATTCTTTTCGCAGCGGGACGCCGCGGCCGTTCGCCGGATCCGCCGCGATCCTGCATCGCGCTCTCAAAGCGTGCGCGCGATGATTTCCTTCATGATCTCGTTCGCACCACCATAGATCCTCTGTACCCGGGCATCGGCGTACATCTGCGCGATCGGAAAATCGCGCATGTAGCCGTAGCCGCCGAAGAGCTGGAGGCATTCGTCGATGACCTGGCACTGCATGTCGGTGAGCCACCACTTGGCCATGGACGCCGTCGCCGTGTCGAGCGTGCCTTTCATGTAGCGTTCGATGCACGAGTCGATGAACACGCGGCCGACATGGGCGATCGTCTTCACCTCGGCCAGCTTGAAGCGCGTGTTCTGCATCTCGATCAGCGCCTTGCCGAACGCCTGGCGCTCGCGCGTGTAGTCGATGGTGAGACGCACCGCGCGCTCGATGACGGCCACCGCGGAGATCGCGATCAGCGTGCGCTCGTAGGGAAGCTGTTCCATCAGCTGCCCGAATCCGGCGCCCTCGGCGGCACCGAGCAGGCTCGCCGCGGGCACGCGGCAGTCGTCGAAGAAGAGCTCGGACGTGTCCTGCCCGGGCTGACCGATCTTCTCGAGCGTGCGCCCGCGGCGAAACCCGGCCAGGCCGTCGGTTTCCACCATGACGAGCGAGATCCCCTTCGAGCCCGAGCCCGGATCGCTCCGCGCGACCACGCAGATGAGGTTCGCGACCTGTCCGTTCGAGATGAACGTTTTCGATCCGTCGAGAACGTAGGCGTCGCCGCGCCGCGTGGCGCGCGTGCGTATGCCCTGCAGGTCCGAACCGGCGGCGGGTTCGGACATGGCGATGGCCCCGACGAGCTTGCCCGTCGCGAGCCGCGGCAGCCACATCCGCTTCTGATCCTCGGTGCCGTACGCGAGAACGTAGTGCGCGCAGATGTTGTGGACGTGCTTGCCGAGGCTCATCACGCCCGCGTACGCGAGCTCCTCGAACACGACGCAGTCGTGCGCGAACGTGCCCCCGCTGCCGCCGTAGACCTCGGGCACGTCGCAGAGCAGGAGGCCCATCGCCCCCACTTCGCGCCACGATGCGGCGTCGACGCGATGCGCCTGCTGCCACCCCGGCTCGCGGGGGGCCAGCTCGCCGGTGACGAAGCGGCGAACGGTGGAACGAAACGATTCGAGCTCGTCGTCGATCCACGGAGATCGGTAGCCGGTCATCATGCGTCCATCACGGGAGCGCGATGAGCGCGTCGCCGGACGCTTTGACCTCGCCGGCCTCGTTGGCGGTCGCGACCACGACGCGTATCAGCCGCTCGCCGTCGCGCTCGAATTTCTCGGCGACTCGGCCCGTGCAGACGATCCGTTCGCCGACATGCGTCATCGCGGTAAAGCGCGCGTTGAATTCGCGGATGTCGCGCTGCGGCGCCCAGTTCGTCAGCAGTCTGCCCAGCCAGGCCATCGAGAGCATCCCGTGCGCGAACACGTCCGGCATGCCGGCGGCGCGCGCGAAATCGATGTCGATGTGGATCGGATTGTGGTCCCCCGATGCGCCGGCGTAGAGCGCGAGCGTCGTCCGGTCGAGCGGCGGCAACGCCAGCGGCGGCAGCGTGTCGTCGACGTTGACCGAATCGAACGAGGGGCGCATCGGCGTTCCGTCAGTCGCCGCGAACCACGATGGTCGACCGCATCTCCACGACGCGCTCGCCGCGCTGGTTGGTCACGTCCGTCTGCTTGACGACAAAGGCCAACGCGCCGCCTTTCTTCGTGTAGACGTTCTCGATCCGGGCGCCGAAGGTGAGCCGGTCTCCGGCATGTATCGGGGCGAAATAACGGAAACCCTGCGTGGCGTGCAGGACGCGCGCGAGATCGATTCCCAATTCCCGAAGCCAGGCGAAGGGGTCGGCAACCTCGAGATTCAGGCAGACCGCGAACGTGGGGGGCGCCGGCAGCGATGGATGGCCGGCGGCGCGCGCCGCGTCCTCGTCGATGTATTCGGGCCGGGTTTCGCCGGTCGCCTTGGCAAACAGGCGCAGACGCCCGGGTTCGACGTCGGCCGAATGCGGCGGGAAGGTTCGCCCGATATCGGCGGCATCGACCATGGCCGCCGGTCAGTTGGCGCGGTACAGCGTGACGACGCAGGCCCCGCCGAGCCCGAGATTGTGCTGCAGGCCGAGTCTGGCGCCTTCGACCTGGCGGCGGTCGGCCGTCCCGCGCAGCTGCTGCGTCAGCTCGAAACACTGGGCGAGGCCCGTCGCACCCAGCGGATGCCCCTTCGACAGGAGGCCCCCTGACGGATTGGTCACGAACCTTCCACCGTAGGTATTGTCGCCATCCTCGACGAATTTCTCGGCGCCGCCCTCCGCGCAGAGACCCATCGCTTCGTACGTGATGAGCTCGTTCTGCGCGAAGCAGTCGTGCAGCTCGATCACGTCGATGTCCTCCGGGCCGACGCCCGCGGCCTCGTAGACCTGCCGCGTCGCCGCCTTCGACAGGCCATATCCGACGAGCTGCATCATGTCGTGTGCCGCGAACGTGTCCCGCGTGTCGGTGGTCATCGCCTGCGCCTCGATCGACACCGTCGTATCGAGACTATGGCGGTTCGCAAACGCTTCCGAGACCAGGATGGCGGCCGCCGCGCCGCAAGTCGGCGGGCACGCCATCAGGCGCGTCATTACGCCGGGCATCAGCATCGGCGAAGCCATCACCTCCTCGACCGTCATTTCCCTGCGAAAAAGCGCCATGGGATTGTTCGTCGCGTGCCGGCTCGCCTTGGCGCGGATCTTCGCGAACGTCTCGAGCTTGGTGCCGTACTTCCGCATGTGCGAAGCTCCCGCGCCCCCGAAGTAGCGGATCGCGAGCGGCACGTCGGGCGCTCCCACCAGCGCGTCGGTTTCGCGGTTGAAATCGTCGAATGGCGTCGTGCGATCGTTGAAATGGGTGCCGAGAGCGCCGGGCATCATCTGCTCGAAGCCAAGAGCCAGCGCACAGTCGGCGACGCCGTTCTCGACCGCCTGGCGCGCGAGGAAGAGCGCCGTCGATCCGGTCGAGCAATTGTTGTTGACGTTGAAGATCGGAATGCCCGTCATGCCGACGCCGTAGAGCGCCTTCTGTCCGGCGGTGGAGTCGCCGTAGACATAGCCGACGTACGCCTGCTGCACGTCCACGTACGCGACGCCGGCGTCCGACAGGGCGGCGGCGGCAGCGGCAGCGCCCATGACGTCGTAGGGGTCGCTCGCGCCCGGCTTGGAAAACGGAACCATGCCGACGCCGGCGACGAAGACCTTGCGGCTCATCTACTGTCCCCTCGAGACGGCGCGTCGTCCGGATCCCGGTTGCGGCCCTCGGCCCGCGCCAAGTGTCATTTTACCGGCTTAACTGCGCAATTCGCCGCCTTTGGCCGGAAGCGCTAGACTATTCGCCCAACGGCCGTGATCGCGCGCTCCGTTGCCCGACGCGACATTGTCATAGGAGGCACCGCCATGACCGCCACACCCGCCCTGCGCCAGGCCGATGTCCCCACCCTCGCCCACTGGATCGGCGGCAAGCGCACGCCGGGCACGTCGGGGCGGTTCGGCGATGTGTTCACGCCAGCGACGGGAGCGCTGGGCAGCCGCGTTCCGTTCGCGACGGCCGCGGAAGTCGCACGCGCGGTCGACGCCGCCAGGGCGGCTTTCCCCGGCTGGGCGGCGACGACCCCGCTCGCCCGCGCCCGCATCATGTTCAGGTTCAAGGCCCTGCTCGAGCAGCGCGCCGACGAAGTCGTCGCCGCGATCGCGCGCGAGCACGGCAAGGTGCTGTCCGACGCCGCCGGCGAGCTCTCGCGCGGAATCGAGATCGTCGAATTCGCATGCGGCGCGCCGCAGCTCCTGAAAAGCGAATTCACGGAAAACGTCGGCACCGGCATCGACGCGTACACGCTGCGCCAGCCGCTGGGCGTCGTCGCGGGAATCACGCCGTTCAACTTCCCGGCGATGGTGCCGCTGTGGATGTTCCCGATGGCGCTCGTCTGCGGCAACACGTTCGTGCTGAAGCCCTCGGAACGCGACCCGTCGACCGCGCTGATCCTCGCGGCGCTGCTGAAGGAAGCCGGCCTGCCCGACGGCGTCTTCAACGTCGTCAACGGCGACAAGGAGGCGGTCGACGCACTGCTCGCCCATCCGGACGTGCAGGCAGTGAGCTTCGTCGGCTCGACGCCGATCGCGAAGTACATCTACGCGACCGGCACGTCGCACGGCAAGCGGGTGCAGGCGCTGGGCGGAGCGAAGAATCACGCGGTGGTCATGCCGGATGCCGATCCCGAGATGGCGGCCGACGCGCTGGTCGGCGCGGCGTACGGCTCCGCCGGCGAGCGCTGCATGGCGATTTCGGTCGCCGTCTTCGTCGGCGACGCGATCGCCGACAATGTGCTCGGCCGCGTGCAGACGAAGATCGCCGCCATGAAGGTCGGCGCCTCCGACGACAAGAGCGCCGAGATGGGGCCGCTTGTCACCGCCATGCATCGCGACAAGGTGACCGGCTATATCGGCAGCGGCGCCGCCGAAGGCGCCGAGCTCGTCGTGGATGGCAGGACGCTGACGGTCGCCGGCCACGAGGAAGGCTATTTCGTCGGCCCCACGCTGTTCGACCGCGTCGCGCCGCACATGCGGATCTACAAGGACGAGATCTTCGGCCCGGTGCTCTCGTCGATGCGCGTTCACACCTACGAGGAGGCGCTGTCGCTCGTCAACGCGCACGAGTTCGGCAACGGCGCCGCGATCTTCACGCGCGACGGCGACACGGCGCGCAATTTCGTCCAGCGCGTCCAGATCGGAATGGTCGGCGTCAACGTGCCGATCCCGGTGCCCGTCGCGTTCCACAGCTTCGGCGGCTGGAAGTCGTCGCTGTTCGGCGACCACCACATCTATGGACCGGAAAGCGTGCGCTTCTACACGCGGCAGAAGGCCGTGACGCAGCGCTGGCCGTCGGGCATCCGCGCCGGCGCCGAGTTCATGATGCCGACGACGAAATAGCGTTGCCGCATTGAAGGTCGCGGCGGTGCGGCGGTCTACCCCCACGCGCGACGACCCTCAACCGCCCCGCGATGCGAAGTCCTCGAGCCGGACGACGCCGCCGCCGGCGAGATTCAACGCACGCGCGCCACGGCCCAGCATGAACGCAAGCCCGTCGCGCGCCGACGTCTGCGCGGCGATCTCGGGAGCGCCGTCGACGCTCCCGGGCCGTGCAAGCGAGCCGCACGTGATGAGCGACAGCCGTTTCAGCGCACGGTCCGCGCCGACGAAATCCTCGACAAACGCGTCGACGGGATTCGCCAGCATCTCGGCCGGCGCCGCGTGCTGGACCAGCCGGCCATCGCGGAGCAACGCGATGCGGTCGCCGACCTTGATCGCCTCGTCGATGTCATGGGTGACGAACACGACGGTCTTCTTCAGATGCCGCTGGATCTTCAGGAACTCGTCCTGCAGCCGCGCACGGTTGATCGGGTCGATCGCGCCAAACGGCTCGTCCATCAGAAGCACCGGCGGATCGGCAGCGAGCGCGCGCGCAACGCCCACGCGCTGGCGCTGGCCACCGGAAAGCTCGCGCGGAGAGCGACCCCGGAAAGCCGCCGGCTCCAGGCCCACGAGCTCGAGCAGCTCGTCGATGCGGCGTGCGATCCGCGCGTCGTCCCACCCCAGAAGACGCGGCACGGTCGCGACGTTGACGGCGATCGTCATGTGCGGGAACAGCCCGACCTGCTGAATCACGTACCCGATGCCACGGCGCAGCGCGACAGGATCCATGTGCGTGACGTCGCGCCCGCCCACCTCGATCGTCCCGGCATCCGGCTCGATCAGCCGGTTGATCATCCGCATCGTCGTCGTCTTTCCGCAGCCGGACGGACCGATCAGCACGCAGACCTCGCCCGCCGTGACCGTGAGATCGAGATGATCGATCGCGGGACGCGGGGTACCCGCGAAGCGCTTGACGAGCGCGCTGAGGCGGATCACGCGAGCCCTTGCGGCGTCAGCGACTTCTGCAGCCTTCCGAACAGGAAGTCGGTGCCGATCGCGAGCAGCGTCGCCGGCACCGCGCCGACGAGCAGCAGCGACAGCTGCATCATCGCGATGCCCGAAGTGATGAAATCGCCGAGCCCGCCGCCGCCGATGTACGCCGCCAGCACCGCGCCGGAGATCACCTGGATCGCCGCGATCCGCACGCCGGCGGCGATGACCGGAACCGCGAGCGGCACCACGACGCGCCGCGTGATCTCCCCCGGCGTCATCCCCATGCCGCGCGCCGCGTCGATCACGTCGGCGTCGACCTGGCAGACCGCCGCATGCGTATTGATCAGGATCGGCGGCAGCGCCAGCAGCGTCAGCGCGAACAGCGACGGGGCGAAGCCCGTGCCGAGCAGCGGCATCATCAGCGCGAGCACCGCGAGCGACGGCAGCGTGCGACCGATATTGGCCGCGTTGATCACGACCAGCGCGAGCCGCGCCTGACGGGCAAGCCAGATGCCGAGCGGAATCGCGATCGCCGCGGCAATGGCGAGCGCCGCCGCCGAGAGTGTCACATGGCGCAACATCGCGTCGCCGAAGCGGTCCGGATGGAGAAGGATGTAGCGCCACGCGTCGACGAGCATCGCGAGACCCGGTCAGGCGCTCGCGCGGCGCGACTTGAGGCGGCGCTCGAGCGCCGCGAGCGAGAGATCGACCGCGATCGCGAGCAGGCATGCGGCCAGCGCTCCGGTCACGATCTTCGGCGGGTGATCGCTGGCGATGCCGTTGAAGATGATCGTGCCGAGACCGCCCGCATTGACGTAGGCGGCGACCACCGTGACGCTGATCACGGTCACCGCCGAGATGCGCAGCCCGGCGACGATG
>JANMBN010000552.1:0-8030 GCA_031360485.1 Betaproteobacteria bacterium | reverse complement strand
CCGGCGGTCCGAACGCGAGGCTGCCGGCGCTGCGCCGGTTGTTCTTTCGCCGGCTGAAGCCGGCCCCACTTCGCGGCGATCGTCCGTCGTTGCTGATCCGATCGTTCACCATGGCGCCACCGTAACCCAATGGATGCTTCGTCAGTCACGCTCGGGCTCTCGGGGCTGTTCGCGAGCAGCTTCCTGTCCGCGACGCTGCTGCCGGGAAATTCCGAGCTCGTCTTCGTGGCGTTGCTGCACCATGCGCCGGAACTCGAGGGCTATGCGCTCGCGGTCGCGACACTCGGCAATACGCTGGGCGGGCTGTCGTCCTATCTCGTCGGCCGGCTGTTCCCGAAACCGCACGCGGGACGCACGGTCGCATGGCTCGAACGCTATGGGCCGCCGGCGCTGCTGCTGTCCTGGGTGCCCATCGTCGGCGACGGGCTGTGCGTCGCGTCGGGGTGGCTGCGCCAGAACCTCGCGGCCGTGGCAATGTTCATCGCCGCCGGCAAGTTCGCGCGGTATTGGGCGCTGGCGGAAGGCCTGGCGCTCTTTCGCGCCTGAGCTTTGCCATCCGCCATGTTGCACTGCGGTAATATCGGCTGATCCATGAATGCGATCAGCGACCGCTTTCTGCAGACCGCCGACCCGGCCGCCGACGCGCCGCGGTTGCGCGAAATTCCCTACAACTACACGTCGTTCTCGGACCGCGAGATCGTGATCCGTCTGCTCGGCGCGCCGATGTGGCCGCTGCTCGAGGGATTGCGCGGCGAGCGACGCACCGGGCGCTCGGCGCGGATGCTGTTCGAGGTGCTGGGCGACATCTGGGTCGTGCAGCGCAATCCGTATCTGCAGGACGACCTCCTCGACAATCCGAAGCGTCGGCAGCTCCTGGTGGCTGCGCTGAAGCACCGCCTGCACGAGATCGAGAAACGGCGCGCCGATAATGCACGCGCGGCCGGCGCGGCCGAAAGCGAGCGCGACGCCAAGGTGGCCCAGCTTGTCGCTGCCGCGCACGGCGCCGTGGACCGGTTCGAGCGGTCGTTTGCCGAGACCGCGGCGCTGCGCAGGAGCGCCGTTCGTGTTCTCGCACGCTCGACGCACAAGGACAACGTCGCCTTCGACGCGTTCGCCCGCGTGGCGCACGTGACCGACGCCACCGACTGGCGCGTCGAATATCCGTTCGTCGTCCTGTGCCCGGACACCGAGGACGAGGTGCGCGGTCTCGTCGCCGGATGCATCGAGCTCGGCCTCACGATCATTCCGCGCGGCGGGGGCACGGGATACACCGGCGGCGCGATCCCGCTCTCCGCGCGCTCGGCCGTCATCAACACCGAAAAGCTGGAGCGCCTTTCCGCAATCGAGCGCAAGGCGGTCCGCGCCGGCGCCGATCCGGCGCCGACCATCGATTGCGGCGCCGGCGTGGTGACGAAGCGCGTGATGGAGGCTGCCGAGGCGGAGGGGCTCGTCTTCGCCGTGGACCCGACGTCTGCCGACGCATCGTGCATCGGCGGCAATGTCGCGATGAATGCCGGGGGCAAGAAGGCCGTGCTGTGGGGCACGGCACTCGACAATCTTGTCTCGTGGCGGATGGTGACGCCCGACGCCGAATGGCTCGAGGTGACGCGGCCCGATCACAACCTGGGAAAGATCCACGACGCCGAGGTCGCGACGTTCGAACTCGTCTGGTACGACGCCGACGGAGCGACGGCGAAACGCAGGGAAAGGCTCGCGATCCCCGGCGCATCGTTTCGCAAGACCGGTCTCGGCAAGGATGTCACCGACAAGTTCCTCGCGGGGCTGCCGGGAGTGCAGAAGGAGGGCTGCGACGGGCTCATCACGTCGGCGCGGTTCGTGCTGCACCGGATGCCGGCGGCCGTGCGCACCGTCTGTCTCGAGTTCTTCGGGCAGGTGCGCGATTCCACGCCGGCGATCGTCGAGATCAAGCGCTACCTCGACACCCGGCCGGGAGGCGCGGTGCTGGCAGGCCTCGAGCACCTGGACGAGCGCTACGTGAAGGCGGTGGGCTACGCGACGAAGGCCAAGCGCCACGGCCGGCCGAAAATGGTGTTGATCGGCGACATCGTCGGCGAATCCGACGTCGCGGTGGCGAAGGCGGCCTCCGAGGCGATCCGCATCGCCAATGCGCGCGGGGCCGAAGGCTTCGTCGCCGTTTCCCCGGACGCCCGGAAGAAGTTCTGGCTCGACCGCGCGCGCACCGCGGCGATCGCCCGGCACACGAACGCATTCAAGATCAACGAGGATGTGGTCATCCCGCTCGACCGGCTGGGCGACTACACCGACGGCGTCGAGCGGATCAACATCGAACTCTCGCTCAAGAACAAGTTGCGGCTCTGCGACGCGCTCGCGGCCTTCCTTGCCGGGCCGTCGCTCGCGCATGCCTGGAGCCAGGGCGACGAAGCCCGTCCGGCGCCGGAGCAGATTGACGCCAAGGTGGACGAGGCGGCCGCGCTCGTCGGCGCCGTGCGCGCGCGCTGGCACGACCTCCTCGAGCGGATCGACACGACCTTCCCGTCGCTGCAGGACCACTCGACGGTCGCGTCGTGGAAGACGGAATTGAGAGCCCCGCTCGAGGAAATCCTCGCCGGACTCGCCTTCGGGCCGCTGCTCGCGAAGTGCATTGCGATCCACCGCGACGTCCTGCGCAGCCGCGTGTTCGTCGCGCTGCACATGCACGCCGGCGACGGCAACGTGCACACGAACCTGCCCGTGAATTCCGACGATTATGCGATGCTGCAGCAGGCGAACGCCGCCGTTGCGCGCATCATGGCGCTCGCCCGGCGCCTCGGCGGCGTCATCTCCGGCGAGCACGGGATCGGCAACACCAAGCTCGAGTACATGCCCGCGGAGGAACTCGCCCCCTCCCCCCGGAACACGCCGAAGGTCGACCCCGAGGGGCGATTCAACTCGGGCAAGCTCCTCGGCGGCGCCGATCTCAAGGACGCGTACACGCCCAGCTTTTCGCTGATCGGCCACGAGAGCCTGATCCTCGAGGCGTCGGCGATCGGCGGGGTCGCGGATTCGATCAAGGACTGCCTGCGCTGCGGCAAGTGCAAGCCTGTCTGCGCGACGCATGTGCCGCGCGCGAACCTCCTGTACTCGCCGCGCAACAAGATCCTCGCGACGTCGCTGCTGATCGAGGCGTTCCTGTACGAGGAGCAGACGCGGCGCGGCGTGTCGCTGCGCCATTTCGACGAGTTCTCCGACGTTGCCGACCATTGCACGGTCTGCCACAAGTGCCTCTCGCCCTGCCCTGTCGACATCGACTTTGGCGACGTCTCGATCGCGATGCGCAACCTGCTGCGCAGGGAAGGGAGGAAGCCGTTCCGGCCGGCGACGGCAGCGGCGATGTTCTTCCTCAATGCGACCGATCCGACGACGATCAGGCTCGCGAAGCGCGCGCTGATCGGCTGGGGCTACGGCGCGCAGCGGCTTGCCCATGGCGTCGCGAAGCGCCTCGGGCTCATCCAGCGGCAGACGAAGCGCCCGCCGGCGACGGTCGGCGCGGCGCCGCTCAATCAGCAGGTGATCCATTTCATCAACAAGCCGATGCCGGGGGGTCTGCCGAAGAAGACCTCGCGCGCGCTGCTGGACATCGAGGACGCCGCGATCGTCCCGATCATTCGCGACCCGGCGCGAGCGAGCGAGGATTCCGACGCCGTGTTCTATTTTCCCGGGTGCGGCTCGGAGCGGCTCTTCTCGCAGGTCGGCCTCGCGACGCAGGCGATGCTGTGGCACGTCGGCGCGCAGACGGTGCTGCCGCCGGGCTACCTCTGTTGCGGCTATCCGCAGACGGCGTCCGGCAACCAGGATCGCGGGCAGCGAATCATCACCGACAACCGCGTGCTGTTCCACCGCGTCGCCAACACGCTCAACTATCTCGACATCAGGACGGTGATCGTTTCGTGCGGCACCTGCATGGACCAGCTCGAAAAATACGAGTTCGAGAAGATCTTCCCGGGATGCCGGCTGCTCGACATCCACGAGTACCTGCTCGAGAAGGGCGTCGCGCTCGACGGCGTCGCCGGCGTCCGGTACATGTACCACGACCCCTGCCACACCCCGATGAAGACGTATGCGCCGATCAAAGTCGTCAGCGGGCTGATGGGCGAGCCGGTGGCGCTGAACGAGCGCTGCTGCGGCGAATCGGGGATGCTGGCCACGACCCGCCCGGACATATCGACGCAGGTGCGATTCCGCAAGGAAGACGAGATGAGAAAGGGCGCGGAGGCGCTGCGCGCCGAAGGCTTTCGCGGCGAGGTCAAGGTGCTGACCTCCTGCCCGTCGTGCCTGCAGGGACTTTCCCGGTTCGGCGGCGATGCCGCGACGACCGCGGATTACATCGTGGTCGAGATCGCAAGGCGCCTTCTCGGTCCGGACTGGATGACCGAATACGTCGCCAACGCCAACCGGGGCGGGATCGAACGGGTGCTGGTGTAGCGGCGTTTGTGCTATAAATCCGTGACGGAGCCGGACCCGGCTCCGAGATGGAGGCCGGCACAAGGGAACGATGGCGACCGCGTGCGTGTTCTGCGACGGAGAAGGCGGTCAGCGGCTTTGGCGCGATGCGCGTTGCCGCGTCGTGCTGACCGACGAGCCGTTTCCCGGATTCTGCCGCGTGATCTGGAATTCGCACGTCCGCGAGATGACCGACCTCGCCGCGCCCAACCGCGCGCACCTGATGCACGTCGTCTATGCGGTCGAGTCGGCGCTGCGCGCACGCCTTACGCCGACGAAGATGAACCTCGCCTCGCTCGGCAACCAGACTCCGCACCTCCACTGGCACCTGATCCCGCGCTTCGCCGACGATTCGCACTTTCCGAATCCGGTCTGGGGGCCGCCGCAACGCGCCGCGACGCCGCGCGCGCTCCCCGACGATTTCGTCACGGCGCTGGCCGGCGATCTCGCGGCGATGCTGGGCGCTTCGTCGGCGGATTGATCCCTGCCATGGCGCGATGACCGACTCGACCGCCCCCGGGTTGACGCGCGGAGAGCCGGTTTCGGTGGCTGGCGGCGACGTCCGTGCGCTCGTTTTTTCGGACGCCGAGAGCGCCAAGCAATGGGCCCACACGCTGCCGCTCACCAACGTCGCGCTGGTTTGCGAAACGGTCCAGGGACAGCTCAAGGCGCTTTCGGCCGCGACTTTCGCGCCGCGCGAGAGGGCGACGATCGCCGAGGTGCTGCGGGATCTGATCGCCTATCTGCATACGGAGCTCGCCCGGCGGTACGCGGGCAAGGGACAGCCGGCGGTCGATCGCGAGTTCGAGGCCGCCGCGCATGCGATCGCGCTGTGGCAAGGACTGTGGGAGCAGTATTCGGCGTGCCTCAAGCCGTTGCTGGAGGGCGACCCCGAGCTCGTCGGCGTCAAGGCGAAGATCCTCCAGCGCGGCGTGTACGTCGGCAAGCAGCTCGTGCTCGTGCACGGGCTTGCGCGCCGGACCGTGCCGAAGTCGATCTGGCACGAGCTGCACGCGTACTTCAGGCTCGCCGAAATGCTCGACTGCGCCGTCACCGCCATTTCTGACGACCTGATTCCGAATGCCGTCGGCATTTCGTGCTATTCGACGTACAGCCACGCGCTGCTGCTGGGACTCGCGGACCCATGTGCGATGACGGTGAAACAGATCGAGCTCACCGATCGCTGGCTCGCCATGTGGGCGCGCAAGATATTTCCCTATGCGCGGCAGCGCGAATCGGAGAGCCCGGTCATCCTCATCGATCTCGACGGAGAAACCGGTGCGGCGCTCGTCCCGGGAGTCCCGCGCGATCTCGCGGAGCCGGTCCGCTTCGGCTATCCCGCCAAGCTCGCGACCAGCGTCCGCGGGCGCCTGAAGCGCCTGCAATCGGGCGCCAATCCGGCGGAACTGCAGCTCGGCCAGGACTGCAGCGCCGAGCAGTGCACGACGCTGCTCGGTCACCTCGATTCCCGGTGGTATCAGCTGCCGAGGCCGGCGGCGGGGACGCCCGCCGCGACCATCGAGCTTTGCGCCGGAGGCCTGCCCGCCGCGTACTTCCGCGTCGGCGGCCGCAGCTTCGACCGCAAGGATCCCGCGAAGCAACTGTCGTTCGAGGAGACGCAACAGCTGCAGACGCTGGGCACGGTGCCCGACTACGATCGGGGCCGGGACGACGCCGAACGCGACTGGGCGTGGGAGCGCTGGAAGGGGACCTACGAGTGGCGTGAAGCCGCCCTCGTTCGCGTCTCCGACGCGCAGCATCGGTGGTTGCTCGAGCAGCTCGCCATCGCGCGCGGCGACGGGGAAGTGCGCGTCGGCTTCGTGACGCGCGTCGCGCTGGAGGAGCAGGACGAGCTTGCGCTGTCGCTGCGGCTCTGGCCGGGTGCGCCGAAGGCCATCACGCTGCGGCCGCTTTCGGCCGCGGGTGCGGACGACGCGCTGGTCCCCGCGCTGATCCTTGCCGAGACGCCGGACGACAAGGCGTCGCTGGTGCTCCCGCTGCGGACGTTCAATCCGAGCCGCGTGCTGCGTTCGGTGGATGGCGGCGGCGAACGCAGCTTCCGCCTCGTCAGGCTATTGCAGAGAGGCGTCGACTTCGAGCGCGCCGCGTTCCAGGAAACGACCTGAGCCGGACGTTGTCGTTCGACGATACGCATTGCGTGATTCATTGACGGACTAGCGCCGAGCGGCACGGCCGTCCCGCGATGGGGCGCCGCCGCCAGCCCTCACCATGCCAAACCGCCTCGCGGGGGAGACGAGTCCCTACCTGCTGCAGCACGCCGGGAACCCGGTGGACTGGCATCCGTGGGGCGAAGAGGCCTTTTCCCTCGCGCGCCGCGAAGGAAAGCCGATCCTGCTGTCGGTCGGGTATTCCGCGTGCCACTGGTGCCACGTGATGGCGCACGAATCGTTCGAGGATCCGCAGGTTGCCGCCGCGATGAATGCGAACTTCGTCAACATCAAGGTCGACCGCGAGGAACGCCCCGACCTCGATCAGATCTATCAGGCGGCGCACGCGCTGCTCACGCGGCGGTCGGGCGGCTGGCCGCTGACGATGTTCCTGACGGCGGAGGGAGCCCCCTTCTTCGGCGGAACGTATTTCCCGAAAGACGGGCGTTACGGGCTTCCCGGCTTTCTCGAGCTCCTGCCTCGCGTCGCCGCGGCGTATCGCGAGCAGGGTCCGGCGATCGCGGAGCAAAGCGCGCAGATGAAGGACGCGCTCGCGAGTCTCGAGACAGCGCAGGCAGGGTCGTCGGCGTTGCCGGCAAACGCGCCCGACGAAGCGCTGGCGGGATTGAAGCGGCGCTTCGACCGGGTCCACGGGGGTTTCGGTCCGGCCCCCAAATTTCCCCACGCGACCGATCTCGAGTTCTGCCTGCGCGCACATGCGCGCACCGGCGACGCCGAAGCCGTCGAGATGGTCCGCGTCACCCTCGGGAGCATGGCCGACGGCGGCATCCACGACCAGCTCGGGGGCGGGTTCTGCCGATACAGCGTCGATGCGCAGTGGACGATTCCGCACTTCGAGAAGATGCTCTACGACAACGGGCCCCTGCTCGGGCTCTACGCCGACCTTGCGCGGGTGACCGGCGATCGGCGCTTCGGCGACGTGGCGCACGCTATCGTCGGCTGGATGACCCGGGAGATGCGCGCGCCGGACGGCGCGTTCTTCTCGAGCCTCGACGCGGACAGCGAGGGCGAAGAGGGGAAGTTCTACGTCTGGTCGGAGGACGAGGTCCGCGCGCTGCTCGCGCCGGACGTGTACGCGGTGGCCGCGGCGCACTACGGGTTCGACCGACCGCCGAATTTCGAGAGTCGTGCGTGGAATCCGCGCGTGGCGACGCCGCTTGCCGACGTCGCCGCGCGGCTCGGGATTCCGGTGGCGGATGCCGTGACGCGGATGGCGGCCGCGAAGGCGGCGCTCTTCGCCGCGCGTTCCCGGCGCGTCCGTCCGGGACTGGACGACAAGATCCTGACGTCGTGGAACGCGCTCGCCATCGCCGGGCTCGCCCGCGCGGCGCGCGCGCTCGACCTGCCGCGCTGGATCGATCTCGCGGCGGCCGCCGCCGA
>JANMBN010000549.1:0-3133 GCA_031360485.1 Betaproteobacteria bacterium | reverse complement strand
GCGCCGAAGAAACGCACAGCGATATCATCGAGACGATGCGCGCGGCGGGCCGCCGCGTATGTGAACTGACGCGCCTCGCCCTTGCGGAGAGTGTCGACTCGAAGCCCGTGCTCGGATCCCTCTTCAGCCTGGCCTATTCGGCAGGCTTCACGCTCCATGGTGTGACCGACGTGTTCATCGAGGTCAACCCGCGGCACGCGGGCTTTTACTCGCGTGTCCTGGGATTCGTGGTGGCGGCCGGCGAAGGGTTCTGCGAACGCGTCCGGGCGCCGTCCGTCCTGCTTCACGTCGAGGTCGAGGCGCTGGCGTCACGGCTCGAGGCGCTGGCCTGGGGCGCTTTCGGACCGCCGATGCTCGCCCGGGCTGCCTGACGCGCGGGGCGGCGGCCATCGCCGGCCTCGATGGCGCGGCCGGCCCCTACGGTCACGGCGCGGGAACCACGCCCTGTTCGCTCCTGCAGACGTACTCCGGCAGGCTCCGGCTAGAAATCGTATCGCAATTCCGAATAGACGCGGTCACGGTTGTTGTAACGGCCAAAGTACCCGTCCGCCGGTCCTGTGAACACATCGACGCCGAAACCGACCGTCGCGTTCTTCGCGGCATACCAGTTGAGGCGCGGGCGAATGAGACCGCCTGCGCCCTTGAAGTTCCGAATCCACAGGATCTGCGGCTCGAACGCCGCCGACAGCTTGGTCGACAGAAAAATGCTCGCGCCGAATCCGTCGCTCTTGATGGCGAGGCCGCCCGCGTCGCCGTCGTAGTAGGAGCGCTGGAATCCCTGGATGTTGAGACGCGTATCACCGGGCAGCGGGAACTCGACGCTGAGGATGTAATCGAGCGTCGAGCGCTTGACCACGCCGAGCGGAACGGCGAGATCCGTCACGCTGTAGCCCTGCCCGCTTGCGTAGACCGCCTCCCCGCGCAGCACCATGTCGCCCAGGTCCTTGCTCACCGTGCCGCCCGCCTGCCAGATCCGGTCGTAGAGGGGCTGAAACACGAACGGTTGCGCGGACGTTCCGGTGGGCAGACGGTAGAACGTCGGCGAAGTGCTGAAGCTCCTCGACTAGAAGGCCGCCAGGTCCCATCCGGAGACAAGGGTATTGGCGCGGACGCCGTAGTTCGAGTTCTCGAGCTTGCGGTCAGGGCGCTGCGGATCCAGGAACAGGGCGGCGACCGTGGATGGCGTCGGCGACGGCAGCGGCGCCGGATAGAAATCGGCGCCGGGCTTGCCGATCCGGTCGAACGTCGGGACCGGAATCCAGACGAACTCGACGTGCGAATCGCCGGCAAAGTACTCGGCGCGCGCGGCCCATTGCGGGATGCGAATGACGTCGAACGCCGGCAGCAGGAATTCGCGCGTGTCGCGAGCCGAGACAACGTCGGCGAAGAACAGCCCCACGACCTCGCCCCATACGATCTGTTGCGCGCCCAGGCGGAAATCCCACGATCCGGCGGAAAAATCGAGGTAGTTCTCGCCCCAGATGGCACTCGTGCGCTGATTCCGCTTGACCGGATCGAGATAGAAATCCGACGCCGCATGGACGATGTCGCCGTCCAGTCGGCCGCCGACCTTCCATTTGACGTTTTCCGCGAGCTCGCCCTGAGCGGTCAGCGTCAGCCGCCCGACTCCGCGCGACCAGTGCGCGGGATTCGAGTACGAGTAGGCGCCAAGGCCGTCGAACGACCCGCTGAACTTCACGGCAGGTTTTTCGGCGGACGTTGCCGCCGTGCCGAACAGCGCGTCTTTCGAAAGGGGATCCGGCTCTCCCGCCGCCAGTCGAATCGGCGAGACATGACTGCGGTCCGGGGCGACGACCTGGGCCATCAGGGAGCCCGCTGCCGCGGCCAGAACCGCCATCCCAGCCGCCAGGAACTTGGGTCGAATCACTTTTCCGTCTCCTCCAGATTGACTGCCATTACCTTCCGCGACCTGCGCCGGTCCTTGACCAGCACCCAGCCGTCGTCGGTCCGCATCCCGAGCCGCCGGATCCTGCCGTCTTCGATCCGCACCAGCCGGTCCGCCTTGGCGATCACCTTCTTGTCGTGCGTCGAAAAGACGAACGTCGTCTGCATCGACCGGTTGATCTCCTTCATGAGCTCGAGGATGCCGGCGCCGGTCTTGCTGTCGAGATTCGCGGTCGGCTCGTCGGCCAGGATGATCTTCGGCTGCGTTGCCAGCGCGCGCGCGATCGCGACGCGCTGGCGCTGGCCGCCACTGAGCTCCGAGGGTCGATGGTGCCCGAAATTGCCGAGTTTTACGACGTCGAGGAACCGGGCGACGCGCTCGCGGCGCTCCTTGCGGCCGATCTCCTTGAACTGGAGCAGCGGGTACTCGACGTTCTCCTCTGCGGATAGCACCGGAAGCAGATTGAAGGTCTGGAAGATGAAGCCGATGGTCCGGGCCCGCAGATCGGCGAGCTCGTCTGGCGTGCGGCCGGAAACGTCAAGTCCATCGATGAATATCTTGCCGGTCGTCGGCGTGTCGATGCAGCCGATGAGATTGAGAAGCGTGGACTTGCCGCTGCCCGAGGGACCCGCGATCGCCAGGAATACCCCCTCCTCGATGCTCAAGGTGACGCCGCGGAGCGCAGGCACCATCTGGTCGCCGAGGAGGTACTGCTTGGAGACGTCTTCGACGCGGATCAGGGACATCGAAACGAGACGGGGCGCGCCACGGATGGTTATACTATTGCAGGTGGAATATGAGTAACAGGTTATAGCCTTTTGACTCCTTGCGCAAAAATGTCGGCATGCAGTGCGCTCGTCCGCAGGATCGCCATGACGTTGGCATTCGTCTGGCCGGCGACAGGTATGGCACAGGACGCAGCACCTTCAAATGACGAAGTGCTCGCGGCATCAATTGTGCAGAAGGCCGATCAGGTGCGTTTCCCGGCGGAAGGCTTCGAAGTCGGCATCAGCATCAACACAACGATGCCGGGAGGGCCCGGCGACACGAGAAAATACCGCGTCCTGTCAAAGGGTAACGAAAACACCGTCGTGATGACCACCGAGCCCGCCTCGGAACGTGGTCAGATCATGCTGATGAAGGGCCGTGACCTCTGGATCTTCCTGCCGACCGTCTCGCAACCCGTGCGCCTCCCCTTGGCGCAGCGCCTGACCGGGGCCGTCGCGA
>JANMBN010000520.1:0-6171 GCA_031360485.1 Betaproteobacteria bacterium | reverse complement strand
ATCGATAGCGTCTCGCTTGCCTTCGGCCGCCGCAGCTTTGTTGCTCGTCGTCGCCATAGTACGAACTATGACTCCTCCTCGCGCCTCGCCGCGACGTCCGATTGCGGCGCGATACTTACTACCGCTATGACTGTTACAGTCTACTAATAAGTCCCCGCGATGATCGTCGTCTTCGGTTCGATCAATCTGGATCTGGTCGCCGAGGTCGACCGGTTTCCGCATCCGGGCGAGACGGTCGCGGGAAATTCGTTCGCCGCGCTGCCCGGTGGCAAAGGGGCCAATCAGGCGCTTGCCGCGCGCCGCGCGGGCGCCAGCGTTGCAATGGCGGGCGCGGTCGGCAAGGATGCGTTCGCGGCAACGACGCTCGCCGGGCTTCTCGAGGCGGGCGTCGATCTCGCGTGGGTGCGGCAGGTCGACGCGCCGACCGGCATCGCGCTGATCCACGTCGACGGCCAGGGGCAGAACTCGATCACGGTGATCCCCGGCGCCAACGGGCGGGTGCTTGCGTCGGCCATTCCCGACGCCGCACTCGGCCCCGCCACCACGCTGGTGCTGCAGCTCGAAGTGCCCCTCGCGGCGGTCGGCGACGCCGCCGCCCGTGCACGAAGACTCGGTGCGCGCGTAGTGCTGAACGCGGCTCCCGCGCGCGATCTCCCCGACACGCTCGTGTCGACGCTCGACGTGCTCATCGTCAACGAGCACGAAGCCGCGATGCTCGCAACGCGGTCCGGCGCGTCGTCGGAACCCGGAGCGTTCGCGACGGCGATGCACCGGCGTCACGGTTGCACGGTGATCGTGACCCTCGGCGCCCGCGGCGCGCTCGCTGTCGTCGACGCGAACGTGATCTGCGCCGCGGCACCCCCGGTCGAGGTCGTCGACACGACCGGCGCCGGCGACGCGTTCACGGGCGCGCTCGCCGCGGCGCTCGACCGTCGCGCCGCGTGGCCGCGGGCACTCGCCGAGGGGGTCGCCGCAGGCTCGCTCGCGTGCCGCAACAAGGGAGCCCAGGCTGCGCTCCCCACGGCCGCGGCGATCGCCCGGCTTGCGGCCACGGTAGAATCGCATCTCGTTTTCCATACGATCGAGTGAATCCCCATGCGTTTCCTTCGCTTTCGCGTTCTCTCCGCTGCCCGGCTGCTTGCGCTCTTCTGCGCGTTTGCGCCCGCCGCGCAGGCCAAGGTCGATTTCACCGACATCTGGCAGGCGGAGGGCGGCATGGAGTCCGGCTGGGGCGTCAATTTCGCGCAGACCGGTGATTTCATTTTCGCGACGTTCTACATCTACGGGCCAAACGGCGCGCCTGTCTGGTATACCGCGCAACTGTCGCGCACGACCGGCGACATCTTCAGCGGACCCGTGTATGCCGTGACGGGCACGTGGTTCGGCGCGGCCGATTTCGTCCCCGTTCCTCCGGGCAACGTGGTCGCTGTCGGCGATGCGACCTTCGCGGCCACCAACAGCCACCGCGGCACGTTGCGTTACTGGATCGACACGATCACCGTGAACAAGAACATCGAGCGGTTCACGACGGTCGGCCTCGCCGTCGCGGACGATTATATCGGTGGCGTCGCCGGGACCAACTCCGGTGAATGCCCGTCGGGCACCGGCGCAACGTTCACCCAAACGATGCAGTTCCGCGTGACGCAGACGATGACCAATGTCGTGCGCATCGAGTTTTCCGGCGCCCACAGCACGAATGTCGGACAGCTGATGTGCGCGATGCAGGGGAACGCCTTGCAGTACGGCAAGACGCTCTACGTGCCCGGTGCGGCCTATCAGTGCACGAACGGGCTCGCGACGATCGCCGAGATCGAAAGCGTCCGGCTGCTCGACGACGGCATCGAAGCGCATTGGCGCGCGAATCTCGGCGGCAGCTGCGTCCAGAGGGGCCGGTTGGCTGGCGTCAGGCAGTAGCGCCGCCCACAGTAGCGCGCTGCCGCGCGCATTCGAACAGCAGAACGGCCGCCGCGGCCGCGGCGTTGAGCGATTCGACGCCGCCCGCCATCGGAATCGTCAGCCGCATCGTCGCCTGCGCGACCAGCTCCGGC
Source organism: Betaproteobacteria bacterium (assembly GCA_031360485.1). Classification (GTDB taxonomy): domain Bacteria; phylum Pseudomonadota; class Gammaproteobacteria; order Burkholderiales; family Casimicrobiaceae; genus CAIWHR01. Next base: position 4,123 of record JANMBN010000520.1, on the reverse strand, counting down.
GAGAGCCCTGCGCCTTCGCTGCCGATGGCCAAGGCGACCGGGCCCGTGAACCGCGCGGCGTGCAGGCTCACGCCCCCCATCGCGACGCTCGCGATCACGTGGCCGCCCGTTTCGCGGTAGGCCACGGCCCACGCCGGAAGATGGACGTCCTCGTGGATCGCGACGCAGAAGTGCGCGCCCTGCCCCGCGCGCAGGACCTTCGGCGACCAGGCGAACGCGCATCGTTTCGACAGCAGCACCCGTTCGACTCCCGCCGCCGCCGCCGAGCGCAGCATCGAGCCGACGTTGCCCGGATCCTGAACGTCGTCGAGCAGCAGGCAGAACCCGGCCGGATCCGGAGCGCCAGCCACCGGCGTTGCGACCACCGCCATCACGCCGACGCCGGCAGGCAGCGTCGCGAGCTCGCCGAACAACGCCGCCGGCACGATCAGCGTTCGATCGGCATGCCGGGCGGCCAGCGCGCGGACAGCGGGCCGGGCGATCGCATCGTCGGTGATGATCATGGTCTCGGGAGGGCCGAAGCGCGCCGCATAGACCGCGACGAGATGGTCGCCTTCGAGCACGCACTTGCCGGCCTTGCGCCGGTCACGCGCCGAGGCGACGAGCCGCGTCGCTTCCTTGAGGCGCGGATTGTTGCGCGAGGTGATGCGCTGCATGATCGCGGGCCTCTGGGACGGTCGATCGCGGACAGCCAAACGCACGCGATCGACGACGCGCCCGTCAGTGCTTTTCCGCGGCGGGAGCCAGGGGTCGGATCGGCAAGGTCGTGGCCGGACCCGACGAGCCCGACGCGGCCCCGCGCGGCGTGTCCGCGCCCGGCTCCGGCCGCGCCTGAATCTGAAAGAACACCTCGTCCTGCTTCACCATGCCGAGTTCGGAGCGCGCGCGTTCCTCGATCGCCTCGTACCCGGTCTTCAGATCGCGAACGTCGGCATCGAGGGCGTCATTGCGTGCCTTGAGGCGCGCATTCCCGTCGCGCTGCGCCGCGAGCTGGCGATCGAGCTCGCGCACCTGAAGCCAGCCGCCTTTGCCGAGCCACATCGGATATTGCAGCGCGGCAATGAGGACGACGAACGCGAGGGCGAGCCAGCGCAAGGGGAATCACTTCAGCTGGTAGAAAGCCGCGCGGCCCGGATAGCTGGCCGCTTCGCCGAGATCTTCCTCGATGCGCAGCAGCTGGTTGTACTTTGCGATCCGGTCGGAGCGCGACAGCGAGCCGGTCTTGATCTGGCCTGCGTTCGTGCCGACGGCAATGTCGGCGATCATGCTGTCCTCGGTCTCGCCGGAACGATGCGAGATGACGGCCGTGTAGCCGGCGCGGTTGGCCATCGTGATCGCGGCGAAGGTCTCCGAGAGCGTGCCGATCTGGTTGATCTTGACGAGAATGGAATTCGCCACGCCCTTCGCGATTCCCTGCTTCAGGATCTTCGTGTTGGTGACGAAAATATCGTCGCCGACGAGCTGGACCTTTCGCCCGAGCCGGTCGGTCAGGAGCTTCCAGCCGTCCCAATCGTGCTCCGACATTCCGTCCTCGATGCTGATGATCGGGTACTTGTCGCACCACGACGCGAGGTAGTCGACCATCTGCGAACGAGTGAGCTTGGCGCCTTCCGATTCAAGGTTGTAAACGCCGTCCTGGTAGTACTCGCTGGCCGCGCAGTCGAGCGCCAACGCGACGTCCGTGCCCGCCACGTAGCCGGCCTTGTCGATCGCCTCCATGAGGAGCTCGAGCGCCGACTCGTTCGACGGCAGGTTCGGCGCGAAACCGCCTTCATCGCCGACGGTGGTCGGCATGCCCCTGGCGTCGATGATTTTCTTCAGCGTCTGGAATATCTCGGCGCCGTAGCGGAGCGCCTCGCGGAACGACGGAGCGCCGAGCGGCACCAGCATGAATTCCTGCAGATCGACCTTGTTGTTCGCGTGCGCCCCGCCATTGATGACATTCATCAGCGGCACAGGCAGCTGCATCTCGCCGGCCCCGCCGAGGTAGCGGTACAGCGGCAACGACGATTCGTCCGCCGCCGCCTTGGCGACCGCGCACGAGACGGCAAGCAGCGCGTTCGCGCCGAGACGCGACTTGTTCTCGGTGCCGTCGAGATCGTTCATGGTCTTGTCGATGAACGCCTGCTCGCTGGCATCGAGGCCGAGAATGGCCTCGCAGATTTCGGTGTTGACGTTCTCGACGGCGCGCAGCACTCCCTTGCCCAAATAGCGCGCGGCGTCGCCGTCGCGCAATTCGATCGCCTCCTTCGAGCCGGTGGATGCCCCCGACGGCACCGCCGCGCGGCCGGACACGCCGGACTCTAAGACGACGTCGGCCTCGACCGTGGGGTTGCCGCGCGAATCCAGGATCTCGCGGGCGATGACATCGACGATGGCACTCATGTTCTGTTTCCTCGGAGAATCAGTCGTTTTTGTTGGATGGAAGCTTCATCGGATCTCATGCCGCGGCTCGGTCGCTGCGGCCGTCAGCGCGATGCGATCATTTCGTCTTCCGGAAATCCGGCGCGCTTGACGGTCGCGTCGAGCTCCAGCAGCGTCTCGAGTAGCGCGCGCATCCGCGCAAGCGGCCAGGCGTTCGGTCCGTCGGATAGCGCCTTTTCGGGCTGCGGATGCGTTTCCATGAAAATTCCGGCGACGCCCGCCGCAACCGCCGCGCGCGCCAGCACCGGCACGAACTCGCGCTGGCCTCCGCTCGCCGTGCCGAGACCGCCCGGGAGCTGCACCGAGTGGGTCGCGTCGAAGACCACCGGGCAACCGGTCCCGCGCATGATCGCGAGGCTGCGCATGTCGGAGACGAGGTTGTGGTAGCCAAACGACGCGCCGCGCTCGCAGACCATGATGTTGTCGGTGCCGCTTGCGGCCTTGGCCTTCGCCACGACCTGCGTCATGTCCTCCGGCGCGAGAAACTGGCCCTTCTTGATGTTGACCGGCTTGCCCGCGCGGGCCACCGCGTGGATGAAGTCGGTCTGGCGGCACAGGAATGCGGGGGTCTGCAGGACGTCGACCACGGCCGCGACTTCCGGCACGTCGGCCTCCGCATGGACGTCGGTCAGGACCGGCACGCCGATCTGGCGCTTCACTTCCGCAAGGATCCTTAGGCCTTCGTCCCGCCCGGGACCGCGAAACGATGCGCCGGAGCTGCGGTTCGCCTTGTCGTAGGACGACTTGAAAATGAACGGTACGCGAAGCGCCGCGCAGGTTTCCTTGAGCTGTCCGGCGACGTCGATCTGCAGTTGCCGCGATTCGACGACGCAGGGGCCCGCTATCAGGAAAAGCGGCCGGTCGAGCCCGACTTCGAAGCCGCACAGCCTCATCGCGCCACGCGCGTCAGATCGACGCGACCAGTTCGGCCACGGCGTCGCTCGCGCCGTTGCCCTGCGCTCGCCGCTGTCGCTCGAGGGCGGCGCGGACGAATCCGATGAACAGCGGATGGCCGCGGCGCGGGTTGGAGGTGAACTCGGGGTGAAACTGGCAGCCGAAAAACCACGGGTGCCCGGGCAACTCGATCATCTCGCAGAGGTCGCCGACGGTCTCGCTCCTCGCGCGCGCGCCCACGCCCAGGCCCGCCCCCTCGAGGCGCGGCAGGTAATGATTGTTGACCTCGTAGCGGTGACGATGACGCTCTGAGACCGTCGTCGAGCCGTAGATCCGGTGCGCGAGCGAGCCGGGCAGAACCTCGCACGATTGACCACCGAGGCGCATCGTGCCTCCGAGGTCCGAATCCGCGCCGCGCCGCTCGATCGAGCCGTCGCGGTTCTGCCACTCCGCGATCAGCGCGACGACCGGGTGCGGCGTCTCGGGGTCGAATTCCGTGCTGTTGGCGCCGTCGAGCCCCGCCATGTGGCGCGCGTATTCGATGACCGCAAGCTGCATGCCCAGACAGATCCCCAGGTACGGAACCCCGTTCTCCCGCGCGTAGCGGATCGCCTTGATCTTGCCCTCGACGCCGCGCTTGCCAAAACCGCCGGGAACCAGGATCGCATCCATCGCGGAAAGGCAGTCGGTGCCCTCGCGCTCGACAGCTTCGGAATCGACGTAGTGGATGTGCACCTTGCTTCGCGTGTGGATGCCCGCGTGGATCAGCGCTTCGGACAGCGACTTGTACGATTCGGTCAGGTCG
>JANMBN010000516.1:0-2376 GCA_031360485.1 Betaproteobacteria bacterium | reverse complement strand
GGGCCCCCAGTCGTTGCTTTCGCGCAGGTCGAACATCGTCACCGCGATCGTCTTGGTGCGCGCGGTGAACAGCAGTATCGTCGCGGACAGCTCGCGGATGCTGCCGATGAAGATCAGTATCCACGTCGCGATGACGCCGTTGCGCACCAGCGGCGCCGTGATGTCGATCAGCGCGTTGAGCCGGTTGGCGCCGAAAATGCGGCTGGCGTCCTCGAGTTCCGGATGGACCGACCTGAGCGACGCGGCGACTTGCTGGTAACCGACGGGCAATTCCTTCGTCAGGTAGGCGAGAAAGATGATCGTAAGCGTCCCGTAAAGGATCAGCGGCGGCTGCGTATAGCTCAGAAAGAGCCCGACGGCCAGCACGATGCCGGGGATCGCAACGGGAGACGTCGCGAGAAACGCGAGGTAGCGATGCCCCCAGACGAGCTTGCGCAAGCTGAGGTATCCCACCACCGTGACGAGGATCGTTCCGGCCGTCGCGGCCGAGACTCCGAGGATGAAGGTGTTCGCGAGCGCGAGCCTCGTCTGGCTGAACTCGAAGAAGACGAAACGCCAGTGTTCGAGGCTCAGGTTTTGAAGGCCCAGGGGTCCCGACCAGTTCCTGACGAACGCCGTGCGCAGCAGGACGCCGTACGGCAGGACGATCGAACACCCGAGCACGAACCCGAAGAGCGCCAGCGCCGGAAACTTCCAGGCGCCGAGGCGAATGAAGCGCACGGATCCGCCCTTGCCGCCGATGATCGAGTACCCGCGGCGGCCCATGATCGCCGTCTGCGCTCTCAGCAATGCAACCGTGATCAGGAGGAGCGGCAGCGAAACGGCTGCGGCGAGACCGAGCTGCGGGGGAAACTGGAACAGGCTCCAGATCTTGGTCGTCATGGTGTCGACGCCGGCGGGCAGCGCGAGGATGGCCGGCGTCCCGAACAGCGTCATCGACTGCAGGAAAGCAACGATGAACCCGGCGACGAGCGCGGGCGCCGCGAGCGGCAGCGTGATGTCGAGCGCGGTCCTCCATGCGGGTGCGCCCAAAATCGCCGAGGCATCCTCGAGATCGCTCGGGATGAGCTCGAGGCTGTTGGTGACGAACGTGAACACGTACGGAAACGTGTAAAGCGCCATCACGAACACCATTCCGCCCGCGGAGAAGATGTTGATGAGCGCGGTCGCCTCGAAAGGCTTGAGCCCGAAGAGAGCGTAATACCACTGATTGATCAGGCCGGCGTTAGGACCGCCGAGAAGCACCCACGCAAACGCCCCGAGAAACGGCGGCGTGACGAACGACGCGAGGATCAGCGTCCGCAACAGCCGCTTGCCCGGCAGGTCGGTGCGCGCGACGAGCCAGCTCATCGGCGCAGCCGCGAGCACGCACAGGATGCCGACGGCCGCCGAGGTCCACAGCGTCGTCAGCAGCGGCCGGAGAAACGCCGAATCGACGAAAAGCTGCCGATAGTGGTCGAGCGTGAACTGCCGGTCGCCGTCGCGCAAGCTCGTGACCAGCAGCCAGAACATCGGCAGCAGCACGAGCACGGCGAGCAGCAGCGCGAGCAGCAGCGCAAAGGGCGCCGTCCAGTCGAAGGACCGGACCAACGGAACCTTCCGCCGCCCGACGCTTACGGGGATCGACGCCACCGTGACCCCGGGTTATGCCGCGACCCCGCCTCAGTTCCCGAACAGGGCCGAGTACCGCTTCTTGATGTCGGCGATCTGCGGCAGCATCGCCGCGGCATCGTCCGGCAGCAACTTGATTTGACCGAGCGGGGTTCTGCCGGGCGGGTCCTTGACGTCCGGGTGCGCGGAACGGGTGCCGCCGTCGTCGACGGCCATCTGCTGGATCCTCGCCGTATACAGGAAGTTCTGGAGAACGCGGGCGGCATTCGGGTGCGGCGCATCGGCAAACACGGCAGTCGGCGAGGGCACGAACGGCGTGCCTTCCACGGGGTAGATGATCTTGACCGGGCTCTTCGCGTCGATCTCGATGAACATGTTGTACTCGTTGCCGTCGACCATGACCGCGCGCTCTCCGCTGGCGATGCTTTTGGGCGTTGCGGTCGTCGACTGCAGCTGCTGCACCCCCTGCTTCGACAGTTTCTCGAGGTAGTCCCATCCGAGCAGCTTGGTGATCGCAAAGGTCCCCGTCAGGCTGGTTCCGCTGTAGCCGGGATGCGCCTTCACAAGCTTGCCCTTCCACTTCGGATCCAGAAGATCGAGGTAGCCCGCCGGCGCATCCTTGGCATCGACGAGCTTGGTGTTGTAGCCCATCACGCTGAGGGTCGCGCGCCAGGTCGCGTAGTATCCGTCGGGGTCCTTGAACTGCGCGGGATAGCGCTTGACGTCGGGTGGCGTGTGCTGCGCAAGCCACTTCTGCTGCTTCCA
>JANMBN010000513.1:0-2448 GCA_031360485.1 Betaproteobacteria bacterium | reverse complement strand
CAGGAAAAAGTCAAGCCGGTCATCGAAATGTACACCAGGCAGGTCGGCGAGGATCTGGTGAAGCAGGCTTACGCCGAGATCGAGCTGGTGAGGAAGCAGAAATAGGTTCAGGAAACAGGTTCAGTTTCGCGCGCGGTGGCGATGCGGCGTCGTTGCCGCCCACCGCGCGTTCGTGAGGGTCCGTTTGTTTATCGACAACGAGGAATGGCAATGAAAAAGGTGGCGATTCTTGGCGCTGGCGGAAAGATGGGTTATCGGGTCACGGCCAACCTGAGGGATTCTCCGTACGAGGTGGCGCATATCGAAGTGAGCGAAGCCGGCCGCGCACGCCTGCGCGAGCTGGGAGTCATGTGCATGGAGGCCGATACGGCGCTCGTCGATGCCGACGTGGTGGTGCTGGCCATTCCCGACTCCGTCATCGGCAAGCCGACGCACCAGCTCGTCGATAAATTCAAGCCGGGCGCCATTCTCATTGCGCTCGACGCGGCAGCGCCGTTCGCCGGCGAGCTGCCGCAACGGCCCGACCTGACGATCTTCGTGGCGCATCCGTGCCATCCGCCGATCTTCAACGACGAGACGGACCTCGAGGCCAAGCGCGACTATTTCGGCGGGCTCGCGGCAAAGCAGGCGATCGTGTGCGCGCTGATGCGAGGCCCCGAGGAGCACTACGCGCTCGCCGAAGATGTCGCGACGCGCATGTATGCGCCCGTGATGCGGACTCACCGCGCGACGGTCGATCAGATGGCAATACTCGAGCCCGTGCTGTCGGAGACAATCACGGCGACTTGCCTCACGGTGATCCGCGAAGCGACGGACGAGGCGGTCAAGCGCGGCGTGCCGAAGCAGGCTGCATTCGACTTCGTGCTCGGACACTTGAATGTCGAGCTCGCCATCCTGTTCGACCAGCTTCCGGGCGTACGCATGTCGGACGCTGCGAATCGCGCCGTCGATCGCGCGAAGAAGGAGATCTTCGTCCCGGACTGGAAGAAGGTGTTCGAGCCGGGCGCCATCACCGAGAGTATCCGCGCGATCACGAGCGGCGCCTGAGCCATGGCGAACCCTGTCTGGCTCGAAGTTTCATTGAACGGCCCCTGGTCGCGAGCGAAGCAACCGAAGATCCCGGTCCTCGCCGACGAGATCGTCGCCGACGCGATGCGCTGTATCGACGCCGGCGCGTCGATCCTGCACTTTCACGCGTACGACGCGGTGACAGGCCGGCAGCGCGACGATTACGACATCTACGCGCCAATCATCGAGCGCATCCGCTCGAACGCCGACGTCATCTGCTACCCGACGCTGCCCTTCGCCGGCAGTGTCGACGCGCCGGCACCGCTGACGGCAGCACAGCGTTTCGGCGCGGTCGAGAAGCTGCTGCATGCGGGGCTCATCGAGTGGGCCGTCGTCGATCCGGGTTCCACGCACATCGCGCACTACGAGGACATTCCCGCGGGCAAGGAAGGGTTCATCTACGCCAATCCCGAGTCGCACATCCGCCATGGGCTCGCGTTGGCGCAGAAGCACCACATCACGCCGTCATACGCGATATACGAGCCGGGATTCATGCGGCTTGGCGCGGCGCTGCATCGCGCCTACCCGGGTGCGCCGGTGCCGATGTACCGCCTGATGTTTTCCGACCACATCGCATTCGGCTTTCCGCCCGTCGATTGGGCGCTGGAGGCCTATCTGAAACTGCTCGAGCGAGAAGCCCCGAACGCGCCCTGGATGGTTGCCGGCCTGGGGGTCGAGATCGAGCCGCTGATCGATCTCGCGGTGCAGCGCGGCGGTCATGTGCGCGTCGGCCTCGAGGATGCCCCGATGGGATGCGCATTGAGCAACGTCGAGCTCACGAAGCGCGCGGCGCAACGCATCACGGCGGGTGGCCACCGGCTTGCGAGCACAGCCGATGTGCGCGAGGGGCTAAAGGCGGCTCGCAACTGAGCGTCCGCCTGCGTATGACGGCCGATCGGGCCGCTATCCGCGAGTACCGGCGCGGGCGCGTGCAGCAATCGATCGTCCTGACCTTGATGATTGCGATCTCGGTGGTAGTGTTCAACATATTCGCCAACGGCGCGGCGTAGCGATGCCTGCCCAAGGAAAATCGTTCGATCTGGAACGCCCGCCATTGAACGCGATGCACTCGGGTTGACCCCAGACACAGTGGGTTTGGCCAAGTCTTGAGCGTTCTTTCAACGGAATCGGCCGGAAGCCGACGCAAGCGGCGCGAGATGACGCGCCGAGCGTGCATCGCGCGAGAGGGAATAGCGCGTGCGCGGGATCGCCATTGGTCTTAGCGACGGCGGCATGAGCGCTGAGCGATGCCCTGCGAGGTCCGGACAAGCCAGACTGGCCGCGCATTCCGCAATCGAGTCCGTCGGTGCGAGCGCACCTAACGTATTGAATTCATGGCTCCCCGACCAGGGCTCGAACCTGGGACCTGCGGATTAACAG
>JANMBN010000488.1:0-1849 GCA_031360485.1 Betaproteobacteria bacterium | reverse complement strand
AGAGCATCGAGGCGACCGCATCCACGCGCAGTCCGTCGAGGTGGCACTCCGCCAGCCAGTAGTGCGCGCTCGACGGACTGCGCGTGGATGCGGTCGCCTCGATGCTCTATCTTGATTACTCGCGCAAGGCCGGCGAATGGATTCCGAACAAGTACGGCGGGCGCGAAAATCTGGAAGCCATCGAGTTTCTGCGCGAGTTGAATGTGATGGTGCATCGTGATTTTCCCGGTGCGCTGACCTGCGCCGAAGAATCCACTGCCTGGCCAATGGTATCGCGGCCGGTATATCTCGGCGGGCTCGGATTCTCGATGAAGTGGAACATGGGCTGGATGAACGACACGCTGGCGTACATGCACAACGATCCGGTACATCGCCGCTTCCACCACAACGAGCTCACTTTCGGCCAGATTTACGCCTACAGCGAGAATTTCCTGCTGCCGTTGTCACATGACGAAGTGGTGCACGGCAAGGGATCGCTGCTCGGCAAGATGCCGGGGGATGCCTGGCAGAAATTCGCCAATGTGAGATTGCTGCTTGCCTACCAGTTCGTCGCGTCCGGCAAGAAGCTCACCTTCATGGGTAACGAATTTGCACAGGGGCGCGAATGGCGCGCGGGCGGGGAACTCGACTGGGGGCTGCTCGGCATCGACTGGCACCGCGGCGTGCAGACCATGGTGCGCGACCTGTCCCGTCTATACCGCGACGAGCCGGCATTGCACGAACTGGACTTCGAGCACGACGGTTTCCGCTGGATCGACTGCAACGACGCGGACCAGTCGATTCTGTGTTTCGAGCGCCGCGCCCGCGACGGATCGCCCATTGTGGTAGCGCTCTATTTCACGCCGGTACCCAGGCACGGCTATCGTGTCGGGTTGCCGAAATCCGGTGCCTGGCGGGAAGTATTCAACAGCGATTCGGTGTTCTACGCCGGCTCCAACGCCGGCAACGCCGGCATCATTGCCTCGCAGCCTTTTCCCTGGATGGGCCACGATCAATCGGCCGCCATTACATTGCCGCCGCTCGGCGCCCTTATCCTTCGTTGCGAAGGATAAGCGAAGTGACTGCGTAACTATCGTAACTGCCGTGACGCCGCCAATGTTTGGTGTTACGGGTCATGATAGTCACGCAGTCACGGCCGACGAACGCTGAAAGACTACGTAACGAACAACCCAAATGGCCGCGACTGAGAAACTCAAGGTCCTCTTCGCGACGTCCGAAGTCGCGCCGCTGATCAAGACCGGCGGACTGGCCGATGTCAGCGCTGCGCTGCCTGCGGCGCTGAGCGTGCTCGGGGTGGATATTCGCGTGCTCGTGCCGGGTTATCCGCAGGTCATGGAAGCGCTCAAGACCAGAGACCGCGCCGCGACGTTGCCGGGATTGCCGGGCATTCCTCCCGCGACTTTGATCGCCTCGAAGCTTCCGTCGGGTTTGCCGCTGCTCGTGGTCGAGTGCCCGATCTACGATCGCAGCGGCGGTCCGTATCAGGACGGCTCCGCCACGGACTGGCCGGACAACGATCTGCGATTCGGCCTTTTCTCCTATGTAGGCGCACTGCTGTCCACGCCCGGTTCACCGTTTGCCGCCTGGAAGCCGGATATCGTCCACTGCAACGATTGGCAGACCGGGCTCACGCCGGTCTATCTGAACTACGTGCACGGGCCGCGGGCACGCACCGTCATGACCATTCACAATCTCGCGTTCCAGGGCATTTTTCCGCCGCAGACGGCCACCCGGCTGGGGTTGCCGCCGCAGGCGTTCACAATCGACGGCGTGGAGTACTACGGCAACACGTCCTTCCTGAAGGGCGGGCTGCAATTTGCCGACCGCATCACGACGGTGAGCCCGAGCT
>JANMBN010000486.1:0-7294 GCA_031360485.1 Betaproteobacteria bacterium | reverse complement strand
GGGCTGGGCTCGCGAGATACATTGCAATGCGGACGTTTGAACATGGGATCGACCAGGTTGCGCCGGGACGACTCTGGATACTGGGGTCTAGCGCCGGCTCAACAGACGACTCAGGACAAACCCGACCGCCGCCGCGATGCCCAGCGACGCCAGCGGATTTTCACGGACGTAGCCGCGGCACTCGTCCGCCATCCGGGCTTGCGCGTCCTTCAGTTGGCCCGCTTTGGCGCCGAGCGACTCTGCGGCACTGGTCGCCGCTATCGCGATCCTGTCGACGGCCTGGTGCGCGCCGCTCGCCATGCGGTCCACGGCGGGCTTGGCGGTGGCGGACCCCTTGTCGATCGCGCCATGCGCGCTCGTGCTTGCATCGTCCACCGCTTGCGCCACGGGGCCGCTGTTTCCATTGGTCGGTGACAGCGTTCCGGTCAGGTCCATTCGAATCTCCTTGCTCGACGCTGTTGACTTTGGCGGGTACTGCGCGGCCATCCCACTCGAAAACGCACGCTCGTTCTTCATCTTCAGACCTGGCGGGCGCCGACGGCGCCGTCGGCCGGATCGCGTCCGACGCGGCAATGCGATTCGGACGATAGCCCTCGTACCGGAATTCGTCGGTGCGTTATCGAACACTCCGGTGTCTTTTGAGACGCATGGAATTCAGTTCCGGCCGTGCGAGCCGGATTGGCTGTCGACCGGTGCAATCGCCGCATCGACAATCGCCTGCGCTTCGACCAGGATGCGGCGCAGATGGTCGTCGCCGCGAAAGCTTTCCGCGTAGATCTTGTAGATGTCCTCGGTACCGGACGGCCGCGCCGCAAACCATCCGCCGGACGCGGTCACTTTGAGGCCGCCGATCGGCGCGCCGTTGCCGGGCGCATGGCTCAGGATGGATTCTATCGGTTCGCCAGCCAGCTCCGGGCAGCGGACCTGCTCCGGTGCGAGCGTCGACAATCGCTTCTTTTGCTCCGGCGTGGCGGGCGCTTCGACGCGGTCGGCAGCGGACTCGCCGAGTTCGTGCGCGAGCGAGCGATAGACCTCGCCGGGATCCCGTCCCATCCGCGCCATGATCTCGGCCGAAAGCAACGCCGGAACGATGCCGTCCTTGTCCGTCGTCCACGCCGATCCGTCCCGGCGCAGGAAGGAAGCGCCCGCGCTCTCTTCGCCGCCAAAACCGAGCGATCCGCCCAAAAGTCCGTCGACGAACCACTTGAAGCCGACCGGCACTTCGTAGAGCTTGCGGCGAAGTCTTGCGGCGACGCGATCGATCATCTGACTGCTGACGACCGTCTTGCCTACCGCGGCGTCAGCGCTCCATTGCGGCCGATGCCGAAAGAGATAATCGATGGCGACCGAAAGATAGTGATTGGATGGCAGCAATCCGGAGCTTGGCGTCACAATTCCGTGCCGGTCGTGGTCGGTGTCGCAGGCGAACGCGATGTCGAATCGATCCTTGAGGCGAAGCAGGTTCGCCATGGCATAGGACGATGACGGATCCATGCGAATCCGCCCATCCCAATCGACGGGCATGAAGCGGAAGGCTGGATCGACCTCGCTCTCGACGACCGTGAGGTCGAGGCGGTAGCGCTCGGCAATCCGCGCCCAGTAATGGACCCCCGCTCCGCCGAGCGGGTCCACGCCCATTCGCAGCTTCGCGCCGCGAATCGCGTCCATATCGATCACGCTGTCCAGATCGTCGACATACGCGCCGAGATAATCGTGCCGATGCGTTGTCGACGCGCGCAACGCGGTTGCCAGGGAAACCCTGCGCACTCCGTCGAGCCCGCGACGTAACAGGTCGTTGGCCATTGCTTCGATCGCGCCCGTGACATCGGTGTCCGCCGGCCCGCCATTGGGCGGGTTGTACTTGTAGCCACCATTGTCGGGCGGGTTGTGCGATGGCGTGATGACGATGCCGTCCGCCAGGCCGGTCGAGCGGCCACGGTTGTGCGTGAGGATTGCGTGCGAGATCGCCGGGGTGGGCGTGTATTCGTCGTGCTCGGCGAGCATGACCTCCACGCCATGCGCCGCCAGCACTTCGAGCGCGCTGGCGAGCGCCGGCACGGATAGCGCGTGGGTGTCGGCGCCGAGGAACAGCGGACCGTCGATTGCCTGCTTCCTGCGGTAGCGGCAAATCGCCTCGCTGATCGCGAGCACATGCCATTCATTGAAACTCGTGACGAACGAGGAGCCGCGATGCCCTGAAGTGCCGAAGGCGACACGCTGTGCGGTCACCGCGGGGTCAGGCACGCCGGTGTAATAGGCGGAGACGAGGCGAGGCACGTCGACCAGGATCGTCGACGGGGCCGCTTTCCCGGCCAAAGGACTGACGGCGGTCAATGGAGCGCCTTGACGAGCGCCAGCACGTCCCTGAATGCGGCGTCGTCACCCGCGCGCGTCCATTCGAACAGCACCGTCTCCGTGCCGACGAGCGTGCAACCGGCATCGCGCAGCCGGTCGAGCGCAAACTGTCGATCGGCCTGACGCGCGTTGCGCGAGCCCACCGCGTCGCCGACCACGAACAGCTCGAAACCCTTCGCGACCAGCCCCAGCGTGGTTTGCATGACGCAGACGTGCGTCTCCATCCCGGCGACGACGACCTGGTTGCGGCCGGTCGCGCGCAGCAGGGCGTCGAACGCAGGATGGTCGGCGGCGCCGAACCGCGTTTTCTCGAAGATGCGGTCCGCAGCGAAGCGGTTTCGCAACTGCGCGACGACCGGGCCGAGCTGCGCGGGACAATGTTCGGTGAGAAACGCCGGGATGCCGAAGCGATCAGCCGCCTCGGTCAACGCTTCGATTCGCGCGATCAACGCCTGGTGCGCGAGAACGTGCGGCGCCAATCGCTGCTGCACGTCGATCGCCAGCAGCAAGCTGCGGTCGCGCTCGAGCCGCGACCCCGCGTGCGACCGCGGGACGATGGTGCGCGGCTCGTCCGACATGGGGTCAGTCCGCAGCCACCGGCGCCGGACGTTCTGCGCCCCCCGAGGCGGGCTTCACGGCCGGCTGCGGCAATGCCACCATCTGCGGCGCGTCGGGGGCCAGGCATCCGGTCGCGCAACAACGTCCCGGCTGGCGATTGCGCGTGATCCTGCGCGTTTCGTCGGCCAGCACGCCACGGTCGAGCAGCCGCTCGACCAGATCCACCTTGTTGCCGAGCGGATAGTTGCGCCAGATCTCCATCTTCATCGCCTCCGGCGAACCGCCGCCGTGCAGGCTGATCACCGAATACCAGCCTGCCTGGTACGACGCCGTCAGGTCTTCGATGAACCGGGCCACTTCGACGCGTTTTTCGTACGGAATGTCGGAGCGCGCGGTCAGCACCTCCGACAGCCGGCCCGCGGTGACCGGATTGTGGTCCTCGGCAGGACCGGGAAGCGCGACGATCATCCCGCCGGCGACCTGATGGGCGAGGCGATGCATGTCGTAGATCTGCGTGGAAAGGAGCAGCTTGCCGATGTTCCCGAATACCGGGTCGGGGGTCACGATGCCGGCCGGACTCTCCTGGCAGTAGACCGACGCCGCGACCCCGCAGGCGTAGAAGCCTTCGGTGAGCTTGATCAATTCGATCATCGCGTCGCGCGCGCCGTACGCGCGGTCGAGGTCGATTCCGTTCGCCTCGGTCGCGAGCGCGCCGGCGCCGATCAGGAGATCGCCGAAGCCCGCGCGCGCCGCGATGCACGTGTGCCGGTGATGCGCGGTGTAGTTGTAGAGAAACTCGGCGGCGTGCCGGAACTCCCCGGCGCAGAACACGCGGTCCCATGGCACCACCACGCGATCGAACAGGCACACGCCAGTCGATTGGCCGTATCTGGCGCTGAACTTCGCGGCCGGGTCTCCCGGCCTTCCCGCCGGACGCGCGACGATGGTCAACCCTTCGGCGTCCACCGGCACCGCGCAGCACACCGCGAATTCGCGGTCCGCCTCGCTCATGTTGCGGCATGGCATGACCAGCAGCTCATGCACGTACGGCGCGGCGGTGACGATCGCCTTGGTGCCCGAGATGACGATGCCGTCGGCGCGGCGCTCGACGATGTGCAGGTAGGCGTCTGGCGACGGCTGCCGGGACGGCCGCAGCGAGCGATCGCCCTTGGCGTCGGTCATCGCGACGCCGAGGGCCAGGTCGTTGGCGTAGACGTGATCGAGATAGGCGCGCAGGCGCGGGTGATACGCGGTGCCTTCTTCCGCATCGAGCCGCTGCGTGCCGTGGTAGAGGGCGGCAAGCGCGTCCCCCGCGAGGTAGCGCTGCGCACAGCCGGTTTCCTGGCACAGCATGCGCACCGCTTCGAGCTTGTTCAGGAGATCCGCACTGTTGCGCGGAATGGCGAGCATCCGGTTGATCGGACCGGCCATTTCCGGAACGTGCGCGCGCATCAGCGCCTGCGTCGATTCGCGCAGCGCGAAGTCGTAGCTGACGCCGATCGCGTTGACACCCGGGGCAAGCTGCGGCTCGTCGGCGACGGAGGTCACCTGCCGGCCATCGACGAATACGTTCGGGCGATACCGGCGCAGCGACTCGCGATACTCGGCGGCGGACATCAGCATGACGAGATCCTCCCTGCGTGTCCGCGGAATTCTAACTCACGCGTGAACGGAAGGGCCACTCTCGAACGACACGGCTCCGTATCGCGGACTCACGTTCAATTCACCGACCGACTTCTTTGCCGCAACGAGCGACAAAGCAAGAATCACCTTGCGCCCCTATTCTCCCAGCAACTCGGCGACCGGCTGCAGCTGCTCCACATGCTCGGATACGACCTTGACGATGACGATGATCGGAATGCTGAGCAACATTCCCCAGACTCCCCACAGCCAGCCCCAGAACAGCAGCGAGATGAAGACGGCACCGGAATTCATCTTCGCGATCCGGCCCGTCATCCACGTCGTGACGAAGGTCCCGACGAGGGTGGCGATCGCCATCGAAGCTCCGCAGACCAGAAACGCCATCGGGAACGATTCGAACTGCATGAATGCCGCCATTCCGGTGGCGGCGGCGGTGACGCCGGGGCCGAGGTAAGGGATGACGTGAAGCAGACCCGAAGCGACAGCCCAGGCACCCGCATTCTCGAGACCAATCCAGCGAAAGGCGATCCACGCGAGCACGGCGACCAGCACGTTCGTCAACAACAGCATGAACAGGTATTTCTGAATGGAATCGTTGATGTCGTCCAGGATCTGCACGGTGATCTTCTTTTTCGACAGCGACGGCCCCGTGAGCCGCACCAACTTGCGCTTGAACGTGTCCCCGCCCAGCAGCAGGAAGAATGTCAGGAACAACACCATGATCAGCTGACCCAGGAAGCCGAGGGCCCCCATCGAGCCCACCAGCAGGAAGTTGCTGAGCTTGAATCCGGGCTGGTCGACGACGACATGCGTCGCCGCCGGCTTGGGGACGGAGGAACCGCCGGCGGCCTGCGCGGTCGCCTTCTCCACTTCGGCCGCGGCGCTCTGCACTTTCTGAATGTTGCCGGCGGGGTTGGTACGCACCCGCGCCAACGTGGTCGAAAAGGTCTTCGCCGCTTCGGGCAACTGTTCGATGATCGTCTGCACCTGCCCACGCAGCGAATAGGCGCCAAATGCGAGCGCACTCATCACGCCCACCATCACGATGACCGTGCCCGCCACGCGCGGAATCCTGATCCGCTCGAGATACACGACGAGGGGATTCAGCGTGTAGGCAATGAGGATTCCGAGCAACAGGGATACGAAGAACGCCTGCGCCAGGAAGAGAGCGCAAACGACGGCGATCACGGCAAGACTTGTGAGCGCGACCCCGCGCGCATCCACGGGCACTCGGATCGTCGGGACGACGGGTTCGGTCGGCAGCGGAGCAACGCGAGGCGGATCGGCCGCGGTCACGAGTTCGGGCTTCAATTCGCTTCCGAACGTGGCGGGGCATTCATTATTGTGGGATGTCTCCGGATCGTGTCGCGCATGTCGCCGCAACGAACGTGCGGCATGGCGCGGGCCCGGTGCCGGACGACGCCGTGGCGGACCCGGCATCGCGCACGGTCCGCCGAGCGCGAACGGCGTCGTCGCCGGACACGCGGGCCGTAACAAACCGACCGGGTGTCCGGGACGAGTATCGCATTACTTCAAACGCATGTCGTTCTTGACGGACTTGACGCCGGCGACGGTGCGCGCAACCTGCACCGCCGTAGATACGTTCGCAGGCGAGCTGACGAATCCGCTCAGCTGGACCACACCCTTGAACGTCTCGACGTTGATTTCGGCGGATTTCAGCGTCGGCTCGTTGAAGATCGCGGCCTTGACCTTGGTGGTGATGACAGTATCGTCCACGTATTCGCCCGTACCCTCCTGCTTCGCCGTCGACGCGCAACCCAGCGCCATTGCCACGAACAGAATGCCAACCAACGATGCCAGTCTACGAGTGATGTTTGTCATGCCATTTCCTTTTAGCGAAACACTCCGCCGTCAATGCGCGGGATTACGGGAATCCCATTCCGACCGGGACGATTGCGATCAACGCTACGATACCGACAAGCCCGCCGGTATGCGGGCACGAACCGAGAATACGAGCCGGCCCGGGAACCGTCTGTTCGCTGCCGTACACAGCGCGGCGCGCGTTGATAATCCTGGGCGCGGCGACATTCGCTCAGAGTGTGTTGGACGGCCGGTAATCCTTGTGCCGCTCCTCGAACGCCTTGACCTGCGTCTCGGCTTCGTCCTTCGTGATGCCATACGCTTCCTGAATCTTGCCGCTCAGGGTCTCGCGCTTGCCGTTGATGACGTCGAGGTGGTCGTCGGTGAGCTTGCCCCACTGCTGGCGCACGTTGCCCTTGAACTGCTTCCAATTGCCTTTGATCACATCCCAGTTCATATCGAAATCCCTTCGTTCATCACGCGTCCGGCGGAATTGCCGGCCGCCAAATGTCCATCCAGGCGAACTCAAGCGCCGCCCGGAACGCTTCAACCATGTCAATAACGATAGGCGCGCCCGTTTTCGATGCGCACGCTGTCGCCGACGCGCAAATCGCCAATGCTGGCCTGCGTCACTGTCTGGTAATTGCCATTGTCGAACCGGATGCGCAGGCGATAGGCGTCCCGCTCCGCATTGCCCTGGCCGATCTCGTGCCCGACCACGGCGCCGCCGACCGCCCCGGCGACAGTGGCCACCGAATTGCCGGTACCGCCACCGACCTGGTGGCCGAGAACGCCGCCGATGACGCCGCCGATGATCGTGCCCGCGACGGCGTTGTTGTTGTTGCTACCGCGGCGCGTCGCACCGCACCAATGGACCGCAACCGTGTAGGCGAAAAATGATACCGCCCCCCCGTTAAGC
>JANMBN010000422.1:0-2221 GCA_031360485.1 Betaproteobacteria bacterium | reverse complement strand
GTCCATTCCTCGATCTGGCCGAAGATCTCCATCAGGTGCGGCAACCTGCCCTTCGGGGTCGCGTAGCGCGGATCGGTGAGCCACTCAGGCCGGCCGATCACCTCGCAGATGTCTTTCCACACCGGGGCCTGCGTGATGAAGTAGATGTAGGCGTTGGGGTCGGTCTCCCAGCCTTTGCATTTGAGGATCCACCCCGGCTGGCCGCCGCCCGACGCGTTGCCGGCGCGCGGCACCGCGTCGCCGAAGGTGCCGTTGGGGAACTGCGGATATTCGTTCATCACGCCGGTACGCGCGAGCCGCTGCTGGTCGCGCAGCTTCACGCGGCAGAGATTGAGGACGCCGTCCTGCATCGCGGCCAGCACCTTCTGCCCGCGCCCGGTCGTGTTGCGCTGGTAGAGCGCGGCGACGATGCCGAGCGCGAGATGCAGTCCCGTGCCCGAATCGCCGATCTGCGCGCCGGTGACCAGCGGCGGGCCGTCGTCGAAGCCGGTCGTCGACGCGGATCCGCCAGCGCACTGCGCGACGTTCTCGTACACCTTGCAGTCTTCGTACGGGCCGGGGCCGAATCCCTTGACCGAGGCGACGATCATCCGCGGATTGAGCGACTGGATGTGCGCCCAGGTGAAGCCCATCCGGTCGAGCGCGCCCGGCGCGAAATTCTCGACCAGCACGTCGCACTTCTTGACGAGCGCCTCGAGGATGGCTTTCCCTTTCGGGTTCTTGGCGTCGACGGTGATCGAGCGCTTGTTGTGGTTCAGCATCGTGAAATAAAGGCTGTCCACGTCGGGGATGTCGCGCAGCTGGCCGCGCGTGATGTCGCCTTCCCCGGCGCGTTCCACCTTGATCACGTCGGCCCCCAGCCAAGCCAGGAGCTGCGTGCACGTCGGGCCCGACTGCACGTGCGTGAAGTCCAGGATGCGGACGCCGTCCAATGCCTTGCTCATTACGTTCCCCTATGCAATGCCGTTGTTCCGAAAGCGCTACCCGGACCCGGGATGGCCGTCACGGTTTCTTCTTCGCGGTGGGATTGAGGCTCGTGATGCGGCCGCTTTCCGTGCCCGCCTTTTCGTCGATGACGGCGTTGATCAGCGTGGGCTTGCGCGAGCGGATCGCTTCTGCCATTGCGCTGCGAAGCTCGGCCGGCGTCGTGGCCAGCACGCCGACGCCACCGAATGCCTCCATCAGTTTCTCATAGCGCGCGCCCTTGACGAATACCAGGGGCGATGGATCGCGTCCTCCGGCAGTATTGACTTCATCGCCGCGGTAGACGCCGTTGTTGTTCAGGATCACGACGCAGACCGGCAGGCTGTAGCGGCAGATCGTCTCGCATTCCATGCCGGAGAAACCGAACGCGCTGTCGCCCTCGACCGCGATCACCTGCTCGCCGCTGACCACGGCCGCCGCGATCGAAAAGCCCATGCCGATGCCCATGACGCCCCACGTGCCGACGTCCAGCCGCTTGCGCGGCTTGTACATGTCGACGATGCTGCGCGTGAAGTCGAGCGCGTTCGCGCCCTCGTTGACGAGGATGGCATCCGGATTCGCCTTGACGATGTCGCGCACGACGGAAAGCGCGCTGTGGTAGTTCATCGGCGCCGGGTTCTTCGCCAGCGCTTCCGCCATCTTCGCAACGTTCTTCGTCTTGCGCTCCTCGATGGCGTTGAGCCACTCGGCGGGCGGCTTGGGCCAGTTCTGTCCCATTGCGCCGAGCATCGCGGATACGCACGAGCCGATGTCGCCGACGACCGGCGCATCGATGCGGACATTGCTGTCCGCCTCCTGCGGCGAGATGTCGACCTGGATGAACGTCTGGCCGCCCCATTGCTTGGCGCTGTCGCCGCCCCACGTTTTGCCCTTGCCGTGCGAAAGCAGCCAGTTCAGGCGCGCACCGATCACCATCACGACGTCGGCTTCCGGCAGCACGTACGAGCGCGCCGCGGATGCGGATTGCTCGTGCGTGTCGGGCAGCAGGCCCTTGGCCATCGCCATGGGCAGGTAGGGGATGCCGGTCCTTTCCACCAGCGCGCGGATATCCGCATCGGCCTGCGCGTACGCCGCGCCCTTGCCGAGCAGGATGAGCGGACGCTTGGCGCTCCTGAGCAGATCGAGCGCGCGCTGCACGGCGTCCGGCGCCGGGATCTGGCGCGGCGCCGGATCGACGACCTTGATCAGCGACTTCCTCCCCGCTTCCGCGTCGATCGTCTGCGGAAACAGCTTGGCC
>JANMBN010000420.1:0-1747 GCA_031360485.1 Betaproteobacteria bacterium | reverse complement strand
GCGCGAGACATTCTGGTTCGTCGCTGTCGTCGCCCTGCTCCTGTCCGGCCCGTTGTTGACGCTCGAATTCGGGCCGGTCTCGTTCAACAACGACTGGCGCACAGCGAGTCATCGCTCGACCGGCATGGCGCCCGACCCCGTGACCACACCTGAAGCCGTCGTGCAGGTCTACGCGAGCCGCACTTTCGGGTGGCGCGGCGCCTTCGCCGTGCACACGTGGTTGGCCGCCAAACCCGCGGGCGCCGACCGCTACACGCGCTACGAAGTGATCGGCTGGAACCTGCGTGGCGGCGGTTCGTCGGTCTCCGTTTCGGACCGGCGCGCGCCCGATGCCGCGTGGTATGGCGCCGAACCGCGCGTGGTCCGCGAACTCCGCGGCGCCGACGCCGCAGCGGGCGTCGCCGCCCTTCCCGGAGCCGTTGCCTCGTATCCATTTCCCGATACGTACCGGGCCTGGCCCGGTCCGAACAGCAACACCTTTCTGGCGCATCTCGGCCGCGAGATCCCGCAGCTGCACCTCAACCTGCCGCCGAACGCAATCGGCAAGGACTATCTGCCCGACGGCAGCGTATACGCCCGCACGCCGAGCGGCACCGGCATCCAGCTTTCGCTGTTCGGGATCCTCGGGGTGGTCGCCGGTGAGGACGAGGGCTTCGAATTGAATGTGCTGGGATTGGTGACCGGTGTCGACCTTCGCCACCCGGCGCTCAAGCTGCCCGGAATCGGCCGCGTCCCCGCTGACCGTTAGGAGCCGGATTACGGCTGCTGCAGGCGGGTGTCGACGGGTTCGACGCCCTGGTCGCGGCAATTCTCCTCCTTCGCGCGATCGCCGGGCGCGGCCCGACGCGCCGCGCCTCCGGGCGTCCTGCCCAGTGAGACGTCGATATCGGGCAACGGATCGCCGGTCTTCTGCGCGCGCCAGCGTGGGTCAAAGGCCGCCGCGTTTCATTGCAGCTCGATGCCTGCCTTCTTCACGAGTTTGGCGTACTTCGCCATTTCGCTGCGGAAGAACTTTTCGGCGTACTCGGGCGTGCTCACATCGATCGTGTTGCCTTGCTTGGCCATCGCTTCGCGCACCTCCGGCATCGCGAAGGCCGCGACGAACGCCGCGTTGATGCGGCTGACGTCCGCCGCGGGCAGCTTGGCCGGGCCGATCACGGCAAACCAGCCTTCGACCAGATAGCCCGGCATGCCTTGTTCGGCCATGGTGGGAATTTCCGGCGCGGCCGCGAGCCGGGTCGCGGTTCCCACCCCGATCGCCCGCAGCGCGCCGCTCTTCAGGTGCTGCTGGATCGATGGCAGCGCAAGCGCGCCGATTTCGACCTGCCCGCCAATCAGATCGGTCACCATGGGCCCGACACCCTTGTACGGGACGTGCGTCGCCTTCACGCCCGCCTCGTCCATGAACATCTCGGCGGCCAGGTGCAGGATGGTGCCGTTGCCGGACGACGCGTAGTTGTATTGACCCGGCTTGCTCTTGAGCAGCGCCACCAGTTCCCGCACATCTTTCGCCGGAACCTTCGCCGGATTGACGACCAGCACGATCGGCGTGGAGCCGACGATCGCGATCGGCGTGATGTCGGCAATCGGATCGAAGGGAAGCGACTTGTAGACGCTCGGATAGATCACGTGGTTGTTGGAAACCACGCCGAGCGTCCAGCCGTCCGGTGCTGCCCTGACCAGCGCCGACGTTCCGACGATGCCTCCCGCGCCGGGCTGATTGTCGACCGCAATCGGGTGGCCCAAC
>JANMBN010000335.1:0-5814 GCA_031360485.1 Betaproteobacteria bacterium | reverse complement strand
TGATGCGCTCGGGCCGGCCCGGCCCCGTGCTGATCGACCTGCCTTTCGACGTGCAGGTCGCCGAGATCGAGTTCGACGCGGACACCTACGAACCGCTGCCGGTTTACAAGCCGAAGGCGACGCGCGCGCAGATCGAAAAGGCGATGGCGATGCTGAACGACGCCGAGCGGCCGCTGATCATTGCCGGCGGCGGGGTCATCAACGCCGACGCCTCGGCCCTCCTCGTCCAGTTCGCGGAGATCACCGGTGTGCCGGTGATCCCGACGCTGATGGGCTGGGGCACGATTCCGGACGATCACCCGCTGATGGCCGGCATGGTGGGCCTGCAGACCAGCCACCGCTACGGCAATGCGACCATGCTCGCTTCCGACTTCGCGCTCGGCATCGGCAACCGCTGGGCCAACCGCCACACCGGTTCCGTCGACGTCTACACCAAGGGCCGCAAGTTCGTCCACGTCGACATCGAACCCACGCAGATCGGGCGCGTGTTCGGGCCCGACTACGGGATCGTTTCCGACGCGAAGGCGGCGCTCGAGCTGTTCGTGGCCGTTGCCAACGAATGGAAGGCGGCGGGCCGGCTAAAGGATCGCGGCGCGTGGGTCGGGCAGTGCCAGGAACGCAAGCGCACGCTGCTGCGCAAGACCAACTTCGACAACGTGCCGATGAAGCCGCAGCGCGTCTACCAGTGCCTGAACCGCGCGTTCGACGACAAGGACACGTGCTACGTCACGACGATCGGGCTCTCGCAGATCGCGGCCGCGCAGTTCCTGCACGTGTACAAGCCACGCCACTGGATCAATTGCGGGCAGGCGGGGCCGCTCGGCTGGACCATTCCCGCCGCGCTCGGCGTGCGCGTCGCCGACCCGGCGCGCAGGATCATCGCGCTATCGGGCGACTACGATTTCCAGTTCATGATCGAGGAGCTCGCCGTCGGCGCGCAGTTCAATCTGCCGTATCTGCACATCGTCGTGAACAATTCCTACCTCGGGCTGATCCGGCAGGCGCAGCGGGGCTTCGACATGGATTACTGCGTGCAGCTCGGATTCGACAACATCAACGCACCGGAAGTGAAGGGCTATGGCGTCGATCACGTCGCCGTCGCGGAGGGACTCGGCTGCAAGGCGATCCGCGTGAACAGGCAGGAGGAGATCGACCCCGCGATCGCACAGGCGGAAAAGTGGATGGCGCAGTACAAGGTGCCGGTCGTCGTCGAGATCATGCTGGAGCGGGTCACGAACATCGCGATGGGCACCGAGATCGACAAGATCGTCGAGTTCGAGGAGCTGGCCGAAAGCCTCGCCGACGCACCCACGGCCGTCGCGGCGATGCTCGACTGACGCTCCAGCCCCGCCGAGCGGGGCTCGATCGCGCGCGGACGCCGGCGCATCGGCGCCGGGCCGTAACCGGATCCATCGGCCTCGGAATCGTGGTGATCCACGAGATCGGCCGGCGCGTGTAAGCTGTTCCCCCAATCCGCAGGGCCAGATTACCGAAGGGGAACATAGCACCATGCGCCGTCAACGCAATGCCAAGATCGTCGCGACACTCGGCCCGGCAAGCTCCGCGCCGGCGATGATCGAATCGCTGTTCCGCAGCGGCGTCGACGTCTTCCGGCTGAATTTCAGCCATGGAACGCTGGCCGACCACCGCAAGCGGATGGACGCCATCCGCGCCGTGGAAGCCAAGGCGGATCGGCCGATCGGCGTGCTGATGGACCTGCAGGGGCCGAAACTGCGAATCGGCACGTTCGCGCAGGGCCCGGTGCTCCTGGCGCCGGGCGCCGTGTTCCGGCTGGACCTCGACCCCGCGCCCGGCAATACGAAGCGCGTATGCCTGCCGCACGCCGAAGTCTTCGCCGTGATGGCGCCCGGCCTGCAACTGCTGCTCGACGACGGCAGGCTGCGCCTCGAGGTCGAACGCTGCGGCGACGGTTACGCGACGACGCGCGTCAAGGTCGGCGGCAAGCTCTCGGAGCGCAAAGGCGTGAACATCCCCGACGCGATCATTCCGCTGTCGCCGCTTACCGCGAAGGATCGCCGTGATCTCGAGTTCGGCCTCGATCTCGGCGCCGACTGGGTGGCCCTTTCGTTCGTCCAGCGGTCCGAGGACATCGACGAGGCGCGTGCCTTGATCGGCGATCGTGCGGCGATCATGGCCAAGCTGGAGAAGCCGATGGCGATTACGAAGCTCGACGCCATCGTCGACAAGGTGGACGGCATCATGGTCGCCCGCGGTGATCTGGGCGTCGAAATGCGGCCGGAGCAGGTCCCGACAGTCCAGCGGCGCATCCTGCGCGCGTGCCGGCGCGCCGGCAAGCCGGTAATCGTCGCCACCCAGATGCTCGAATCGATGACGACCTCTCCGATTCCGACACGAGCCGAGGCTTCCGACGTCGCCACCGCGGTTTACGACGGCGCCGACGCGGTGATGCTCTCCGCCGAATCGGCGTCGGGCCAGTATCCGCGGGAAGCGGTCGAGATCATGGACCGGATCATCCGCGAGGTCGAACACGACGAGCACTACAGGACGCTCACCGACGCGCAGCATTCGGAGCCGCGCGCGACCGCCGCCGATGCGATCTCGCATTCGCTGCGCGAGGCCGCGCATATCGTCTCGGCGAAAGCCACCGTCATCTACACGCACTCCGGCTCGTCGAGCATCCGCGCGTCGCGCGAGCGGCCCGAAGCCCCGATCCTCAGCCTGACGCCGAAGATCTCGACCGCACGCCGGCTGGCGCTGGTCTGGGGTGTGCACTCGGTGCTGACGCACGAGACCGCCGACATCAACACGATGACCGAACTCGCCTGCAAGACGGCGCTGAAGGAAGGCTTCGCGAAGGTGGGCGACAACGTCGTCATTGCCGCCGGCGTTCCGTTCGGGCAGGCCGGCACCACGAACATGCTGCGCCTGGCGACCGTCTGGTCCGACAAGCCGCGCTCGCGGAAGAAGACCTGACCGCGCCCGACTCAATCGGGTTCGATCAGCTGCTGCGCGAGCCGATTGTGCCGTTCGATGTGCGGGCCGAGGTCGAGCGTCGTGAGGTGGCCGGCCCGGACGACGATCCGGCCGTCGATCACCGACGTGCGGACGTCGCCCGCCCCGCAGAACACGAGCGCCGCGACCGGATCGTGCAGCGCTCCGGCGTGCCGGAGGTCCGCGACCTCGAATGCGACGAAATCGGCCGCCATTCCGGGCGCGAGATGGCCGATGTCGTCGCGGCCGAGGACCGCGGCACCGCCGCGGGTGGCGATTTCGAGCGCGTCGCGGGCCGAGAGCGCGCCGGGGTCCCCGGACAGGCGTGCGAGCAACAGCGCCTGGCGCGCCTCGGCCAGCATCTGGCTGCCGTCGTTCGAAGCGCTGCCGTCGACGCCCAGCCCGACGTTGACGCCTGCATCACGCATCCGGCGCACCGGCGCGATGCCCGACCCCAGCCGCATGTTCGAGCACGGGCAATGCGCGACCCCGGTCCCGGTCCGCGCGAAAAGCGCGATGCCCGCCGCATCGAGCTGCACGCAGTGGGCGTGCCAGACGTCGCTCCCGACCCACCCCAGCGCCTCCGCGTACTCGGCCGGCGTCTTGTCGTACCTCTCGCGGCTGTACGCGACGTCGTTCACGCTTTCGGCGAGATGGGTGTGAAGGCCGACGCCGTAGCTGCGGGCAAGCACCGCGGCTTCGCGCATCAGGTCGTCGGTGACGCTGAACGGCGAGCACGGCGCGATGCCGATGCGCACCATCGCCAGGCGCGTCTTGTCGTGATGGGTCTCGATGACACGCCTGGCATCGGCGACGACGGCGCTTTCGTCCTCGGTCAGCCGGTCGGGGGGCAGTCCGCCGCGGCTCTCGCCAAGGCTCATCGCGCCGCGCGTCGCGTGGAAGCGCAAGCCGATTTCCGTCGCCGCGTCGATCGTGTCGTCGACCCGGCAACCGTTCGGAAAAACGTACAGGTGGTCGCTGGACGTCGTGCACCCCGACAGGATCAACTCGGCCATCGCCGTCAGCGCCGAAACGCGGATCGCCTCCGGCGTGAGTCTCCCCCAAATCGGATAGAGCGCCTTCAACCACCCGAACAGCTCGCTGTCCTGCGCCGCGGGCACGACCCGCGTCAGCGTCTGGAACATGTGGTGGTGCGTGTTGACGAGGCCGGGCAACAGCACGTGACCGGAGAGATCGATGACCTCGTCCGCCGTCTTCGGCAGGTCCCCCGTCGGACCGACCTGCTCGATCCGATTGCCGCGAACCAGAATCGCGCCGTCGCGAATCTCGCGGCGCGCGTCGTCCATGGTGACCAATACGTCGGCATGGCGCGCGAGCAGCGTCCGTTCCGATGCAGGTCCGGCTTTCATCCCCGTCAGATCACGGCCCGCGTGTGCGCGGGCACGCCGAGGATGTGGGTCGCGCATATCGCGCGGTCGTCACCCAGGATCATGAACGCGAACAGCTTTTCCGCCAGCGTCTCGGTCCGCGCGATGCGGCGCGCCAGCAGCGGCATCGCGGCGGCGTCCAGGACCACGAAGTCGGCCTCCTTGCCGGTTTCGAAACTGCCGATGCGATCGTCGAGATAGAGCGAGGCTGCCCCACCCAGCGTCGCCAGGTAGAACGCGCGCAACGGCGAGAGCTTCTGCCCCGCCAGCTGGCACACCTTGTACGACTCGTCCAGGGTGCGCAGCATCGAAAAGCTCGTGCCGCCGCCGACGTCGGTGCCGATCCCGACGCGCACGCCACAATCGTGCGCTGCCTCCGCGTCGAAGAGTCCGCTCCCGAGGAATAGATTCGAGGTCGCGCAGAACGACATCGCGGCGCCGGTCGCGGCCATCCGCTGCCGGTCCTGCGCGTCGAGGTGCAGGCAGTGCGCGTAGACGGCGCGCTGGCGCAGAAGGCCGAAATGATCGTAGACGTCGAGATAGCTGCGGCTCCACGGATAGAGCTCGGCGACCCATTCCACCTCGCCGCGATTCTCGGCGACGTGCGATTGCAGGAAGACGTCCGGGTGCTCGGCGAGCAGCCGGCCGCAAACCGCGAGCTGGCGTTCGGTCGACGTCGGCGCGAAACGCGGCGTCACCGCGTAAAGGAGCCGATTGCGCCCGTGCCATTTGGCGATCAGCGCCTTGCTGTCGCCGTAGCCCGAATCGGCGGCGTCGCGCAGGTACTCGGCGCAATTGCGGTCCATCAGCACCTTGCCGGCGATGAGCCGCATCGAGCGCGCATCCGCCGCGTCGAAAATGGCATCGACCGAAGCGGGGTGCGTCGTCGCGAACACCATCGCCGTGGTCGTGCCGTTGCGCAGCAGTTCACGCAGGAAGAAATCCGCCACCTCGCGCGCGTGGACAGCATCCCCGAACCGGCCTTCGACCGGAAACGTGTAACGCTCCAGCCATTCGAGCAGCTGCGCGCCGTACGACGCGATGACGTCGGTCTGCGCGTAGTGGACATGCGTGTCGACGAAACCCGGCAGGATCAGCTTGCCGCGGTAATCGGTGAGCGTGGCATCGGCCGGAAGCGTCGCGAGCACGTCCGGTGCCGGCCCGAGGGCCGCGACGAGCCCGTCGCGCACGACGAGCACTCCGTCGGGATAATGGCGATGGGCGGCGTCCCCCAGCGTCGCCGGATCGCCGACGAAATCGACGATCTCGCCGCGGAACGCGTTGACTTCCGTCGCCGCTGCGCCCGTGGGTGGCATGGGTGATCGCGCCGGCCAGGGTCAGCGCTTCGCGCCCTGGGCGAACCACGCCGCGACGAGCGCGCGCGCGTCGTCGGTCAACCGGGTCATGTTGCCGCTCGGGCAGGAGCGGTTGCCGCCGGGCGCGGCGATCTTCG
>JANMBN010000330.1:0-3418 GCA_031360485.1 Betaproteobacteria bacterium | reverse complement strand
ACGCTCAAGCCCGAGACGCGAACGATCCCGGTGCGGCTGGAAATCAGCAATCCCGGCCACCTGCTCAAGCCCGCGATGTTCGCGCAGGTCGAGCTGCCCGTCGGCGGCAAGGGCAAGGTGCTGACAGTACCGAATTCCGCCATCATCGACAGCGGAACGCGCCGAATCGTCCTGGTTCAGCTGGCGGAAGGACGCTTCGAGCCACGCGAGGTGACACTGGGAAGCCGCACCGACAACTACGTCGAGGTGATGGGCGGTATCAAGGACGGAGAGCAGGTGGTGGTGGCTGCCAATTTCCTGATCGACGCCGAAAGCAATCTCAAGGCGGCGATCGGTGGCTTCGGGCACTCGGGCCATGGCGGGAGTCCCGACGGTGGGACCGCGGCCACACCATCGTCACCGGTGGCTGCGCCCGCTCAAAACGCGGCTATCGCCACCGGCGGCGCGATCGGATCGGCGTCCGTCGCGAAATCGCCCGTCGTCGGCCATCGCGCGGAGGGAACCGTCAAAGCGCTCGATTCGAAGTCCGGAACGCTTTCCATCGCGCACGGCCCCGTCGAATCGCTCAAGTGGCCCGCGATGACGATGGACTTCAAGGCGGCCAACGACACGCTCCTCACCGGGCTGCAGACGGGGACCGGGGTGACCTTCGAGTTCGTCGAACGGTCGCCGGGTGAATGGGTGATCACGAAGATCGCACCGCGCAGTGGAACGGGCAAGTCCGACGCGGTGCCGGCGACGCACAAAGGTCACTGAAAGAACGATATGCTGGGCAAGGTCATCGAGTGGTCGGCGCGCAACGGCTTCCTCGTCATGCTGGCGACCGTGTTCGTCACGATCGGCGGCATCTACGCGGTCGTCAAGACGCCGCTCGATGCGCTACCCGACCTCTCCGACGTGCAGGTCATCATCTACACCGAGTACTCCGGCCAGGCGCCACAGGTGGTCGAGGACCAGGTTACCTATCCGCTGACGAGCGCCATGCTGTCGGTGCCGAAGTCGAAGGTTGTGCGGGGCTTCTCGTTTTTTGGCGCGTCGTTCGTCTACGTCATCTTCGAGGACGGCACCGACATCTACTGGGCCCGCTCGCGGGTTCTGGAGTACCTGAACTTTGCGTCCGGCCGCCTCCCGAAGGGCGTTTCCCCGCAGTTGGGCCCCGACGCGACCGGTGTCGGCTGGGTCTTCCAATATGCGCTCGTCAGCGCGAAGAAGAACCTGGCGGAATTGCGAACGATCCAGGATTGGTACCTGCGTTACCAGTTGGCGAAGGCACAGGGCGTAGCCGAGGTCGCCAGCATCGGCGGCTTCGTGCAGCAGTACCAGGTGGTCGTCGATCCCGTGAAGCTTCGCGCCTACGGGATTCCGCTGGCCAAGGTGACGCAGGTCATCCGCGAGTCCAACCGCGACGTCGGCGGCCGCGTCGTCGAGATGGCCGAGACCGAGTACATGGTTCGCGGCAAGGGCTATCTGCGCAGCATGGCCGACATCGAGTCGCTGATGGTCAAGAGCGACAAGGGCACGCCCGTCCTTATCCGTGACATCGCCCGGGTGGAGATGGGACCGGACGAGCGCCGCGGCTTGAGCGAACTCAACGGCGAGGGAGAAGTCGTGTCGGCCATCGCCATGTCGCGCTACGGCCAGAACGCCCTCGAGGTCATTCACAACCTCAAGACCAAGATCAGTGAAATCGCTTCCGGGTTGCCCGAGGGCGTGGAAGTGGTGACCGTTTACGACCGGTCGGACCTGATCCACCGGGCGATCGAGACCCTCAAGCGCACGCTGCTCGAGGAAAGCGTCATCGTCGCTGCGGTGTGCATCGTGTTCCTCCTGCATGTGCGCAGCGCACTGGTGGCCATCGTGATGCTGCCCGTCGGCGTGTTGATCGCGTTCATCGCCATGCGTCTTCTTGGCATGAACTCAAACATCATGAGCCTCGGCGGCATCGCGATCGCTATCGGCGCGATGGTGGACGCGGCCATCGTGATGATCGAGAACGCCCACAAACACATTGAGCGGCTGCCCCCGGGAGGCTCTCGGCTGGAAGCCATGATCGCGGCGTGCAAGGAAGTCGGACCGGCGCTGTTCTTCTCGTTGCTCATCATTACGGTCTCCTTCCTGCCGGTTTTCACGCTGGAGGCGCAGGAGGGTCGCCTGTTTTCGCCGCTCGCCTACACCAAGACGTTCGCAATGGCCGGCGCGGCGCTGCTGTCCGTGACGCTGGTCCCCGTGCTGATGATCCTGTTCGTCCGGGGCAAGATCATGCCGGAGGCGAGGAATCCGGTGAACCGCTTCCTGATCTGGATCTACCGCCCGGTGATCGCATGGGTGATGCGATGGAAGAAGACGACGATCGTCCTCGCCATCGCGGCGCTCGCCGTGAGCCTGTATCCGGCGTCCATGCTCGGAACTGAATTCATGCCGACATTGAACGAGGGCACGTTGCTCTACATGCCGGCATCCCTCCCGGGCATGTCGGTCACCAAGGCCGCAGAGCTGTTGCAGACGCAGGACAAGATCATCCGGAGCTTTCCCGAGGTGGCGTCCGTCTACGGCAAGGCCGGCCGAGCGCAGACGGCCACGGACCCGGCGCCGCTCGAAATGTTCGAGACGGTCATCAATCTCAAGCCCGAGTCGGAATGGCGGAAGGGATTGACCACCGACAAGCTCATTGCGGAACTGGACAAGGCGCTCCAGATCCCCGGCATCTCGAACGCGTGGACCATGCCGATCAAGGCACGGATCGACATGCTCTCCACCGGCATCCGCACGCCGATCGGCATCAAGGTCTTCGGCAAGGACCTGGACGAGATGGAACGCCTGGCCAAGGAGATCGAAGCCGTCGTCAAGAAGGTGCCGGGTACCACCAGCGCGTTCGCCGAGCGCATCACCGGCGGGTTCTATCTCAACATCGAACCGGATCGCTCGGCGCTGGCCCGTTACGGGCTGGCGATCGGCGACCTGCAGGATGTCATCGCTACGGCGTTGGGCGGCGAGATGGTGACCACGACCGTCGAAGGCCGCGAGCGCTTCGCCGTGACGGTTCGTTACCCACGGGAATTGCGGTCCGATCCGCAACAGATCGCGAGTTCCGTTCTGGTGCCCACGATGGACGGGGCCATGATTCCGCTCGGCCAGCTGGCCACAGTCACCGTCGGCAAGGGCTCCCCCGGCATCCGTACCGAGAACGCGCTGCTGTCGGCCTACATCTACGTCGACATTCGCGACCGGGACATCGGTTCCTATGTCGCCGATGCGCGCAAGGCCGTGACCGACAGCGTGAAGTTTCCTCCTGGCTATTACATCGCCTGGTGCGGCCAGTTCGAATACATGGAGCGCGCCGCCGAGAAATTGAAGGTCGTCGTTCCGGTGTCCTTGCTCCTGATTTTCCTGCTGCTGTACCTCATTTTCCGCCGTCTCT
>JANMBN010000270.1:0-8361 GCA_031360485.1 Betaproteobacteria bacterium | reverse complement strand
GATCGCGTACTGGATCGCCTTGCGCGTCAGCCGCTGCGTGCCTTCGCGCGACACCGGCTTGATGCCGATGCCCGATGTCGCCGGAAAGCGGATCTTCTTGACGCCCATTTCGTTGATCAGGAAGTCGATGATCTTCTTGGCGCCTGCCGACCCGGACTCCCACTCGATGCCCGCGTAGATATCCTCGGAGTTCTCGCGGAAGATCACCATGTCGGTCTTTTCCGGCGCCTTGACCGGACTCGGCACGCCGGCGAAGTACTGCACGGGCCGCAGGCAGACGTAGAGATCGAGCTGCTGCCGGAGGGCGACATTGAGCGAACGGATGCCGCCGCCCACCGGCGTGGTCAGCGGGCCCTTGATCGACACGACGTAGTCCTTGAGTATCGCCAGGGTCTCTTCGGGAAGCCAAACGTCGGGACCGTAGACCGCGGTCGATTTCTCGCCGGCGTAGATCTCCATCCAGTGGATCTTGCGCTTGCCGCCGTAGGCCTTGGCGACCGCCGCGTCGACGACCCGGATCATCACCGGCGTGATGTCGACTCCGGTGCCGTCGCCCTCGATGAACGGAATGATCGGGTTCTCGGGAACGTTGAGGCTAAAATCCTTGTTGACGGTGATCTTCTGGCCAGCGGCCGGGACCTTGACGTGCAGATACATGGATTCTCCTTGGAGGTTCGCCGCGGGAGTCGCCGGGCATTTTTCGCCGGCATCGCGGGAACAGGGTGCGAATGCAGCAAGCCCTTAATTATCCTCGCATTTGATGAAAACTGCCACGGCAGGGCGCAACCGGTCCCGGCGCCAATCGAGCATCATCCGTCAGTCCGGCGGCGACATAATCCTGCTCAACAAGCCGCACGGCGTTCTCTGCCAGTTCACGTCGGACGCCAGCGGCAAACGCACGCTCGCCGATTTCGTCGATGTCCCGGACGTCTATCCCGCGGGGCGGCTCGACGCGGATAGCGAAGGGCTCGTCGTGCTGACGGCAGACGGCGCGCTGCAGGCGCGCATTGCGAATCCGCGCGCGAAGCTCGAAAAGGTTTACTGGGTCGAGGTCGAGGGCACGCCGGTCGCCGCGCAGATCGCCGCGCTCGGGGCGGGCGTCGGTCTCGGCGACTTCGTGACGGCGCCGGCGACGGTGAGTGCGATATCCGCGCCGCCGGACCTCTGGCCGCGCAATCCGCCCATTCGCGTTCGCCGCGCGATCCCGACGTCGTGGCTGCGGCTGACGCTGACCGAAGGCAAGAACCGTCAGGTGCGGCGGATGACGGCGGCGGTCGGATTGCCCACGCTTCGCCTGATCCGGTACGCGATCGGGCCCTGGACGATCGAGGGCCTCGCGTCCGGGAGTTGGCGCGAGGATTCGGCAGGCGTGCGCATGCTATGATCAAAACGCGTTCGACGACCTTCCTGCGCCGCGGTTCGCGCCGCTTCGGCGCGTCTCGCCGACACCCGCTCCCTCCGTTGGACTCCCTTCCCGCCCCGGCCGGTTGCACCACCTCGATCACGCGATGATCCGCCGCCTGCTCGCCCGTTGGCTGCCCGGAAAGCAGAAAGCCGGGGAGCCGCGCGTCTACCGTTCCGCCGATCACCCGATCCGCCGAGACCAATTGTCGCGCGGCGCGCTCGAGGTCACGCGACGGCTCCAGGAAGCCGGCTTCAGGGCCTTCGTCGTCGGCGGCGCGGTCCGCGATCTGCTGCTCGGCATCGAACCCAAGGATTTCGACATCGCCACCGACGCCCGGCCCGAGCAGGTGAAGCCGCTGTTCCGCCGCGCGTTCATCATCGGCCGCCGTTTCCGGCTGGTGCACGTTCACGTCGGGTCGGAACCGGTCGAAGTCTCGACCTTCCGCGCCGCCCAGACCGGCGACGACGCAACGGATGAACACGGCCGGCTGATCACGGACAACGTCTACGGCTCGCAGGCCGAGGACGCC
Organism: Betaproteobacteria bacterium; assembly: GCA_031360485.1. Taxonomy (GTDB): domain Bacteria; phylum Pseudomonadota; class Gammaproteobacteria; order Burkholderiales; family Casimicrobiaceae; genus CAIWHR01. Next base: position 6,427 of record JANMBN010000270.1, on the reverse strand, counting down.
GCGCGCCGCGATTTCACGATCAACGCGCTCTACTTCGACCCCGCGACCGAGGAAGTCTGGGATTACGTCGGCGGCGTTGCCGACATCCGCGTCCGCCGACTGAAACTGATCGGCGCGCCGGCGACGCGCCTGCGCGAGGATCCGGTGCGCATGCTCCGTGCGGTGCGGCTCGCCGCGAAGCTCGGCGTCGCGATCGACCCGAAGACCGCCGCGCCGATACCCAAACTCGCGCCGCTGATCCAGAACGTCCCGCCGGCGAGGCTCTTCGACGAGATGCAGAAGCTGCTGCTCTCGGGCCACGCGGTGGAGACGTTGAGGAGCCTTCGCGCGCACGGCCTTTCCCACGGGCTTCTGCCCCTGATCGACGTGATCCTCGAGCAACCGCTCGGCCAGCGCTTCATCGAATTGGCGCTCGCTGACACCGACCTGCGCGTCCGCGAGGACCGCGGCGTCTCGCCCGGCTTTCTGTTCGCCACCTTGCTGTGGCACGAGGTTCTCGCGACGTGGAAGGCGACGACGGCCGGCGGTGGAAAGCCGATCCCGGCGCTCTTCGACGCGATGGAGAAGGTGCTGGGCGAGCAGGCCAAGAAGATCGCCGTCCCGCGGCGTTTCGAGGCGACGATCAAGGAAATCTGGTCGCTGCAGCCGCGCTTCGAGCAGCGCGCCGGCCAGCGGCCGTATCGGCTGCTCGAGCACCCCCGGTTCCGTGCGGGCTGGGACTTTCTCGACCTGCGCTGCAAGAGCGGCGAACTCACCGGTGAACTCGCCGGCCTCGCCGACTGGTGGGACCGCTTCGCCGATGCAGCGCCCGAGGCGCGCGACGCGATGCTGAAACCCGACGAAGCACCGAAAAGACGCGGGCGCTCGCGCGGCCGCGGACGGAAGCGCCGCGACGACGGCGAAACCGCACCGCCGTCGACCGATCCCACGCCGCATTGAGCGCGACTCTCGCCTATCTCGGGCTGGGCAGCAACCTTGCCCACCCGCGCCGGCAGCTCGCGCGCGCCGTGCGCGCCATCGCGCGGATTCCACGGATGCGCGTCGTCGCGGTCTCGCCGAACTACGCCACCGCGCCCGTCGGATCCGATGCGCCGCAACCCGATTACGTGAACGCGGTCGTCGCGGTGCGCACGACGCTGGGCCCCCGCGCGCTCCTCGCGGCGCTGCAATCGATCGAGCGCCGCCAGCACCGGCGCCGCAACGCCGAACCAAAGCGCAATGCGCCGCGAACGATGGACGTCGATTTGCTACTATATGGCCGCCGGCGCATACGGCTGCCCGGGCTCACCGTTCCGCACCCGCGAATGCACGAGCGCGCTTTCGTCCTGCGTCCGCTCGCCGATGTTGCCGCGGCCGCAACCATCCCGGGGCGGGGACTTGCCCGCCGGTTTCTGGGTTCGGTGCGCGACCAGCGAATCGCGCGCACACGCACCCATTTCCTCCGCTAGCCGCCCCTCCCGCGACGAAACCGCCGATGGACCTCGAGAAGTGCCGATACATCGTCGTCGAGGGGCCGATCGGCGCGGGCAAGACGAGCCTCGCACGCGTTCTCGCGCAACACGTCGGAGGCGACGAGCTTTTCGAGCGGCCCGACGAGAACCCGTTCCTCGAGCGCTTTTACGGCGACATGGCGCGATTCGCGCTTGCGACGCAGCTCACGTTCCTGTTTCAGCGCGCCGACCAGCTCTCCGGAGTCGGCCAGTTCGACATGTTCCGCCGCGCGACCGTGGGCGATTTCCTGCTCGACAAGGACCCGCTGTTCGCGCGGCTCAATCTCTCCGATGCCGAGTACCAACTCTACGAAAAGGTCTATTCGCACCTGAAGCCGCAGACGCCCACGCCGGACCTCGTCGTCTACCTGCAGGCACCCGTCGAAACGCTGATCGAGCGCGTGCACCGGCGCGGCGTCGAATTCGAGCGGAAGATTTCCGCGAGCTACCTTGCCCGCATCGCCGACGCGTACAGCCGCTACTTCTATGGGTACGAAACCGCGCCGCTTCTGATCGTCAACAGCGAGCGGCTCAACTTCGTCGATAACCGCGAACACGCGAATCTGCTGTTCTCGCGAATCGGCTCGATGCGCGGTCGCCGCGAGTTCTTCAACCTCGCATCCTGAGATGAATCCGCAATCCCCCGTCGCCCCGGCCGCCGGCCCCCGCGAACCCGCCGCGCTGACCGTGCCCGCGCTCGCGCGGATGATGGCCGACGGGCAGAAGATCGCCATGCTGACGGCGTACGACGCGAGCCTTGCCGCGGCCGCCGACCGGGCCGGCGTCGACGTTCTGCTCGTCGGCGACTCGCTGGGCATGGTCGTCCAGGGCCATGCATCGACGATACCGGTCAGCCTCGAGGACGTGCTCTATCACACGCGCTGCGTCGCCGCGGCGCGCACCCGTGCGCTCGTGATCGCCGACCTGCCGTTCGGTACCTATCAGGCAAGCGCCGAATCCGCGTACGCGGCGTCGGCCGCGGCACTCAAGGCCGGGGCAAAGATGGTGAAGCTCGAAGGCGGCGCGTGGCTCGCGCCGACGGTCGCGTTCCTGACGGAGCGCGGCGTTCCGGTCTGCGGGCATGTCGGGCTGCAACCGCAGGCGATCAACATGCTGGGCGGCTACCGCGTCCAGGGGAAATCGTCGACGGCGGCCGAATCGCTGCTGGCTGACGGGGCCGCGCTCGCCGCGGCGGGTGCGTCGATGCTCGTCGTCGAGTGCGTGCCGCGCGACCTCGGCGAGGCGTTGACGCGGGCCGCCGGAATTCCGGTCATCGGAATCGGCGCCGGCCCCGATTGTTCGGGACAGGTGCTGGTAATCTATGATGCGCTCGGCGTCACGCCCGGGCGCCTGCCGCGATTCGTGCGCAACTTCATGACCGGGAGCGACAGCGTCGAGGCCGCGCTCGCCGCCTACGTGAGGGCCGTAAAGGACGCGTCCTTCCCGGGACCCGAGCATAGTTACTGAATCTGTCGTGGATTCCGGCGTGGAAACGCGCCGGCCGCCATTCACACACGCCGCGCCCGAGGAGCCGCATGGAGATCGTCCACACCGCCGCCGAACTCTCGGAGCATCTCGCGCACGCCAAGCGCGTCGCCTTCGTGCCCACGATGGGCAACCTGCACGACGGCCACCTTTCACTGTGCCGGATCGCACGCCAGCACGGCGACGTCGTCGTCACCAGCATCTTCGTCAATCGGCTCCAATTCGGACCCAACGAGGACTTCGATCGCTACCCGCGCACGCTCGACGCCGACCGCGAGGGCCTCGAGCACGAAGGTGTCGACGTGCTCTTCAACCCGAAAGAGCACGAGATGTTTCCCACGCCGCAGGTCTACCGCGTGCAGCCCCCGCCGCTCGCGGAGGAACTCGAGGGCGCCTCGCGGCCGGGATTCTTCCACGGCGTGTGCACCGTGGTCCTCAAGCTCTTCCACCTCGTGCAGCCCGACGTCGCGGTCTTCGGCAAGAAGGATCGGCAGCAACTCAAAATCGTTCGCGGCATGGTCCAGCAGTTCAACCTGCCGATCCAGATCGTGCCGGCGGAGACCATCCGCGCCGACGACGGACTCGCGCTTTCGTCGCGCAACAACTACCTGTCGCCCGCCGAGCGCGCCGAGGCGCCGAACCTGTATCGGGTGCTGCGGAGCCTCGCCGACGCGATTGCCGGTGGCCGCACCGACTATGCGAACCTCGAGGCGACCGGCCGCATGGAGCTCGCCCACCGCGGCTGGAAGGTCGACTATGTCGCGATTCGCCACGGGCTCGGGCTGCGCATTCCGCACCCCGAGGGCTTCGACCACCCGAACCTGCTGATCGTGCTCGGCGCGGCTACGCTGGGCAGCACCCGGCTCATCGACAATGTCGACGTGATCAAAAAGGAAGGCGAGGACTGACGCGGCGGCCCCCAGCCGCGCAGCGAGGCTTTATGTTGCCGCGCATGCGCGCTCAATCCGGCGCCGGCGCGCTGGCGCGCGGGCCGGCCGAACCCGGGACGGTGCGCAGGGCCAGCCCGTTGCCGAGCACCGCCAGCACCACGCCGAGCGCCGCAATCCAGCTCCAGCGATAACCTTCGAACAGCGTCGACAGCAACAGCGCGATCACCGGTGTCGCGACCGCCGTGTACGACGAGGGTCCGGCACCCACGCGCTTCAGCAGCGTGAAATACGTGGCGAACGCCACGACGCTGCCGAACACCGCGAGATAGGCGAGCGACAGCACGTACGCAGGCCGCGCGTCGAATGTCCAGCGCGAGCCGCTGGCGATCGCCACGAGCGCCGCGAACAGCGTGCCGTAGCTCATCGTCCACACGGTGCCCGCGATGGTCGGGATGCCCGCGACGTGATTGCGCACGGCGATCAGATTGCCGGCCGCGCAGGCCGCGGCTGCCGCCAGCGTGAGCGCAACGCCGACCGCCGTGCTCCCGCCCCGACGCGCCGCATCGAGCTCGGGCAGGAACAGCAGCGCGACGCCGGCCACCCCGAGTGTCGCGGCCACGAAGAGGCGCGGCCGGAGCGGCGCCCCGAAGGCGACGCGCATGCCGATCGGGGTCATGAACACGATCGTCGAATACACGACGGCGACCAGCCCCGACGCGATGAATCGCTCGGCCCGATAGATCAGGATGTAGTTCGCACAGATCATCAGCAAGCCGACCCCGGCCAGAAAGGCGTGATCGCGCAGCGGAAAGCGGAGGGAGCGGCATGTCGCGAAGCATCCCGCCGCGAGCAGCGCCGACGCCGCGGCGAAGCGGTAGGTGACGGACACCTCGGGCGCGACCGTCCCCAGCTGCCACGTGATCGCGAGCCACGTCGAACCCCAGATCAGCACGGGCGTGAGAAAGAGCGCGGTCGTGCTCACGGCCGAGCCCTGCCGCCGGTCCGGCTACGCGGCCCGCAGCGCATCGACGATCTTCAGCCGGGCGGCGCGGGCCGCCGGCAGGAAGCCGCCGACGAATCCCATCGCGAGCGCGAACCCGAGCGAGGCGGCGACGATGCCGGGAGTCAGCCGGAACGTGAACGCAAGCTCGGCAAAGGTCTGGAAGTTCATCGTCGAGATCGACAGCGCCTGCATGAACGACGCCGCGACGAGCCCGATCACGCCGCCGATGAGCCCCAGCATCAGCGCCTCGACGAGGAATGCGACCAGAATGGCCTTGCGCGGGAATCCGAGCGCGCGCAGCGTCCCGATCTCGGACGTGCGCGAGGCCACGCTCGCATACATCGTGATCATCGCGCCGATGATCGCGCCGATCGAGAAGATCACCGAGATCGTCGTGCCGAGATAGCTGATGAACTTCGACAGCATTTCCGACTGGTCGGCGTAGAACCGCGTTTCGCGCTTCGCCTCGAGGGTCAGCCGCGGATCGGACTCGATCTCCGCCTTCACGGCGTCGAACCGTTCGCTGTCCGCCAGTCTGAAGATCAGCGCCGAGAACCCGAGGCGGCGAAACGCCTGCAGCATCTGCTCGGCGTCGCCCCAGATCTCCGAGTCGAAGCCCGTGCGGCCGGCGTCGAACACGCCGACGACCTGCCAGTCGCGCGATGCGAAGCGCAGCGTCTCGCCGACACCGGCCCCCTGGAAGCTGCGGGCGATCGAGCGCCCGGCGATGATCTCCGAGGTCCCCGGCTGGAACATCCTTCCTTCGGCAAGCTTCACCTGCGGCCGCAGCGCGAGCCCGGCCGGCGTGACGCCGCGAATCACCACGTTGGAAGGCTTGTTCGAATCGCGCTTCGGAAGATTGATGAGGACGACCGGTTCCTTCGAGATCATTTTCTGCCCGTCCCGGCCGACGGCGATGTCGGCGAGGCTTTCGACGATGCCCGCCTGCGTCCGGTCGACGCCGCTCTGGACCTCCGTCTGCGCGGCGCGCCGGATGACGACGACATTGTCGTCCTGCCCGGTCGCGACCAGCGTCTGCTCGAGGCCTTCCGCGAGCATCAGCACCGTCGCGAACACGTAGACGACCAGCGCCATCCCGCCGGCGGTGAGCGCGGTCGTGAGCCGGCGCGCGGCGACGTTGCGCAGGATATAGCTGAACGGGATGGTCATGCCGGGACCGACCGTGTCGATCTCGATCGGCGAGGCGTCCGCTTCCGATCGTCACAGCGCCCGCGGCGCAATCGCTTCATCCGACCGCCCGCAGCCCGTCGACGATGCGAATCCGCGCGGTCCGCCATGCGGGAAGGGCCGCCGCGACGATGCCGACCAGTGCCGCGGCGCCCGCCTGCATCAGCACGGTCGCCTCGCTCACGAAGAAGATCGGGAAGAGCGTCCCCATCTGCTCCGCGAAGGCGTTCGCCAGCGGAACGGTGCACACGATCGCCACGAGGCCGCCGAGCAGGGCGATGCCAATCGACTCGGCGAAGATCAGCCGCGCGACGAAACCGCCGGAAAAGCCGAGCGCCTTGAGCGTCGCGTACTCGGCGCTGCGCTCGCGC
>JANMBN010000240.1:0-2594 GCA_031360485.1 Betaproteobacteria bacterium | reverse complement strand
GGCGCCCGCCGCTACACGTACGCGGTCCTCAACGAGCGCGCGTGCCGGCTCGCCAACGGACTGGCGGCGCTCGGCGTTGGCCGCGGGGATCGCGTCGCGGCGCTGCTCCACAACTGCAACCACTTCGTCGAGGCATTGTTCGCCGCGGCCAAGCTCGGCGCCGTGTTCGTCCCGGTCAACTTCCGTCTCGTGGCGCGAGAGGTCGGGCAGCTGCTCGACGCCTGCGGACCGAAGGTGCTGATCGCGGGCCTCGGTTTCACCGACCTGCTGCGCGAACTTGAAGCGCGGCCGCATTTCCCTCGGCACCGCGTATGGGCCGACGACCAGTATCCCGCCGGACCGGTGTCGAAGGGCGCAGACCCTTACGAGGCGTGGCTCGCCTCGCAGCGGGCGGACGAGCCCGGCGAGGTCGTGCTTCCGGGCAACGTGCAGATGCTCCTGCATTCGTCGGGCACCACCGGGTTGCCGAAGGGGATCATCTACACGCACGCCTCGACGCACGCGTCGGCGGCGGCGAAGATCATCGACTTCGGCCTCACGCGTGACGACATCACCGTCGTGTTCGGCCCGCTGTTCCACGCGGGGCCGCTCATGGACCTCACGATGCCGCTCCTGCTGCGCGGCGGCACCGTTGTGCTCGGGGCGTCGCGGCACTTCGATCCGGCGCGCCTGCTCGCCACGATCGCCGCCGAGCGCGGCACGGTCATTCCGATCTATCCCACGATGTTGCGGCGCCTGCTCAACGAGGTAAAGGATCTATCGGCGTTCGACCTCGCCAGCCTCCGGCTGATCGTCACCGGCGGCGAGGCTGCGCCGATACCGGTGATTCAAGGCATGCTCGAGCGCTTCCCGCGGGTCGAATTCGTCAACAATTACGGCAGCACCGAGGGCGGGCCGATCACCACCTTCCTCGAGCCGAAGGACAGCCTCCGCAAGATCGGTTCCGTCGGCAAGGAGGCCTTCAGCGTGGAGGTGCGCATCGCCGGGGAAAACGGACAGCCGCTCGGCCCCGGCGAGGTCGGCGAAGTGCTGGTGCGCAGCCCCTTCGTCTGCCGCGGTTACTGGAACCGGCCCGAGCTGACGGCCGAAAGTTCGCGCAACGGCTGGTGGCACACCGGCGACCTCGCCTACCGCGACGAGGAAGGCTTCATCACCATTTCCGGCCGCATCAAGGACCTGATCAGGAGCGGCACCGAGAACATCTACCCGGTCGAGGTCGAGCAGGTCATCGCGACGCTGCCGGGCGTCGTCGAGGTCGGGGTCATCGGCGTGCCCGACGAGCAGTGGGGCGAAACGGTGGCGGCGTACGTGGTCAGGGCCCCGGGCGCCGGCTTCGATGCGGCGCGCGTGATCGCGCACTGCCGGCAGCACCTCGCAAGCTACAAGAAGCCGCGCTACGTGCAGTTCGTCGACCACCTGCCGCGAAACACGACCAACAAGGTGGACAAGAACGCGCTCCGCGCGCAGTTCGCCGACCCTGCGGCGGCGGTGCGCCCCTGACGGCTTCCGCGAGGCGCGACCCTTGCAGGTGAGAGCTCGCCGGTAATGAGCTTTAAGCCTCGACCTCCTCGGGTTTGCGCTCGAACCGTTCCTTTACGCGCCGGAGCGCTTTGACCGAGAGGTGCCGGGCAAGCAGCGGCATCGGCATGCGCAGCCAATGCGAACGCACGTACAGCAACCACCCCGCAATGCCCGCCCCCGCGCGCCTCCTTTCCGGGGGATCGCACGCGAAACGATGGGCAAAGAGTCGATCCATCACGAAATTCAGAATCGGCCCGGGACTCCAGACGGCAGCCGCCTTCTCGACCTCCGGCGGGATCGGTGTCCCGAACACCCGCCGCGTCTGGCGGAGCATGTAGTAGAGCGGTCGCCTCAATCCATGCAGCCGGGCGCGGACGAGTAGGTCCTCCCAGAAGTCCGGGCGCGCACCGAAGTGCTCGAGCAGGCCGTGCTGGTCGAGGAGGTCCCGCAATGGCTGTCCGACGTCGTCGTTGAACAAGTGTATGTGCTGTGCAGGACCATGTCGGCCGGAGACAGCACACGCAGGCGCGAGTCGCCGAGCGGCTCGGACGCCGCGAGCAGCGCCGCGGCATTCGGGCGGAAACGGCTCGTCAGCGGGATGATCGTGTGGTGCACGTCCAGCGGCGTGTCGCGCTCGGAATGTTGCAGCGGCGGGATCTCGTGCGCCCACTCGCGATAATATCGCTGGTCGTATTCGTCCATCTCCGCGGCCACCCAGCCGGCACGGATCAGCGTCTGCTCGACTTCGTCGATCTTTTCGCGCGGCACCATGAAGTCGAGATCGCCGACGAATCGGCCGTTTGCGATCGGCAGGTCCGCCATCACGTAGGCGGCGCCCTTGAGCAGCACGATCGGCGTGTCGACGTCCGCCAGCGCGCGGAGGACTCGGTTGACTTCGAAGCGGATGGCCGTGTGCGTCGATTCCGCGGCGATGGTCGCGGCGTGCATATGGCTTCTCGCCTTTTTCGGGGCCGTCGCGAACAGGCCCATGCGGGAAAGCTGCGCGGCCAATCGCGGAAGCAGCGCGTGCTCGCGCGCGTCGACGAGGAGGTCGTTCCACTCCCGCAGACTCA
>JANMBN010000226.1:0-1725 GCA_031360485.1 Betaproteobacteria bacterium | reverse complement strand
ACTGCTCAAGGACCCTACCGTGGGACGCCCGTTCCTCGGAGGTTAAAAAGTAGTGAAAAGTAGGGTCAGATACGACTTTTGGTCGACCGCCCGTTCATCACCCATGCGCAAAAAAGTCGTGTCTGACCCTACTTTTCGCGGAGTAGCTTCTGCAGAAAGCGGGCCGGCACGGCGAAGCTGATTCCGGACGGTTGGCCAACCGCCGTGTCCTTCATCCCTTTCAGGAACCCCATGTTGACGATGCCGATGACCTCGCCGGTCTCCGCGTCGTAGAGCGGGCTGCCGCTGTGACCGGGATACGCCGTCGTGTCCAGCTGGAACAATACGAACGGACCGGACTTCAGGCCGCGCACGACGCGTGCGTCGAGGCGGTTCGCGGTCGCGGAAGGAATCGCGATGGGCGTCAGCGAAGCTATGATACCGCGGTGCGTGACGGGATAGAACCCGAGCGAATTGCCGATCGGGAAGCCCGTGAAGGCGATGCTCTGCCCATCACGCGCCACCCCCGAGTCACCAAACGTCACCGTCGGCAGCGGCGCCCCGGTTATGCGCAGCAGCGCGAGATCGTGCTCCCGGTCCACCGTGATCGTTTTGGCTTCCCGTGGCTGCGGCTCCGTCGCGCCGGGCACGTGCACCAGGACCATCATCGTTTCCCGGGGCTCGGTCTGCAGCGCTTCGGAGATGACATGCGCATTGGTCGCGATCAGGGTGCCATCGTCGACGGCGAACCCGGTGCCGCGAAAGACGAAAGCGGGGCTCCGCATCTTCTGAAACGTCCCCACCGCGACGACAGAAGGCTTGACGCGCGCGAGCGCCTCGGGGAGGCCCGCCTCTGCAGGCAGGTTCCCGGCCGACAGAACGACCACCAGCGCCGTCGCGACGCACGCGAGCGAGCGCAGGATGGCTGGGCATTGCCGGGCGAGCATGCGGGGGATGCTAGCGCGCCGTCACCACGCCGATGCGCGGCATTTCGGGAGACGGGTCGGTGACCGTCGCGTCGTAGGGGTGCCTATCCTTCCGGAAATAGCGCTTGATGCGCTGCACATAAGCACGGGTTTCCGCATACGGCGGAATGCCACGAAATCGCTCGACGGTCCCCTCGCCGGAATTGTACGCAGCCGCGACCAGCGCGACGTTGCCCCGAAAGTATGCGAGCAACCACCGCAGATAGGCGAGCCCGCCGCGGATGTTCTGCGCCGGGTCGAACGGCTTCTTGACATTGAACCGCGCCGAGGTCTCCGGTATCAATTGCATCAGGCCCTGCGCGTTCTTGGGTGAGCGTGCGTTCGGATCGAAGTTGGATTCGGCGCGAATGATGGCGAGCGCGAATTGCGGGCTGACGCGATACTCGGGTGCGAGCTTGCGCACGAGATCGGCCGCCTTCTTTTGGTCCGGCGTCGACGCGACGAAGTCCTCCTCGGCTTCTTCAGCAGCGAGTATCTCTTCGGTCGCCGGCAATGCGGGATCGCGCATGCAATCGGGCAGGTCGGCAGCGGCCGGCCCGACGAAGGCGAGCATTTTCTGCGCGTACGCGTGGCCCTGCGCAGCCGCAATTCCGAAGAACAGCGACGCCATCCGGTTGTCGCGCGGCATGCCGCGACCGTTGGCGTACATCCAACCCAGGGAAAACTGTGCCTCGGCGTCTCCGAGGTGTGCCGCTTCACAGTAGAGTTCGATGGCCCGCAGGACATCACGGGCGACACCCTCGCCGTGCTCGCGGGCGCG
>JANMBN010000157.1:0-2563 GCA_031360485.1 Betaproteobacteria bacterium | reverse complement strand
TCGCGAGGACGTCGAGCGGCTCGGCCAGGCGATGGCGAAGAACGGATACGGGCAATATCTGCTCGCGCTGCTGCGCGAACCCGACGTCCGATGAAAGTCACGCCGACGGCGCTTCCCGACGTCAAGCTCGTCCTGCCGCGGGTCTTCGGCGACGATCGCGGGTTTTTCATGGAGAGCTGGAACGCTCGCGCGTTCGCCGAGGCGGGGCTCGACGCGACTTTCGTCCAGGATAACCATTCGCGGTCGCGGCGAGGCGTGCTGCGGGGACTCCACTACCAACTCGAGCACGCGCAGGGCAAGCTGGTGCGCGTCGTCGCCGGCGAAGTCTTCGACGTCGTGGTCGATTTGCGCCGCAGTTCGGCAACGTTCGGGCGCTCGGTTGGCATCACGCTGTCCGCGCAGAACCGGCGGATGCTGTGGGTGCCTCCCGGGTTCGCGCATGGCTTCCTGGCCGTGTCGGACCATGCTGAGTTCCTCTACAAGACGACCGACTACTGGTACCCGGAATACGAGCGCACGCTGCTGTGGAGCGACCCTGCGCTGCGCATCGAATGGCCGTCGTCGGATCCCCCGACCCTTACCGCAAAGGACGCGGCGGGGACGCCGCTCGCCGCTGCGGACCTCTACCCGTAACCGGGGAAGCGTTCGATGCGGCCGACGATTCTCGTGACCGGGGCGGGCGGCCAGATCGGCTACGAACTCGCCCGCCTCCTCGTTCCCTTGGGCGAGGTCATCGCGACCGATCGCGCGAAGCTCGATCTCGCCGACCCCGATGCGATCGTCGCCGCCATGCGCGGCGCGAAGCCATCTCTCGTGGTGAACGCGGGCGCCTTCACGGCCGTCGATCTCGCGGAGACCGAGACCGCGCTCGCGCAGGCGATCAACGGCCGCGCTCCGGGAATCCTGGCCGACGAGGCGAAGCGCCTCGGCGCCGTGCTGATCCATTATTCGACCGACTATGTATTCGACGGGACGCGGACGACGCCGTACCCGGAGGATGCGCCGACGGGACCGCTGAACGCGTATGGCGCGACCAAGCTCGAGGGAGAGCGTGCGATCGCGGCAGCCGGCGCCCATGCACTCGTTCTGCGCACCAGCTGGGTTTACGGCCTGCGCGGAAAGAATTTCCTGCTGACGATTCGGCGCCTGGCGGCCGAGCGCGACGAGCTGTCGATCGTCGCCGATCAGATCGGCGTCCCCAACTGGTGCCGCGCGCTTGCCGAGGCGACCGTGCGCATCGTCGGCCTCGGATTGCCCGCCGTCGCCGAGCGTTCAGGGCTCTATCACCTGTCGTCGGGCGGCGAGGCAAGCTGGCACGAATTCGCGTGCGCCATCGTGGGCGACGCGCCGCGGCCGCGCATCGTGCCGATTCCGACCGCCCGGTATCCGACACCCGCGCGACGGCCACCGTATGGCGTGCTCGCAACCGCCCGATTCGAGTCGACCTTCGGTTTCGCGTTGCCGGCCTGGCGCGACGCGCTCGCGCGTTGCGTTGCAAGCCCGAGCGAGCCGCCGATGGCGCGGACCTGAGGTTTCGACCGTCTCGTGCGCGGGACCGCAACGGGTCCGGCCCGGAGCGTGGCGCGCGGCCTGTCGGACGACCGCGGCGGAAGTCGGGACAACGGGCGATCCGATGATCCCGGCGTCCCGGCCGGGCCGATCCGGGCCGATCCGGGCGGCTCAGCGCAATCCGGCCGTGTACTCGGCAACGGCTTTCATCTGGGCATCGCTCAGCTTGAAAGCGACCATCGTCATGATCTTGCCGTTGGTGTCCCTGCCGTCCTTGTCGGCACCGCGCTCGTCGTTCTTGAACGCCTTCAGCTGCGCGTAGATGTAATCCGCGTATTGCCCGGCAAGACGCGGATACTTTTTCGCGATGCCTGCGCCGTTCGGCGCGTGACACGCGGCGCACGCGGGTATGCCCGTCGCGGTGTCGCCGCCGCGATAGAGTTTCTGTCCGGCGGTCGCGAGCGCCGCATCCCTGGCGCCGAGCCCCTTGGGTTTCTGCTGCGAAAAGTAGACGCCGAGGGCGATCATGTCCTCCGGCTTCAACGCCGCCGCCATTCCCTGCATCACCGGGTTCACGCGCACCCCGGACTGAAAATGCATCAATTGCAGGGTGATATACTCGGCCGCCTGCCCCGCGAGGTTCGGATTTACGGGGCTCGCGCTGTTGCCGTCGGTACCGTGGCAGGCGGCGCAGACCTCCTTGACGATGGATTGGGCCTTGGCGAGATCGGGCTTGCCTGCCGGCGCCTGCGCCTGCACCGCGGTCGCGGATACCGCGCCGGCGATCGCTGCCAGCAGCAACATGCGTTTCATCGGGTGACTCCTCGAAGGCGGCGGCGGGCATGCCGGCGGTGACTCCGGTTCGTCGCCCGCGCGGTGCCGATTCAATGGTGCAAAAGCGACCTATTGTAACGGAATCGCCAGTCCCGGCCAAAGCGGGCCGGGGCGCCCGCGACCCGCGCGGCGGCGCGCGGTGAAGCATCCGGTTCGCCACGCCGAGTTCCTGCTCACCGTCGCGACCGACGAGCAGTTGCCGCCTCCCGGCCCGCCCGAG
>JANMBN010000133.1:0-3827 GCA_031360485.1 Betaproteobacteria bacterium | reverse complement strand
CTCCCAGTCTTCCGCGGCAAGCCGCCCGGTGCGCAGCTTGTGCTGGTCGAGGCGGCCCACCGAGCCGATCATCCGCAGCGCGAGCTGCGAGGCGCCCATTTCCATGGAAAACACGGCGACGGGCATCTTCGTGTTGAGCGCTACGTGCTCGCCGATGTTGAGCGCGAGGCTCGTCTTGCCCATCGACGGCCGTCCGGCGATGATCACGAGGTCGCCCGGCTGCAGGCCGGACGTCATCCGGTCGAGGTCGGAAAAGCCCGTCGGCACGCCCGTGACGTCGGACGGGTCGTCGCGGTTGTACAGCGTCTCGATCCGCTCGACGACGCCCGCGAGCAGCTTGCCGATCTCCGCGAACTGCTGCGCGCCGCGTTCCCCCTGCTCGGCGATATGCAGCACCTTGGCCTCGGCCTGGTCGAGGATCTCCTTCGCGCTGCGACCGAGCGGGTTGTAAGCGGAATCGGCGATGTCGCCGGCCGTTCCCGCGAGCTGTCGCAGGATCGACCGGTCGCGGACGATCTGCGCGTAGTGGCGGATGTTCGCCGCAGTCGGCACGTTCTGCACCAGCGCGCCGAGGTACGCGAGCCCTCCGATGTAATCGAGCTTCTGCACCGACGACAGCGATTCCGAAACGGTCACGACGTCGGCCGGCTTGCCGTCGGCGGAGAGCCTGAGGATATGCGCGTAGATGAACCGGTGCGCTTCGCTGTAGAAGTCGGCGTCGGCGATCACGTCGCCGACCTTGTCCACCGCCTCGTTGTCGAGCAACAGGCCGCCCAGCACCGATTGCTCCGCCTCCAGCGAATGGGGAGGGAGCTTCAGGCTGTCGATTTGTGGATCATCGGGCATGGCGAACGATGCGGGGAATGCATGGCGACGTGTCTGGCTTGCCGCGCGGACCGGGCGCCGGAAACCCGCGATCCGCTACCGCAACGGCGACCCCGGCGCACGACAATTCTAACAGGCCGGGCGAGCGGGCCAGGCAGCGCGCGCCTCACGCCTCGTGCGGGTCCAGGCCAAGACGCCGGTTCGCCGGCACCGCGATGTCCATCAGCCGGGGCCTCGGCAGATGGAGCTCGGCCATCAGCCGGATGAATTGCTCGCGGGTTCGGCCCGCCACGCGCTTGTTGTCCCTCTTTTCCGCGCCGATCGTGGACGACGTGCGCCCGTTGTAGTCATGGCCGGGATAAACGACCGTCGTGTCCGGCAGCGCGAACAGCGTCTGCGTGATGCTGTCGTAGAGCGCGCCGGAGTCGCCGCTCTGGAAGTCCGTGCGCCCGCAGCCGCCGATCAGAAGTGTGTCGCCGGTGAAGACGCCATCGCGCCACACATACGACATCGAGCCGGACGTGTGCCCGGGCGTGTGCAGCGCCCGGATCCTTTCCCCGCCGAATTCGAGCTCGGTGCCATGGCGGAGCTGAAGGTCCGCCATCGTGATCCCGCAGGGAAGCGGTGCGGCCGACTGCGCACCGGTGCTAAGGCTCAACCGCCCCGCCGCGGTGATGTGGTCGGCATGCGTATGCGTTTCGAGCACGTAACGAAGCTTGAGCCGGTCGCGGTCGAGCATTTCCGAATAGACGGCGAACTGGCTGTCCACCGCGTCGATCATCACCGCGTCGCGCGTCACCGGATCGGTGAGGATGTAGGTGAACGTCGACGACACGGGGTCGAACAGCTGGTGACCGTCCCGCATGGTGCCTCCGTCGCGAACCTGCCGATTCAGGGCTTGATATAGGCGTAGTGGTCCCGCGCCTGCAGATTGGCGATGCGCACGACGCCCGAGGGCGTGAAGCCGGGGCCCAGGATGAACTGCTCCTTCTTCAGTTTGCGGTTCTTGAGCGTGATTTCACAGATTTCGAACGTGACACCGCGCGCCGAAAGATCGCTGACCAACGCGGCAAACTCCTGATTGTCGGCCGTTTTCGCGCCTTCCATCAGGAAGTCCACCCCCTCGGCATGGGCCACGGCGATGATCTTCGCCGTGGGATCGATGTCCAGATGATTGCGCATGTTGCGCAGACCTTTGGTGGCCTGCGCGTTGCCGCTGTCGAAGTGGTAGACGACCTTGTCCTGCGCCGTGGCGGTGAACGCGACCGCGCAGAGCGTCAGGGTGGCGAGGATCTGGAGCAAGGATCTCATGCGGGGACCTTTTTGGTTGTCCGATGGGTTCGCGCTGGGACGCGGCGCGGATTGCAATCCTACGCGTTCGCCGCGGGAACCGCACACGCCACGCCGGCAGCGCGCGGCGTGAACGCCGGCTGACGCTCTCGCGACTGCGAGCAGCGGCGTTCGCGCCGGGCGTTCGGTCAGCTCCCGGGGGTCGTTTCGGCGAGAACCGTCACCGTGATGTTCGCCGTGACGTCGAGGTAGAGCGCGACGACGAGCGGGAACTCGCCGATGTGCTTCAGCGGCCCATCGGGCATCCGGATGGCGCCCTTCTCGACGGTGACGCCTTGCGCCGCCATGGCCTCGACGATGTCGACGTTGGTCACGGAGCCGAACAATCGGCCGTCGACGCCCGCCTTCTGCGCGACCTTGATCGCCATGCCCTCGATCTTCGCCGCCTGTTCCTGCGCCGCGACGAGCCGTTGTGCGGCAGCCGTCTCGAGCTCCGCGCGCTTCGCCTCGATCAGCTTGATGTTGTCGGGCGTGGCGCGCTTGGCCTTTCCCTGCGGGATCAGGTAATTGCGCGCATAGCCCTGCTTCACCTTGACGACGTCGCCGAGGTCGCCGACGTTGACCACTTTCTCGAGCAGAATGATTTGCATCGTGGGCTCCGCGTCAGTGCAGGTCGGTGTACGGGACCAGCGCGAGGAAGCGCGCGCGCTTGATCGCGATGCCCAGCTGACGCTGGAATCTCGCCTTGGTGCCGGTGATCCGGGCCGGCATGATCTTGCCGTTTTCCTGGATGAAGTCCTTCAGCACGTCGATGTCCTTGTAGTCGATCCACTTGACGCCTTCGGCGGTGAACCGGCAGAACTTCTTGCGCTTGAACAGATTGTTCCCGCGCTCGCGCTTCTTGCCGTCTTTCTTCTTTCCAAACCTTCCGGTCGGACGGGGCATGTCAGTTTCCTTCCAATACGTTGTCTAGCGTTTCGAATTCATCGATGTGCAGCGCGACGGTGATCCCGGTGCGGTAGCGGCGGGCGAGAAAGCCCCGGCAGCGCAGCGCGGTGCCCATCGGCACCTTGGCCAGCGCGACGGCCGGTTCGCCGAACGCCACCGCTGCCAGCTCGCAGTCGACCTTCCGATTGCCGCCGGCTTCGCGCTGAAGCGATGCGTGATTCAGCACGCATTCCAGCGCCGGAACGCCGGCCGGGGTGTAACGGAGGTCGCCGCATTCGGCAAGCATGACGTCGATCGTCAACCGGTTTGCGCCAGGCACTTGGCTGTTCGTATACCGCTACCGGCTACGGAGCCGCAGCGGGCGTCGAATCCGCGGGCGGAGCGTCCACGGGCGCATCGGCGACGGCCGGCCGCGGCGTTCGGTCGCCCCGATCACCCCTGTCACCGCGATCGCCCCTGTCACCGCGATCGCCACGGTCACCGCGATCGCCACGGTCACCGCGATCGCCACGGTCACCACGATCCCCGTCGCGCGCGGGCCTCGCCTTCTCTTCCCGCATCATCGGTGACGGTGCGACGACGGCTTCCTCCATCGCAACGATCAAGTGCCGCAGCACCGCATCGTTGAACTTGAACGCGTGTTCGAGTTCGTCCAGGGTCTCCTGGTCGATCTCGATGTTCATCAGCACGTAATGCGCCTTGTGAACCTTGGCGATCGGATACGCGAGCTGACGCCGGCCCCAGTCCTCGAGCCGGTGGATCCG
>JANMBN010000132.1:0-1599 GCA_031360485.1 Betaproteobacteria bacterium | reverse complement strand
GTCGCGCGGGCCGACCTCGACGATGCGGATGGAAGCCGGCCAGGGACCGGCGGACATGGCGGCGGGGTGGGAGCTCATGCCCGGAATATACACGGCCCCGTCTCCGGGATTACAATTCGCCTGCTCCTCCCCTTGCTGCGCTGCAACCGATCCATCCCCTCCCGGAGGTCACTGTGACCACGGTTCTCGTCAAGACCAACGACGGCGGGCAGGCCACGCTTGCTCCCGAAGATCTCGAAACCCTGCGCGCGCAAATTCGCGGGGCCCTCTGCCTCCCCGGCGAGCCCGGCTTCGACACCGCGCGCACCCTCTGGAATGCCATGATCGACCGCCGTCCCGCGCTCATTGTGCGCGCGCTCGGCGCCGCCGATGTCGTGGCCGCGGTCAAGTTCGCCCGCGCGCGCGGTCTCATGATCGCGATCAAGGGCGGCGGGCACAACATCGCCGGCAACGCGTGCTGCGACGGCGGGCTGATGCTTGATCTCTCGCTCATGAGGTCCGTGCGCGTCGACGCCGCGGCCCGCACCGCGCGCGCCGAACCGGGCGCGCTGCTCTCGGATTTCGACAAGGAGACGCAGGCGTTCGGCCTCGCGACACCGCTCGGCATCAACTCGACCACCGGGATCGCCGGCCTGACGCTCGGCGGCGGCTTCGGCTGGCTGAGCCGGCGCTTCGGCCTGACCGCCGACAACCTCCTCTCCGCCGATGTCGTCACCGCCGATGGCCGACTGCTGGTCGCGAGCGAACGCGAGAACCCGGACCTGTTCTGGGCGATCCGCGGCGGCGGTGGGAATTTCGGGGTCGTGACCTCGTTCGAATTCCGCCTGCACCAGGTTGGGCCGACGGTGCTCGCGGGCTTGATCGTCCACCCGTTCGCCGACGCGAAGACGTTGTTCGATGGCTACGAGAAGATCGTCGCCAATGCGCCGGACGAACTGACCGTGTGGGTGGTGATGCGCAAGGCGCCGCCGCTGCCGTTTTTGCCGGCCGAGTGGCACGGCAAGGAGGTGTTCGTGATCGCCGCCTGCTGGAGCGGTGAGCAGGCCGCCGGCGAGAAGGCGCTCGCGCCGCTGCGCGCGCTTGGCAAGCCGATCGCCGACGTCATCGGGCCGATGCCGCTCGCCGTCTGGCAGACCGCGTTCGACCCGCTGCTCACGCCGGGCGCGCGCAACTATTGGAAGTCGCACGATTTCACGTCGCTCGAGGACGGCCTCATCACCACGCTGCTCGAGGCCATCAAGCACCTGCCGACGGACGAGTGCGAGGTCTTCATCGGGCATCTCGGAGGGGCGGTCAATCGCGTGCCGGTGGGCGCGACCGCGTACCCGCACCGCGACGTGCTGTTCATCATGAACGTGCACACGCGCTGGCGGGACGCTGCGCAGGACGCTGCCTGCATTGGGTGGGCGCGCGGCCTGTTCGACGCCGCGGGCAAGTTCGCGACCGGCGGCGTGTACGTGAACTTCATGCCGGAGGATGAGACCGCGCGTGTCAAGGTCGGCGCGTACGGAGGGAACTACGAGCGGCTCGCGAAGCTCAAGGGGAAGTACGATCCGGACAACCTGTTCCGGATGAACCAGAATATCCCCCCGGCCTAGG
>JANMBN010000126.1:0-2926 GCA_031360485.1 Betaproteobacteria bacterium | reverse complement strand
TCGGCGTCGTTCTGCGGGATGCCGCGGCCGCTCGCGTTGAAGAAGCCGAGATTGTACTGAGCGTTGGCGTCGCCCTGCTCGGCGGCCAGTTCGAACCACTTGATCGCCTCCGCGTAGTCCTGCGGTACGCCCTGGCCGTTTGCGTACATGAATCCGAGATTGTTTCGCGCCAAAGGGTTGCCCTGTTCAGCGGCCTTGCGATACCACTTGGCCGCCTCGGCATGGTCCTGCGGCACGCCTTGTCCCTGCGCGTACATGACGCCGAGGTTGTTCTGCGCGCTGGCATTGCCCTTGTCGGCGGCTTTGCGATACCAGTTGATTGCCGCGGCAAAGTCCTGGGGAACGCCCTGACCCATCGCATGCATCAAACCGAGACTGTACTGGGCGGCCGCGGAGCCTTGCTCGGCAAGCGGGAGATAGAGGATGGACGCGGTCGTGTAGTCGCCGCGGTCGTACGCCGCGGCGGCGTCCTCCAGCGGCCCCGCGATCGCGGTTGCGGAGAACACCGGCATCATCAACGATGCGGCCAGCGCCGTGCGGAGCGCTGCCGGAATCGATATCCATCGCTTGTCGGTCACGACCCTGTCCCCCGGTCATTCTTATGTGCCGGACGAATGGCGCCCGTCCGAAATAGTCGCACGCGCACGAGGAACCAGGCGAGCTTTTCGCCCGCCTTGGCAGTCCGACGAGGTTCGGTTGGTCAACTGGCCGGGGGCTGCGTGTCCTTCCTCGTTTCGACGATCTGCAAGGGTTCCTCGGCGACTTCGATTCGTGCGGGACGAACGCGCCGAGGTCCTGCGGGCCGTGCCGTTTCCGGCTCGATTGCCGGAGCCGGGGCGAATCGCGTCTCGACCAGTTCGAGCGGCGAGTCCGGCGGAAGCGACAACGAAATCGGCGGGACCGCCGCGACGGGACGCGGTGTCGCGACGGGGCCGGAGGTCGCGACGGGATGCGGCGTCCGTTCGGCCGGTGCGCCTTCGGGTTTGACGATCACAGGTTCCCAGGCGAATGTCGGCTCCGCAACCTGAGCGGGCTTTGGCTCCGCGGTCCGGATCGGCTCGACGGCTGAATGGAACTCCGTCGGCTGGATCGGTTGCACGATCGGGGCGGGCTTGGTCGGGACCAGCGCCAGTGCCGCCGCGGAAGGCTCCGCGCGGGGAACGCTGGGTGCCGGCACGAGCACCGGACCCGCGATCAGCGCGCCGGGCTCGTCGGCGCCGGCGGCTGCGTCGTGCCGATCCTTCGCTTCCGGATGATCGACCCGGTCGCCACGACGGTGGCGATCCCGTCGGCGTCGCGTGCCCTCGTGCGCCGCGCCCGGAATTGTCGTGGCCGCGTCGACGGGACGAACCATTCCCGGCTCCGCGGCTTCGATCGCCGGCAGCGTGCCTTCCGCGCCGATCGGCGATTGAGGACGGGGCTCGCGTGGCGGACGGGGTTCCCGCTGCGGCTGTCCTTCGCGCGGCTCGCGCGGGGGGCGCGGCTCGCGCGGCGGACGCGGCTCGCGCGGCGCCTGAACGTCACGTTGCGGTTGCCCGTCGCGCTGGGGTTGTCCATCGCGCGGCGGTTGTCCATCACGCGGCGGCTGCCCGTCGCGCGGCGGCTGCCGGTCCCGGCGTGGGCCGCCCGCCGCCTGTTGCGGACGCGACGGCTGTTGATCGCGCGCCTGGCTTTGCGGGCGCGGCTCGCCGCGAGCGCCACGTCCGTCGCGGGCCTCGCCCTTGCGCTCGTCGCGGCGTCCATCGCGGCGATCCTGGCCGCGATTGCGGTCGCGATCGCCACGGTTGTCGCGTCCATCCCGTGTCTCGCGGCGTGGTTCGCGGCTTTCGCGCGGCCTTTCCGCGCGCGCCGGCGGCGCGGGGATCGCGGGCTCGCTTCGGAACCAGCCCAACATCCTGGCGAACCATCCGCTCGACGCGGGCGGTGTCACGGCGGCGGCTGCCGCTGCCTGCGGAGGAGCTTCCACCGGCACGGGCGCCGGCTGCGCGGGCGTAATGCCCTTGACGACGGCTTCCGCACGCGGCTCCTTCGCCTCTTCCTTCATCTGCTTCACCGGATCGGGTTGCTCCGGCTGCGTGACGAGGTTGAACGACGGGGCCATCGGCTCGCTCTGATTGAGGTCGTCGTGGCGCAGACGCTCGATCGTGTAATTCGGCGTCTCGAGGTGGCGGTTCGGCACGAGCAGCACGTTCACCTTGAATCGCGTCTCGATCGACAGCACCTCGTTGCGCTTTTCGTTGAGCAGGAACGTACCGACGTCGATCGGAACCTGCGCGACGACCTGCGCGGTGTTCTCCTTCATCGCCTCTTCCTGCAGGATGCGCAGGATGTGCAGCGCGGTCGACTCGGTGCCGCGGATATGGCCGATGCCGTGGCAGCGCGGGCAGGGGATGTAGGCCGATTCGGCGAGCGCCGGGCGCAGACGCTGGCGCGACAGCTCCATCAGCCCGAATCGCGAAATCTTGCCGAGCTGCACCCGCGCGCGGTCGTAGCGCAACGCGTCCTTGAGCCGGTTCTCGACTTCGCGCTGGTTCTTCGTGCTCTCCATGTCGATGAAATCGATGACGATGAGCCCGCCCAGATCGCGCAGCCGAAGCTGGCGGGCGATCTCGTCGGCCGCCTCGAGGTTGGTGTTGAACGCCGTCGTCTCGATGTCGCCGGCCTTGGTCGCGCGGGCCGAGTTGACGTCGACCGAGACCAGCGCCTCGGTGTGGTCGATGACGATGGCGCCGCCCGCGGGCAGGGGCACCTGGCGCGCGTACGCGGTCTCGATCTGATGTTCGATCTGGAAACGCGAGATCTTGCCGAGTTGCACGCGCGCGCGGTCGTACTTGAGCGCGTCGCGCAGGCGGTTCTCCACCTCGCGCTGGTTCTTCGTGCTCTCCATGTCGATGAAGTCGATGACGATCAGGCCGCCCAGGTCGCG
>JANMBN010000121.1:0-7356 GCA_031360485.1 Betaproteobacteria bacterium | reverse complement strand
TGATGCTCGGGCTCTGGATTCCACCGTTCCTCGCCGATTGGTACCGGCAGGCAGCACGGCTGATCGGATAGATCGGCATTCGTTCCTCCATGGACCTTTCCCGCCTCGGACTCGCCGCCGCCGCCTTGCCCTCGGGCGTGCCGGCCAGACGCTGCCCCGTCGACGCGATCGGACTCCTGACTGCCTGTCGCGTCACGTGGGAGCAAGGCGGGCAGCTCGTCGCGCTCTGGGGCTGCGACGAGCGCGACCGCGACCGCGGCTACGCCCTCAATGTCGTGCTGCAGGACCGCGACGGACTCACTCTGTTCGAGCACACGCTGCCGACCAGCGAGTCGACATACCCCGATCTTTCGGTGGTGTTTCCCGCTGCGAACCGGATGCAGCGCGCGGCGTTCGATCTCCTCGGCATCGCGTCCGAGGCCGAAGATCAGCGGCCTTGGGTGTGGCAGGCGAGCTGGCCGATCGACCACTATCCGCTGCGCCGCGATTTCGAGGCCTCGCCCAACTGGCAGCCGGGCCAGGAGGAATACCCGTTCGTCCGCGTAGAGGGCGACGGCGTGCACGAGATCCCCGTCGGGCCGGTCCATGCGGGAATCATCGAACCGGGGCATTTCCGGTTCCAGATCGTCGGCGAAAAAGTGCTGCGCCTGGAGGAGCGACTGGGGTTCGCGCACAAGGGAATCGAGAAGCGCTTCGAGGCCATGCAGGCGGCGACCGGCCATCGGCTCGCCGGCCGGGTCTCCGGCGACAGCACGGTCGCGTACGCATGGGCCTACGCGCAGGCGCTGGAGGCGATCGCGGGCGTTTCGCCGCCGCCGCGCGCCCATTGGCTGCGGGCGCTCGCACTCGAGCGCGAGCGCATCGCCAACCATCTTGGCGACCTCGGCTACCTCGGCAACAACGGCGGCTTCGCGTTCGGCCTCGCCCAGTTCTCGTGCCTGAAAGAGCAGGTGCTGCGGACGAACCTGGCCGCCTTCGGCCACCGCCTCGCGATGGATTTCGTCGCGCCGGGCGGCGTTGCGCGCGACGTCGCGCCGGAGAGCGCCGCCGCGATCCGCGACGAATGCGCGATGCTCGAGCGCGAGATCCGCATACTGCGCGGTATCTACGACGAGCACGACGGCCTGCAGGACCGGTTCCGCGCCTGCGGCGTCGTGACGCCGGCGCTCGCCGCCCAACTGGGGCTGACCGGGCTCGCCGGCCGCGCGAGCGGGCAGGCGCGCGATCTGCGCTGCGACTTTCCCGCCGCGCCCTACGACATGCTCGCCGTGCGCAAAGTGACAGCCGAAGGCGGTGACGTCGCCGCCCGCGTCGCCGCGCGCTTCGACGAAGCATTCGAATCGCTGCGGCTGGTGTGCGCGATCGTCGATGCGCTGCCCGACGGCGACACCGCGGTGCCGATGGCGGAACCGCCCGCCCATCGCAAGGGTCTCGGTTACGTCGAGGGCTGGCGCGGGCCCGTGCTGGTTGCGCTCGAATGCGGCCCGAAGGGAACCATTTACCGCTGCCACCCGCACGACCCGTCATGGTCGAACTGGCCGGTGCTCGAGCACGCGGTGATCGGCAACATCGTTCCCGACTTCCCGTTGATCAACAAATCGTTCAATCTGACCTACAGCGGACACGACCTATAATTAGGGTCAGAGACGAATTTCCGGATACTACGGAACGAGTTTCGGGCGCCTGCCGCGGAAATTCGTCTCTGACCCCAAAATCCGATGCTGCAAATACTCCGACAGATCGCAAAAACCGGGACCAGGACCGAACCCGCGCCCGCACCGGACGGCGAGATGGTGGTCGTCGCCCGGCTGCAGGAGACGATCCTGAAGACGCTGGGGCGCGCGCTGACGATCCGCCAGGTCGACGCGGGCTCGTGCAACGGCTGCGAGCTCGAGATCCACGCGCTCGGCAATCCGTACTACAACATCGAGGGCCTCGGCATCCGGTTCGTCGCGAGCCCGCGGCACGCCGACATGCTGCTCGTGACGGGGCCGGTGTCGAAACACATGGCGATCGCATTGCAGCGGACCTACGACGCGACGCCGGACCCGAAGCTCGTCGTCGCCGTGGGCGATTGCGGGTGCTCCGGCGGCATTTTCGGCGAGAGCTATGCGAGCCTGGGCCGCGTCGCCAACGTGATTCCGGTCGACGTCGAAATTCCCGGCTGCCCGCCGACGCCGACGGCGTTGCTGCAGGGCATCCTCGCCGCGATCGGCAACGCGGCGCCCCCACCCGTCGCGGCCGGCACCGCAACCGACTGACGCTTTCCCGTTGGGCGGGCCGCACGGTGCGCGGCGGACACCGACAGCTGCCGCCTTCGCGTGTGACGCAATCCTGCCGAAACCCGAAGACCGTTCTTATCGATACCGGTCATACGTTCGCGCGTTGATCGATTCGCGCTCCGCGGTTCGGCAAGTTCGTTGCCGGGTTATCGCTACTTGCATCGGCCGATCAACGGTATGGTCTCGCCTCGACGGATGCAACCTGCGTCATCCTCCGGTATACGAGCCCAGGCGTCATGTCCTTGGAATGCGCTGGTCTCAATCGCCGGTGTCGCAGACCGTTGTCGGGCCGGACCGCGAATTCAGGGAAATTAACGCACGCAACAATATGGAAGGCGGACCCAAAGGCGTAGCGGTACACAAGAACAGTCTGGCAGTTTGCAGCCCAGAATTTGGCATCAAGATCTATTCGTTTCGCGAACGGGCTGTCCACCGTTGAATTACCCCACTGCGATCACAATCGCCTAGGTCTTCCTGCTCAGGTTTCGTTCCGGCGTGCTAGCCGCGCTTGCAGCCCGGTCTTGGCGAGCGAGGTGACCGTCGAACGTCCGCTCTTAGGGTAATTTCGCTATGCCCGGCTATGGCAGGTCTTGGCCGTTCAGCGACCGTCGGGTCTGAACGCGAGCGGCTCGACTGTCGTCGGTCGCAGTTTGACCCACACCGGTCATAGCCCGCTCCCGATGGCGGCCATTCGGGAGGCAAGCAGATCCACCAAAAACAAATCCCACCGAAGCGGGGTCTGTGTGAGAGTTGTTTCCCGAGTGCGGCTGGACAGTCAGCGTCTATTGGGGTTTCGGTTGCGCGTGGTGGGATACGATCAGCCAGCGGCCGTTTGCCTGTTTTTCGTAGACATTCGTCACCATGTTTTCGTTCTTGGTCATGCTGCCGTCCCTCAATTTGTTCTCCCCGCTCTCCTGGCCCATCTCCCAGGCAAGATTGCCGTTGACGTGAACCTGCGGATCCAGCAACACGGCGTTTCTCTGCGAGAATCGTTTGTTGCTTTCTTCCCAGTATTTCTTTTGGCCATCCCATCCGACAAGGATCGATTTGCTGCGGGGGCCAACCAATGTGACGTAGGGTGTGTGAGCCCAGACCTTTTCCATGGCCGTCCCATCGTCGATCACCGCCAATGCCGAATAAAAGGCTTTGCTCGCCGCTTTGACTCCTTCCAGATCCCCCGCCTTTTGCGCGAGCGCGCTATTCGAGAAGATGGCAATTAGCGTGGTTATCAGTGCAAGCGTGCTTCGTAGGTTCATGGTATTTCTCCCTATAGGTCTGAATCATTAGCAATGCGAAAGATAGCGGCGTGGAACGTATGAATTCCACGCCGGCATCTCCTCTCACCCGCTCGTTTTCATCTTCGAGGCCACAACGACCGGCGGGACCGTACCATGTCGGAAAAGATTGCATTGCTATTCCGACGTCGAACAGTTCCACGTTGCCTATTTCTGCCGCACCTTGCGCGCGGCGTATTTGGAGTCGCGCGCAGCCTTCTGAACCTTTTTAAGCGCTGCATCGGCCTCGACTTGGGCAGCGCGCTCGGCGTCCTTTCGCGCCTTTTCTTCCGTGACAGCCTGTGCTTGTCTGGCTTTCTCAGCCGCGCGTTGTGCGTCCCTGAGTTCGGCCGTCACCCGGTTCGAGTATTTGTGTTCGGCCGTGCGAATCTTGCGGGCTTCCGCCGTTTCCACCCGGGCAGCCTGCCGCTCGGTGGACTGTGCGTCGTTAGCCAGCGCCGTTGCACGTATCTTTTCCAACTGGGCTTGCTTCGCCTTGGCCGCCGTCTGCAGGCGTTCCGCGAAACCTGGTTCTTTGCGAGACATGTCTTTGGTCTTTCCTTTCAAAGCATTCGTATGGGCGGCTGACAATGCCCGCAAGTTTGCCAGCGGTCAGGGAAGTGGACTCGCTTGTCTACTGATCATATCTTATGGCCCTGCTGTTGTAAGTATGCGTTGCACGAAGGGGTGCAGGCTGGCTGCCACTCGACATATACGCGAGGCTCAATCGAGCAGGAGTTTGCGCACCGCCGCACCGGTCATGCCGACTACCTTTCGCTTCTCGGCAGCAGACAGTCTCTTGATCGCCGCCTCCAGCTTGCCTGCCACCGATTGATTCGGGCAGACGAACTTGGTGAGCAGCCGACGCGGTGGATCCGCGCGCGTGTATCGCGCTCCCGTGCCAGCAAGGTGCTGTACGTACCGCGCCGCCACGTCAAGCGCGATCCCGGTGTAGATCGCGTTGCTGCGACACAGAATCAAGTACACATACCAGCGCTTGGCCGCCCGCTCTCGGGCCGCTCGCGACCAAGGCGACGGGGTTGACATGAACCGATTCTAGGGCCGTTCACGCAGGACCGTCACCCGCGATTTCTGAGTCATTGTCGGCAATCGGAAAACGGCTACAACGTCCGCGCCTGTTAAGGCTTGTGCGACGCCTGTCCTTACGCGCGACTGTACGAGCACCTGACGACGCCGCGCTGGGAGGCATCGCACAGGCCTCAACAATGCCGGCAGGCGACCCTCTCCGGCCATTGCGTCGTACTAGAACCGGACACTCACCAGCGATCGACTCCGATGCGTTCGGCTACGGAATCACCTCGTCCGCGCGCAGCAGCAGCGGCTGCTGGATTGTGAGGCCGAGCGCCTTGGCGGTCTTGAGATTGATCACCATTTCGAACTTGGTCGGTTGCTCGATCGGGAGATCGCCGGGCTTGGCGCCCTTCAGAATCTTGTCGACGTAAGTTGCGGCGCGGTGGTAGTTGGCGTCGAAGTTTGAGCCATAGCTGATAAGGCCACCCGCTTCGGCGTAGTTTCGTTGCGGATAAATTGCCGGCAGTCGGCTCTTGGTCGCGAACTCGACGAGAAATTCCCGCGCCGCGCTGTTTTCCGCGCCCTGCATGACGTACATCGCATCGGCCCGCCATTCTCGTAGTCGAGCGAGCACTGGTTCGATATCCTCGCGCCGGCGAATCTGGACCGCCATTACCTCCATGCGAAGAGTCCTCGCCGCGGCCTCCAACTCGGAGAACTGGGCTGCGGCGTGCGCAGCACGCGGTGCACTGAACACCGCAACCCGCGATGTTGTCGGGAACGCATCCTTGAGAATTTGCAAGAGCTTCCCGCTGAGCACAGTTCCAAAGTTGGATACCCCCGTAATGTTGCCACCGGGTCGCGCCAAGCTTTCGGCAAAGCCCTCCGCGACCGGGTCCGCAACTGTGGCGAATACGATTGGTATCGTTCCAGTAGCCTGCTTTGCTGCCTGCGCAGCGAGCGTAGACATACAGACAATCACGTCGACCTTTTGTTGTGTGAGATCCGCGGCCAGCGCGGGCAAGACCTCAAACTTGCCTGCGGCATAGCGCCGCTCGATCTGGATGTTCCGTCCCTCAAAGTAGCCCAATTCATTGAGCCCTCGGGTGAAATCGTCGAATCTCTGTCGCTCAGCGGGAGCGGCTCCTGACGTAAGGATACCGATTCGGTATACCTTCCCCTGCTGCGCTGCCGATACACGAGGATCGACGAGCAGGAGGCTCGCAACGACAAGCTCAAACGTTCGCCGATCCATCATTGGGCCAACCCGTCCACGAAGAACAATCCAATAATATTACCTCTCAGAGCGTCACACACCGATTGCCAGGACCTGGGCCACGACCGCTTTGAAGAATGAGGCGCTACGACCGGACCTGGCCGGTCAGCAACCTTCAAGTCTGAACGCAAACAGTTTGACCGGCGACGGTCGCAGATCGACCCTACCCGGCCGTTGTGCCGAACAAGAACCGGACATTCACCCACGATCAATTCGTGGCGTTCGGCTACTCCATCACTTCGTCCGCGCGCAGCAGGACATCCTTCGGAATCGTCAGGCCGAGCGCCTTCGCGGTCTTCAGGTTGATCAGCAGCTCGTATTTGGTCGGCTGTTCGACGGGAAGATCGGCGGGCTTGGCGCCCTTCAAAATCTTGTCCACGTACTTCGCCACATAGCGGAAGCTCGCGGCGAGATCGGCTGCGTAGCTGAGCAACCCGCCTGCGACCACGTGCTCGCGCAACCCGTATGCCGCCGGCAGCCGGGTGGCCTGCATCAGCTCTTGCAGCTTCGCGCGCTCGTTCAAGTAGACGGGGTCCGCGACCACCACGACGGCCTGCGATTGTCTTCGAACGATCTGCTCGACGGCGGCGCCGAGTTGCGCCGGCGTGCTGGCGACAACGCGGAGCGCAACGAGGTCCAACGCCGCGCAAGCGCTCTGGGCGGCGGCCCAATTCCAGCCATACGACGAGTTGCTTTCGTTTAACAGAATGGCGATACGCCGAGCGTTCGGCGTGACGACGTGCAGGATCTCGATCAGCTTGCCCAACACCTCTTCGCGCTGGTTGGAAATCCCGGTGATGTTGCCCCCCGGCCTGGCCAGACTTGCGACAAACCGGTTGCCGACGGCGTTCGAGACGCCCACCATGACGATCGGTATCGTCTTCGTGGCTCGCTGCGCCGCCCCCGTGACCGAACTGCTCCCGGCCACGATCACCTCGACTTTCTGCCCGATCAGTTCGCTGGCCAGTGCGTCCAAGCGATCCACGTCGCCATCGGCGTAGAGAAATCGATACTCGACGTTCTTCTCCTCCAACCAGCCGAGCTCCCGCATTCCCTGCCTGAAGGCAGCGTCCAGATGGACGCGAGTGGCTTCTGAACCGATCGCCAGTATTCCTACACGACGAATGGTCGCGGCGGGCTGTCCGCGGCTGAGCCGATGCAGGACTAGCGCGCCGATGCCACCTGCCAGTAAAACACTGCGGCGCGTGATCATTGATTCACCTCGTCGACGAGAGGAAGTCCGGCCATCGTACGCCTACAGCGGGGATTGAGCGCCGCCAACGAGCGGCCGTCCTTAGCCGCACCTTGTAGCGTGTGACCGCTTTGGAGAACGCGATGCTATGACTGGTCCTGGCCGAATCCGGCCGGACAACCGCGCCGTGGATCAGTCGTGCGTCGAGCGTTCGTAACGGACGTCGGGTTCGCCTTCCTCGTTGCCCGTCCCGTCGCAAAGGGCGACTGCGACACAGCCGTGTCGCTCGTAGAACCGGCG
>JANMBN010000110.1:0-2179 GCA_031360485.1 Betaproteobacteria bacterium | reverse complement strand
AAGGCCCTGCTGAAAATCGGCTATCCGGCGCACAAAATTCTCTGGTATCGCGGCGGTATGCAGGATTGGGAAAGCCTCGGGCTTACCACCCTTAATCCATCGTGACTGAGCCGGTCTATCGGTCCGTTGATTTCCGGGAAGGCGGCGTTTGCTTCCGCTTTGATAAACGCGTCGTTCCTGTTCCGACAGCCGGGCAGGTTCTAATCGGTACCCTGTATCTTTCATTTGACGCTCAACACGGACCGGCCACCTGGGCCGAACCGCTTGGGGCTGCTGGCCCGCACGCTGCTCACCAAGCGCATCAAGATGCAGGGCTTCATCGGCCGGCTCGAAGGCTAGAACTTCGGCAAGTCGGTCATTTCGCGGCGCGACGAGCCAACCCGCTCACGTGCCCACGCAGGGGCCCGTCCTCGGCGCAATCCTCGATGCTCGTAATTCCGGCGGCGTACCTGTTGCTGCGTCGCCGGTCCCTGCGCTAGCCAACGTCGCAGGCGAGGGTCCCGGGGCGGCCGAAGCCGTTGTCGATTCCGCCGCCGCAGCGCCCGCTTCAGCCGTCCCCGAATAGCGAGTCGAGCCGGAACCGCGTTATCCGCGCGATCTGCGCCAGAGCTTCGTCGAATTCGGCGGCGCGATCGTGCTCGACGCGGCGCGCGAACTCGCGCAGGATCCCGGCGCGATCGTAGCCCTTGACCGCGAGGATGAACGGGAAGCCGAACTTCGCGTTGTATGCGTCGTTGAGCGCGGTAAGCCGCGCGAATTCGTCCGGCGAGCACCGGTCGAGGCCGGCGCCCGACTGCTCGTTCGTCGATTCGGCCGTGAGTTCGCCGTGGATCGCCGCCTTGCCGGCGAGCTCCGGGTGCGCGCGCAGCAACGCGAGCTGCAGCCCGGCGGGCGCGCCGCGAACGGCGGCCAGCATCGCGGCATGCAGCGCGTCGACGCTCGCGAACGGCCGCGCGTCGACCGCCCGTTCCGCCACCCACGGTGAGTGCTCGAAGATTCCGCCCAGTGTCGCGACGAACGCGGCGCGGTCCAAGGTGTTCAGGTCGGCGATTCGCATGGTCTCCGGCACGATACCCGCTGCGGGCCGGGCGTGCACGCCGCGCAGTCGTCGTATAGTGGTAACCGGACGCGAAGCGCGGGATATCGGGTTCGCTGCCGCGTCGGTGCTATGCGTTTGTCATGGAGCGTGGAGGGTCGGATCTTGGCGTCGGCGCGGATTTCGGAAAGGCGGATCATCGCGCTGCTTGTCGCGGCTGCGCTCCCTTGGTTGCTCGCCAACCCGCCTCGCGCCGAAGCATCCGACTTCATCGCCCGACCGGTTTCCGGGGACGAATTCGAGCCGCCCGGCGCGCGTCCGGTTTCCAAATTCCGCTACATGTTCGGCCTGCCCGCGACGTGGCCCGCGGCGATACATTGGCGGTACAACCACGCGAATGCGCCGTCGCAATTCAGCGCTAACAAGAACGGGGCAATTCAGCAGATCATCGCGGCGGCGGCGAAGTGGACCGCCGTCTGCGGCATCGAGATCGTCTACGATGGCGAAACGAACACGCCGCCGAACAGGTTGGTCGGCGGCCAGCCCGACCGCGAACCGGTCGTCGGCTGGCAGACGCTGAGCGGGGGCAGCGCGGCGATCACCTACTCGTGGTACCAGTACGGTTTGGGCGATCGCACGATCGTCGATTCCGACATCCTGATGAGCCCGCGGTATCTGACGTCGTCGGCGCAGATTGCGCGCAGCGTCAGCCACGAATGGGGACACGCGATCGGGCTTTCGCATTCGAATGTCGGTGGCGCGATGATGTCGGGTCCGCCGGACTCGGCTTACACCAATCTCACCCAACTGACCGCGGACGACGTGCACGGATGCCGCTGCCTGTACGGTCCGCCGGCCGGGCAACAGGCGGGCAACCTGTGCTCGCTGCCGGAGGATGTCGATTTCGGGGCGCTCGACGCCGGAACCGGCGCGGCTCAGCGCCAGGTCACGGTAACCAACGACGGCGATGCGGCGCTGGCGATCACCGGCCTGCGGACCGGCGGCAGCGAGTTCGGCATCGGCGCGGACGGCTGCACGGCGGGCGGCCCGCTGGCGCCGGGGGCGAGTTGCCTGGTCGGGGTGCAGGCCCGCCCGGCGTTCTCCGGCGCGCGCCGCGACGAGCTCGTCATCGACACCTCCGAG
>JANMBN010000545.1:0-8376 GCA_031360485.1 Betaproteobacteria bacterium | reverse complement strand
GCCACGGCGACCAGCAGATGCAGAATCAACAACCCCGTTTCCAGCATGTTCATCGCTTCATCCCGGCACCACGCGGTTAGGCCCGCGCAATCGCCAAAAATTCCGCGGACTTCAACGAAGCGCCGCCAATCAGCCCGCCATCGATGTCCGCCATCGCAAACAGCGCCTTCGCATTGTCGGCCTTGACGCTACCCCCATACAGCAGCAGGACGTCCGCCGCTCCCGCTTTGGCAAGCCGCGCGCGCAGAGTCGCGTGCACCGCCTGCGCCTCCTCGGGCGACGCCGTCCGGCCCGTACCAATCGCCCAGACCGGCTCGTACGCAACGACGAGCTTCGCCGCTTCCTTGTCGACCGTCGCCAGAATCGCGTCCAGCTGCCGCAATACCACCGACTCCGTCGCCCGCGCTTCGCGCTCGGCGAGCGTTTCGCCGACGCAGGCGATCGGCGTCAGCCCCGCCGCCAGCGCCGCCCGCGCCTTCGCCGCGACGACCGCATCCGTTTCGCCGAAATGCTGGCGGCGTTCCGAATGGCCGACGAGGACGTACCGGCACCCGAACTCGGCGATCATTCCCGCCGACACTTCGCCGGTATAGGCACCCGCCGCGTACTCGCTCACGTTCTGCGCACCCCACGCGATCCGCGATGACGCCAGCGCAGCGCTTGCTTGAGCCAGGAACGGGAATGGCACGCAAACGGCGATCTGGCGGCCGGCCACTGCGTGCCAACCTTCGACCAGTTCCGAGAGCAGCGCCGCGTTCGCTGCGCGTCCGCCGTTCATTTTCCAGTTGCCGACGACGAGTGTTGCGCGCATGGCCGTTCCGGTTCCTGCCGTGTGCAATCACGCGCCGGCGCGTCGAACCCGCCGGTTACGGCTGCAAATCCTTGAAATTATACCGCAGTGCGGCAAAAGGGCGCAACGCACGTCCTGCACGCACGTCCTGCAGCCGCGCGGAGCCGACCGGAAGAACGGGCCGGCAGGGATACGGTCAGGCGCCGGCAAGCCGGCGCAGGCGGCGCATCAGGATCGGCAGGAACCACACGGCCAGCGTCATCGCGCCCAGCGTGGCCGCCACGGGCCGGTGGAAAAATGCGAGCAGATCGCCTTCGGACTTGATCATCGACGTGACGAAGTTGTCTTCGAGCATGCCGCCAAGCACGACGCCGAGAATCGCCGGCGCGACCGGAACGCCGTTCTCCTCGAGCACGAACGCGACCAGGCCGGCGATCACCATCACCGCCACGTCGAACGGCGTGTTGTTGATCGCGAACGCGCCGACGACGCAGAACAGCATGATGACGGGCATCAGCACGTTGCGCGGCACCCTGAGAATCTGCTTGCTGACCTTGATGCACAGGAAACCCAGCGGAATCATGATCAGGTTGGCGATGATGAACAAGAGGAACACGGCGTAGATGTTCTGCGGGTTGTTGACGAAGAGCGCCGGCCCCGGGTTCATGTTCTTCATGTACAGCACGCCGATCACGATTGCGGTGATCGAGTCGCCGGGAATGCCGAACACCAGCGCCGGGATCCAGGCGCCGGCGAGCGCGCTGTTGTTGGCCGAGCCCGACTCGACGATGCCTTCGACGTGGCCGGTGCCGAACTTTTCCGGCTCCTTCGAGAATTTCTTGCTGATCGCGTACGACATCCACGCCGCGATGTCGGCGCCCGCCCCCGGCAGCGCGCCGACGAGCGTCCCCAGCGCGCTGCCGCGCAAAATCTGGACAGGATACTTGACGGTCAATCGCCACATCCCCTTGAAGACGTTGCCGATCGGCTGATCGATGATCATCGGCCGGGGGTCCGTGTCCACCGCGTACCGGAGGATCTCGGAAATCGCGAACATGCCGATCATCAGGGGGACGAGACCGATGCCGCCCATCAGCTCGACGCTGCCGAATGTGAAGCGCGGGATTCCCGCCGGATTGCCGAGCCCGACGCTCGCGACCAGAAGGCCGAGGAAAAGCGAGACGAAGCCCTTGAGCGGCTGCTCGGACGTCAGGAAGACCGCGCAGGTGAGCCCCAGCAGCACCAGCCAGAAATACTCGAACGAGCTGAACTTGAGCGCGAACTCGGCGAGCGTGGGCGCCGCCACCATCAATACCGCCGTCCCGAAGAGTCCGCCCACCGCGGAGAAGACCAGGCCGGCGCCCAGTGCCAGTTCAGCCTGGCCCTTCTTCGTCATGGCATAGGCTTCGTCGGTGTACGCCGCCGATGCCGGCGTGCCCGGCATCCGCAACAGGCAGCCGGGAATGTCGCCGGAAAAGATCGCCATTGCGGTCGCGGTGACGATGGCTGCGATCGCCGGGATCGGCGCCATGAAAAAAGTGACCGGAACGAGCAGCGCCACCGCCATCGTCGCCGTGAGGCCCGGCACCGCGCCGACGAAGAGGCCGAACACGGACGCCGCCAGCATCACGACGATGTTGTAGGGCTCGAACACCAGAGCGAACGCTTGTGCCCAGGGGCCGCTCATCGCGCCGTCTCCGTATGGAGGTCCGCTACCATATGAAACCCTGCAGAAGGCCCCATGGCAGGGGAACCTTGAGCAGCTTGTAGAAGGCCGTGTGGATGGCGAGCGTCAGGACGAGGGCGAGCGGAACGATCCAGATCAGGCGCACGCCGAACACCGCAAACAGCGCCGCCAGATAGACGACGCCGGTCGGAATGAAGCCGAGACGGTCGACCAACAGGATGTAGAAGACGTTCACACCGAGCGTCAGCGCGAAGGCGAAGACGTGCCGGCGCGAACCAGTCCACGGCGCGAGCGCGATCCACTGCTCGCGCGCGCCGTCCTGCGTTCGCGCCGCGAGCCCCTTGACGATGAGGAGGACCGCGCAGATGGCGAGACCGACGGCGATCAGCCCCGGGAAGATCGCCGGTCCGTATTGCTGCCCCGGTATCGTGCGGAAGCTCTGGACGTGGACGAGGATCGCCGAAGCGAGCAGCAGCAGAAGCGCTCCCCAGACGGCGTCGTTGAGCTTCATCGCGCGGTCAGCCTTTCCCTCGCGGCGCGCCCGGCAGCGGGCCGCGGACGGACGCTCGCGTCACTTCACGATGCCGACCGCCTTCATCGTCGCGCCGAGGTCCGTGTCCGACTTGGCCATGAACTTGGCGAAATCGTCCGGGGCCGCGTAGATGACGCCATAGCCCTGCTTGGCCATGAATTCGGTGTAGTCCTTCCCGGCGACGATCTTCTTCAGCGCCGCGACCAGCTTGTCACGCGCCTCGGCCGGGATGTTCTTCGGCGCCGCGATGCCGCGCCACGCGGCCATCGTCCAGTTGCTGCCGGTGGCCGCCTTCAGCGTTGGGACGTTCGGATAGAGCGCCGCCGGCTGATCGCTCATCACCGCGAGACTCTTGACCTTGCCCGCATCGATCATCGCGCGCGCTTCCGGCAGCGAAACGGGGGCGATCTGCACTCCGCCGGCGACGAGGTCGAGGAGGCCCGGCGCGGCGCCGCCCGAAGGCACCCAGGGAACGCTCGCCGGATCGACCTTCATGTCCTGCAGCATGCCGGCGATGGCCAGATGCCAGATGCCGCCCTGCCCGGTGCCCGATGCCTTGAACTTGCCGGGATTCGCCTTGATGGCCGCGACCAGCTCGTTCACCGTCTTGTAGGGCGAATCCGCGGCGACCTGCACACCCGCGGCGTCGGCGTTGACCAGCGCGAGCGGCGTGTACGAAGCGCCGTTGAGCTCGGTCAGTCCCTGCCAATGCATCATCCCGATCTCGACCGTGATGATGCCGATGGTGTAGCCGTCGGGCGCCCCCTGTGCGATCGCGCTGTGACCCACGACGCCGCTGCCGCCGGTGCGGTTGACGACGTTGACCGGCTGACCCAGTTCCTTCTCCAGCAGCGTCCCGATGATGCGCGCCGTGCCGTCGGTGCCGCCTCCGGCGGCCCATGGAACGATCAGCGTGATCGGCCGTTCGGGATAGGCGGCGTGAACGACCGTGGCGAACAACAGCGCGCCAAGCGCGGCCGCGCATTGGGATGCGCGCGAGAATCGAATCATGGTTCCTCCTGGAACGCTGCCTGGAGCCTTTCGGTGTTGCCGTGACGGGGCAGCGGGCCGTCTGGCAGTGCGAGCGGAGTTTGGCAGCGGCGCCGAAAGCGGTCAAGTGGTCTGACCAATCGGAAAAGCGGGTTCCGATGCACGACTTCCGGCCGACCGTCGGCTCATTGCCGCCGACGCGAGAGAAGTCGTGTCCGAACCGACTCTTCGCTGCGTTTCCGCTTCAGACCTGGGCGCGGATGTGGGCGGCCACCGCGGCGACCAGCCGCTCGAGGTCGGTCTCGAGATCCGCGTAATGCGCGTTGGGCTCGAGCGTCTCCTCGTCCATATAGAGCCGGCGATTGAGCTCGATCTGGAGGCTGTGGCGACGCTCCGCGGGACGGCCGTGGCGGCGCACGAGCTCGACGCCCTTGTACGGGTCGTTGATCGAAACCGAATAGCCCAGGCCCGCGACCGTTGCCGCGACGAGCGCGGTGAATTCCGGAGCACAGGTCGTGCCGTCGCGATCGCCGAGCACGAAATCGGCGCGCGGACGCCCGGGATCGTCGGCATTCGCGTCACCGACCGCCGGCATCGAATGACAGTCGATGTGCCACACCGCCCCGAACGCGCGATGCTGCGCATCGATTTCCGCGGCCAGCGCCGCGTGATAGGGCACGTACCAGCGCTCGATGCGCCGCTGCACCTCGCCGACCGTCAATTTGCGGTCGTACATCGGCGAACCTCCGCGCGCAATCCGCCACAGGAGCCCGATGCCTTGCCTGGTCTTGCGCGACGTCGCGACCGGGTCGGGCCACGCGTCCGCGAGCATGGCCGGATCGATATCGTCGAGGCTGCGGTTCGCATCGATGTACGCGCGGGGAAACGTCGCCTCGATCAAGACCGCCCCGTGACGGGGCGCGCTGCGGTAGAGCCGCGCGACGTGCGTGTCCTCCGCCTGGCGGACGATCGCGCGCGGCGGCAGGTGGTCGAAGTCGTCGGGATAGTGTTCGCCGGAATGCGGCGAATCGAGAACGAGGGGCAGCGCTCCGGTTGACGGCGCGTGGCGGACGAATGGCGAGACGCCGCTCACGCGACCCCGTCGTTCAAGTGACAGGCCGAAAGGCGTCCCGGCGCGATCATCTTCAACGCCGGCGCGGCCTCGAGGCATCTCGCCATCGCGTGCGGGCATCGCGGATGGAAATGGCAGCCTCGGGGCGGGGCGAGCGGCGAAGGGATCTCGCCCTTGATCGGCACGAATCGCCGCTTTCCGGGTTCCACCTTGCCCGCCTCGGCCAGCAGGGCCTGCGTGTAAGGATGGTTCGGCGCGGCGAAAAGCTCTGCGGTCGACCCGGATTCGACGACGCGGCCGAGGTACATGATGACGACGCGGTCGCTGATGTGCTCGACGACGCGGAGGTCGTGGCTGATGAAGAGGTACGTGAGGTTCAGCGCCGACTTGAGCTCCATGAACAGGTTCAGGACCTGCGCCTGGATCGAGACGTCGAGCGCGGCGACCGACTCGTCGCAAACCAGGAACTCGGGCTTCACCGCGAGCGCGCGGGCAATGCCGATTCGCGCACGCTGCCCACCGGAGAACTGATGCGGGAAGCGCCGCATCAGCATCGGGTCGAGGCCGACGCGGTTCAATTGCAGCCCGACGTATTCCGTTCTCGCCTCCGGCGGAAACATCCGGTGCGCGACCGGCGCCTCGCCGACGATATCGACGACGCGCATCCGCGGATTGAGCGATGCGTAGGGATCCTGGAAGATCATCTGCATCTTGAGCTGCTGCCGGCGCGCCGCGTCGCCCGCGAGGCCGGCCAGCGGCGCGCCGTTCCAGAAGCGCTGCCCCGCGGACAGCGGCAGGAGGCCGACGGCGAGCCGGCCCAGCGTGGACTTGCCGCAACCGGATTCGCCGACCAGCCCGACGACTTCGCCGGGAAGTATCGCGAGGTCGACGCCATCGACCGCGTGCACGACCTCTTCCTTCACGCCGGCACCCAGCAGATTGCCGATGCGTGTGGCAACGTCGAGCGATTTCACGAAGCGCTTCGACGCGCCGCGGAGCTCCATCAGCGGGAGTTTCGCGGGGTGCCCCGACCGGGGCGACGTGCGCGTCGTCGTGGTCACGGCGCCGCTCGCAGACCCAGGGGGTGGTGGCAGCGCACGGCCTGCCCGTCCGCCGCCGAACCGGTCGGCCGCATTTCCGGCGCCACCCCGCAGGCATCCGTGGCGTAGCCGCAGCGTTCGCGGAACGCGCAGCCGGCCGGCAGGTCAAGCACCGACGGAGCCATTCCGGGAATCTGCTTCAGCCGCGCCCCGCGCGCGCTCCGCGACGGCACCGAGTCGAGCAGCCCCTGCGTGTACGGATGCCGCGGTCGCGAGAGCACGTCGACCACGCCGCCCTGTTCGACGATGCGTCCCGCGTACATCACGCAGACGCGATCGGCCAGGCCGGCCACGACGGAAAGGTCATGCGTGATCCAGATCATCGCCGCGCCGGTCTCGCTCGTGAGCTTCTGCATCTCGAAGAGGATCTGGCCCTGGATCGTGACGTCGAGCGCCGTGGTCGGCTCGTCGGCGATGATGAGATCGGGATTGTTGAGCAACGCGATGGCGATCGCGACGCGCTGGCGCATTCCCCCGGAGAACTGGTGCGGGTATGCCTTCAGCCGCTCGTCGGGCGACGGAATGCCGACTTTGACCAGCGCCGCGCGTGAGCGCGAAAGCGCGGTTTCGCGCGACACGTTCTCGTGCGCGAGAATGGTCTCGACCATCTGCACCGCGATGGAGAGGACCGGATTGAGCGTCATCATCGGGTCCTGGAAAATCATCGCGATTCGGTTGCCGCGAAGCTGCCGCAGATCCTCCGGCGACAGCGCCCGGAGATCGCGGCCGTTGAGCCGGATGCCGCCGTCGACGATGCGGCCGGGCGGGTCGACGAGGCCCATGATCGAGTAACCCGTCATCGACTTGCCGGACCCCGACTCGCCGACGAGCCCCAGCACCTCGCCCTTGCGGACGGTGAACGAGACGTCGTCGACCGCCTTGACCACGCCCGCCCGCGTGAAGAAATGCGTGCGCAGGCCCTCGATCTCGAGGAGCGGCGTCGACGGTGAGCTCATGCCATCCGCACAAGCACGGGGCCGCCTTCAGGCAGCCTGCGATCGACGGTCCCGCCGCGTCCGGCCGAACCCGGACCCACGCGGGCTTTGCCCGGCGCGCTCATCGTTGCAGCCGCGGATTGAGCACGTCGCGGAGCTGGTCGGCGACGAGGTTGATGCTGACGATCGTGCACAGGAGCGCGATGCCGGGAAAGAAACTGATCCAGTACTTGCCCGAGAGCAGGTACTGGTATCCGTTGGCGATCAGGAGGCCCAGCGACGGTTCGGTGATGGGAAGGCCGAGGCCGAGGAACGACAGCGTCGCCTCCAGGGCGATCGCGGCCGCCACTTGCACGGTCGCCACGACGATCATCGGCGGCAGGCAGTTCGGCAGCAGGTGCCTGAAGACGATCCGCGCCGGCGACAGCGCGAGACACCGTGCCGCCTCCATGTACTCCTTGCGCTTCTCGACGAGCGCTGCGCCGCGCACGGTGCGCGCGTAGTACGCCCACTGGATCGTCACCAGCGCCGCGACGACCTTTCCGGTCCCCTGGCCCAGCACCGCGATCAGGATCAGCGCGATCAGGATCGCCGGAAACGACAGCTGGATGTCGACGATGCGCATGATGAGCGTTTCCACGCGGCCGCCGACGTACGCAGCCGTGAGCCCCATCGCGAGCCCGATGACGAGCGCGAGCACGGTGGAGACAATCCCGACGCCAAGGCTGATCCGCAGTCCATAGAAGATCGCCGACAGCATGTCCCGACCCTGGTCGTCCGTGCCAAGCCAATACGTGCCTCCGGAAGGCGACGGCGATCCGGGCGGCAGGCGACTGTCCATCACGTCGAGTTGCGCGAGGTCATAGGGATTCTGGGGCGAAATCAACGGCGCGAACAGTGCGAGGAACAGGATGACGCCAAGCAAGGCGAGTCCGAATATCGCGACGGGGTTGGACGCGAAGTCGGCGACGATGCGGTGGAACGGCGTCTCCGCGGCGATCGGCGCGGCGGGAACCGGAGCCGGCGCGCTCATCCGGTCCACCCGAAAGGTCCGGCTGAAGCCGGACCCACGACGGAGGCACCCGGCGGCGTGGGGCCGCCTTCAGGCGGCCTGCCATTACCGGTCTCGCCGCGTCCGGCTGAAGCCGGACCCACGACGGAGACGCCCGACGGCGTGGGGCCGCCTTCAGGCGGCCTGCCATTCCCGGCGCCGCCCCGTCCGGCCGAAGCCGGACCCACGGCGGAGACGCGCGGCGCGCTCATCCCTTGC
>JANMBN010000456.1:0-7365 GCA_031360485.1 Betaproteobacteria bacterium | reverse complement strand
TGTTCCCGACATACACGGCTTCCACCTGCTGCGCCACTCCGTGACCGACGTCGCGGGCATGCCGGTGTTCAATCTCAACGATTCGCCTTACTCGGGCGCGGACTCGATGCTGAAATCGATCGAGGATGTTCTGCTCGCTTCACTGCTCATCGTCGCGACGCTTCCGCTCTGGTGCGCGATCGCGATCGGGGTGAAGATTTCCTCGCCGGGTCCGGTCCTCTACCGGCAGCAGCGCGTGACCTGGAACGGCCGCCGTTTCGCGATGCTCAAGTTCCGGTCGATGCGCTGCGACGCCGAGGCGACGACCGGCCCCGTGTGGCATGACGGCGGCAGGCTGCGCGCGACGGGTTTCGGCGCGTTCCTGCGGCGGTACAGCCTCGACGAATTGCCGCAGCTCGTCAACGTGCTGAAGGGCGAGATGTCGCTGGTCGGACCGCGCCCCGAGCGTCCCGAATTCGTCGAACAATTCCGCCAGCATGTTCCGGGCTACATGCAGAAGCACCTGGTGAAAGCGGGCATCACCGGCTGGGCGCAGGTGAACGATCTGCGCGGCAACAGCGAACTCGCGCAGCGGATACAATACGATCTCTACTACATCGACCATTGGTCGCTGTGGTTCGATCTGCGGATTCTCACGCTCACTCTGTGGCACATCCTGACGAGCCGCAACGCCCGCTGACGAACGCGGCCGCGGACGATGCGCCCGGCGTTGCGTCCGCCGGCCATCCTTCGCTCGAAGCACTCGCCGTCTTCGTGTTTGCGCTCGCCGTGTGCGTCGTCGGCTATCTCGCGGTCGCGGCACCCGGACCGTGGTTCCCGAACGTATCGCAGAAAGGATGGGCCGCGCGCGAATTGACGCTGGCTCGAGGCGCCGGCACGCTCGAGCGCGGCGAACTCGTCCTGGCCGCCAATGACGGGGCCGGCGGTGCGCTGGTGACTGTCGAGACCGATATCCGTTCCGCCGACTTTCGGGCGATTGCGTGGGAGGCGACCGACGTCCCGGAACAGGCCGACGTGCGGCTGGTGTGGCGCAGCGACTATGCTCCGGGCAAGCTCAATAGCACGCCGATTGCGGTTGCTTCGGGCCGGCTCCTTCCGACGCTCGTCTCGAGCAACCCGAACTGGGTCGGACGGATCCGCGGTCTCGCGCTCGCGGTCAACGGCCCGTTGCCGCGACGGATGCGCATCCGCGGTGTCGTGGCGAAGCCGCTGGGCGCCGCCGAAGTTGCCGGCGACCGTGTCCGCGAGTGGCTGGCATTCGAGGGATTCACGGGAACGTCGATCAACAGCATCACGGGTGGCGCCGACGTGCAGGACTTGCCGCTACCCGTGCTGACGGCGGCCGCCGTGGCCCTGGCCGCGCTAGCCTGGCTGGGGCTCGCGCGATACCGGGCGCGCGCCGCGTCGCTGCCGGCGGGCCTGGCGATACTGTTCGTCGCCGCGTGGCTCCTGCAGGACGCGCGCTGGATGTGGGATCTCGCGCGCCAGGCGCGCGTGACGGCGCGCACGTACGCGGGCCTGGGCTGGCGAGACAAGCACCTCGCCGCCGAGGACGGGCCGCTGTTCGCGTTCATCGAAAACGTTCGCGCGAAACTGCCGGCGGAACCCGCGCGCGTGTTCATGAGCGCCGACGAGCACTACTTCCGAGGCCGTGGTGCGTATCACCTCTACCCGCACAACGTCTTCTACGAACCGTACCGCAACGCGATTCCCGCGAGCTCCCGGCTGCGATCCGGCGACTATTTCGTCGTCTACCAGCGGCGCGGCGTCCAGTATGACGCGGCCGCGCAGAAGCTTCGCTGGGACGGTGGCGAGCCGATTGCCGCGGACTTGCTGCTGAACGTGCCCGGCGCGGCACTGTTCCGGATTCGTTAGGGCCGGCGGACGTGGATGGATTGAAGCTCTTCGCCGGGTTGCTGCTGCCATGGCTCTTCGGGATGGCGGTGCTCGCCGCGGGCCTCCGCGCGCGCAACCCGCTCGATGCGCCCGGTGAATTCGCCTGGATCGCGGGCGCCGGGTATCTCGCGGGTGCGTTCCTATCGACGCTCTGGATGCGCGCGCTGTCGCTGGCCGGCGTGCCATTCGGCATCCTCGCCATCGGCGCGCCCCTCTTGGCGGCGACGCTGGCCGCCGGCTATTTCGCAGGGCGTCGCGATTCCCGCCGGTTGCCGCGCGCCGCGCTTGCCGCGCTGCGCGCGCTCGTGAGCCCGCCCGGCCTCGAGGGGACCGCGCGCCTCGCGTGGCGGCTGTTGTTCGCCTGGATCGTGCTGCGTTTCATCCTGCTCGGCTTCGAGGTCTGGTGGCAGCCGCTCTACCCGTGGGACGCATGGATCCAGTGGGCGACGAAGGCGCGCGTCTGGTACGAGCTCGGCCGCATCGTCCCGTTTGCGCGCGCCGACGCGTGGTTCGCGGCTGACGGTGCCGCATATTTCGATGCGTCGCCGAATTATCCGCCGACCGCGCCGCTCCTTCAGGTGTGGGCATGCATCGTCCTCGGCCGCTGGGACGATGCGCTGATGAACTGGCCGTGGTGGCAGATTGCCGTGGCGCTGGCATTCGCCGTGTATGGCGCGCTGCGCACCCTGGGCATGAGCGCTCTCGGTGCGCTCGTCGTCGCGTACCTGGTTGCATCGCTTCCGCTCGCGAACGTCCACGTCGCGCTCGCCGGATACGCGGATTTGCCGATGGCCGCGTATTACACCTGCGCGGTGCTCGCACTGCTGCGCTGGGCCGCCGCGCGCGACCTGCGCGATGCCGCGCTCGTCGCGCTCCTTGCGCTCGCCTGCACGCAAGTCAAGGTTCCCGGTTTGGCGTGGGCGCTGACGCTGGTGCCGGGCGTGATCGTCGTATTGCTGCCACGACTTGGGCTCAAGATTGCGGCGGCGGGACTTGGCGCGGCGATCTTCTTGTTAACGGTGCTCGCGCAGACGAGCACAAAAATCCTCGGCTACCGGCTGCATCTCGATTTCGAGCCGGCGTGGCAGGCGCTCGGCGAAAGCTACTTCCTGCTCGGCAACTGGAACCTGCTGTGGTACGGCGTGCTCGCCGCGGCCGTTCTGGCCTGGCGTCAGCTCCTGTCGCCGACGCTCGTTCCGCTGACGGTCATCGTCGCCGCCGGGGTCGTCTTCCTGTTCGTGGTCTTCGGCTTCACCAACGCGAGCGCGTGGGTCACGGATCGGACCACCGTCAATCGCGCGACGCTCCATTTCGCGCCGGTTGCGGCGATCTTTGCGGCGCTCGCCTTCCGCGCGTTCGCCCTCCGGTGGGCCGACTCCCGCGCCTTGGCCGCTGTGCCGGCCCCCTGATCCATCGCGCTTCGGCGAACTTCATGCTCGAGCTTCCCGGCGTAACCCTCTGCTGCATCGACACGCGGAACCATGCGCTCGCGCTGCGGGCGCTGGCGAAATCGCGCGAGGGGATCCGCTTCGCGCGCACGTTGTTCATCACCGACGCGCTGCCGCCGGGCGTCTCCGCACCTGACGGCACCGAGATTGGCCGGATACCGGCCATCGACACCCGCGAAGCGTATTCGCAGTTCGTCCTGAAGTCGCTGCGATCGCATATCGAGACGGCGCACGTCCTCTTGGTGCAATGGGATGGCTACGTCGTGAACCCAGACGCATGGGACCGGGCGTTCGTCGAGTGCGATTACATCGGGGCGAAGTGGTTCTGGCACGACGATGGAATGCGCGTGGGCAACGGCGGCTTTTCGCTGCGATCGAGAAAGCTCCTCGATGCGTTGCAGGACCCGCGCATCGCGCTGGTCGAAGCCGAGGACACGACGATCGGTCGAAGCTTTCGCCCGCTGCTCGAGCGCGAGCATGGCATCCGGTTCGCCGACGAGGCGCTGGCCGACCGGTTCTCATTCGAGGCCGCTTACCCGATCGGCATGCCGTTCGGCTTCCACGGGCTCTTCAACTTCTGCCGGACCGTGCCGCCGCCGGAGATCGCGGCGCTGGCACCGCAATTCACCGACGAAATCGCGCGGTCGGTGCAGTTGGCCCAATTGGCGCGGAACTGCAACGCAATGGGGCTCTGGGCCGCGGCGGCGGCGATCGCGCACCGGATGCTCGCGGCGACGCCGGAACACGCGGAGGCCGCGGCACTCCTCGCGCAGGCCGAAGCGAATCTGGCGCGACCTCCGATCGTCGGCCGCAACGAACCCTGTCCTTGCGGCAGCGGCAGGAAGTACAAGCAGTGCCATGGCGCGATCGGCGGCGCGGTCGTGCCGGCGCCCAGCCTGGCTCCCCCGACCCCCGATGCGCTGGTCGCGGCCGCGCTCGCGGCGCACCAGCGCGGCGAGCGCGCGGCGG
The DNA here is from genome assembly GCA_031360485.1 of Betaproteobacteria bacterium. Taxonomy (GTDB): domain Bacteria; phylum Pseudomonadota; class Gammaproteobacteria; order Burkholderiales; family Casimicrobiaceae; genus CAIWHR01. The sequence goes on along the minus strand of JANMBN010000456.1, from coordinate 3,052 downwards.
CCGAACGTGACTATCGCGCCGCGCTCGCCGCCGCGCCCGGTCACCCGGTCGCCACGCATTATCTTGGCGTCATCCTCTACGAAAAAAGACAGCTCGACGAAGCGCTGCCGCTATTGATCGAGACCGCCCGGGCGCTGCCGCGGGAACCGGAGTTCCACAACAATCTTGGTCTCGCCCTGGCCGCCGCGGATCGCACGGACGAGGCCGTGGCGTCTTACCGGCGCGCGCTCGCGCTCAAGCCCGATCACGCCACGGCGTGGAACAATCTTGGCCTCGCATTGCAGGCGCAGAACGATTCGGCCGGGGCCATCGCGGCGTTCCGCCGTGCGATCGCGATCACCCCCGACTTTCCGCAAGCCCGCTGGAACCTGTCGCTTGCACTGCTGGACGACGGCCAGTTCATCGAGGGCTTTCGCGAATACGACTGGCGGCTCGCGATCGGCGAGCTCGGCAAGGACAAGCACACGTTTGCGGGACCGGCATGGAATGGCGAAGCACCCCATGGCAAGACGCTGCTCGTCTACGTCGAGCAGGGATTGGGCGACGCGCTGCAATTCGCGCGCTACGCAACGTTGCTCGCCAACGCGGGCGCGCGGCCGCTGATCCAATGTTCCGCGCCGCTCAAGAACCTGCTGGCCACGGTGCCGGGCGTCGCGGGCGCATTCGCTCCCGGCGATCCGCTGCCGCCGTACGACGCGCACGTCCCGCTGCTCTCGCTGCCGCGCGTGTTCGGCACCGAGCTCGCGACCGTTCCCGCGACCGTGCCCTATCTCGCCGTGCCGGCCGAGCGGCGCGCGGCCGCGCGCGCGAAGCTTGCGCCGCAGGCCAGCGCGTTGAAGGTCGGCCTCGCGTGGGCCGGCAACAAGGCGAACGCCAACGATCGCAACCGGTCGTTGCCGCTCGCCGCGCTCGCGCCGTTGCTCGGCGTGCGAGGGATCGCGTGGCAGGCGCTGCAACTCGGCGCGAGCGACGAGATCGCGCAGTCGCCGTTTGCCGGACGCGTGGCCCCGCTGCCCGCGGATATCCCGCTCGACGACACGGCCGCGATCATCGGCGAACTCGATCTCGTCATCAGCGTCGACACCAGCATCGCGCATCTCGCGGGTGCGCTGGCGCGCCCGCTCTGGGTATTGCTGCCCTTTGCGCCGGGATGGCGCTGGCGGCTCGGAAGCGACGCGTCGCCGTGGTACCCGACGGCCCGGCTGTTTCGTCAGACCGAGCCGCGCGCGTGGCCCGCCGTGGTCGCGCGGGTTCGCGGCGCACTGGCTTCCGTCGCCGCGGAGGCGGTGGCGCGCGAATCGGGGCCGGTCGCGTGAGCGCGCTCCGGAAAACGCCATGAGACACCCTACGCGACCCGCCGGCGAAACGGTTACGCGATGACCGCCTCCGGCGCCGCTCCTGCCGCCGCCTTGCTCCGTGCCGCGCGCGAGGCGCTGGTGCGCGGCGACACGGCCGGAGCCGAGGCCAAGTGCCGCGAGGCGCTGGCGCTCGGGCGCGACGATGCCCCCGCCTGGACACTGCTCGGAGCCGCGTTGCGGACGCGCGACCCGGTCGCCGCCGAAGCGGCGCTGCGCCGTGCGCTGGAGCACGATGCGCGGTTCGTCGATGCGCACTTTCACCTGGGCAATCTGCAACGCGAGCAGCGCAGGTATGCCGAAGCGGTCATCGCCTACGAAACGGCGCTGAGGCTCGCCTCGGGGCATGCCAGCGTCCTCAACAACCTCGGCCTCGCGCTCGAGGGCGCCGGAGAGCCCGGCCGCGCGGAGGCGTGCTATCGCGATGTCGTCCGCGCGCATCCGCAACACCGGCAGGCGCTGGGGAACCTCGCCCACCTCTTGTGCCGCAACGGCGAGTACGAGGAGGCGCTGCGGCATTGCGACGAATACCTGCGCGCATTCCCAGACGCCGATCCGACGGTCCTGGTCGACCAGGGGATCTGCCTGCAGCGACACCTGCACGATCACGGGCGCGCCGAAACGAGCTACCGTCGCGCGCTCGCGCTTGCCCCCGACGACGCGTCAAGCCTCGTCAACCTCGGGTCCCTGCTGATCGAGCACAACGAATCCGGCCAGGCGGCGGAGGTGCTGGCGCGGGCCGTCGCCGTCGACACGCAGCCGCTCTATGCGTCGACATTGCTCGCGCTCGCGCGCCAGCACGTGTGCGAGTGGAACGGGCTCGACGCGCTGCATGCCCGTGTCGCCGAGCGAATCGGGGCCAGAGCCGCCGGCGACTCTCCGGCGAACCCGTTTGCCACGCTGTCGATGCCCGTCCCGGCTTCGCTTCAGCAGCGTGCGGCCGAAGGCTGGGCGCGCTACTGGTGGCCATCGCGCGTGCCGCCGGCGCCTCGCGCGGCTCCCGGCGCATCGCCGGATCACCGGAAGCTGCGTCTCGGATATCTGTCGTCGGATTTTCGCGGCCACCCGATCGCGTTCCTCCTGAGTGAAGTATGGGAGCGGCACGATCGCGCGCAATTCGAAACCACGGCCTACAGCATCGGCCCGCGCGACGACACACCATTGCGGCGGCGGATCGAAAGCGCCTTCGACCGTTTCGTCGACTGTTACGACGACAGCGCGGCGCAGACGGCGCAGCGCATTCGCGCCGACGGCATCGACCTCCTCGTCGACCTCAACGGCTACACCCAGGGCGCACGCACCGAGATCCTCGCGCGGAGGCCGGCACCCGTCCAGATCAGCTGGCTTGGCTATCTCGGGACGCTGGGCGCGGACTGGATCGACTATGTCATCACCGACCGTTTCGTCACTCCGGACGAGCAGCAACCCTTCTTCACCGAGCGCTTTCTCCGCCTGCCGCAATGCTACTGTCCGAGCGACACGCGGCGCGCGGTCGCGTCGACCGCGAGCTCATGCACCGACGCCGGCCTGCCGCCGGCAGGGTTCGTCTTCTGCTCGTTCAACAATACCTACAAGATCCTCCCGTCCGTGTTCGACATCTGGATGCGGCTGCTCGCGCGGCTGCCGGACAGCGTCCTCTGGCTTTCCCCGGGCAATGCCACGGCCGTTGGCAATCTGCGCCGCGAATCGTCGGCGCG
>JANMBN010000288.1:0-6133 GCA_031360485.1 Betaproteobacteria bacterium | reverse complement strand
ATCCGCCTTTGCGCATTCGGGTCGGCGAGGTTCCCTTCCGGCCCATCATGCCGTCCATCATTCCTTCGCCCTGCATCATCTGATTCATCATTGCGATGCTGTCCTGCATGGACTTGCGATGCTGGTCCATCAGTTTCCGGCGCTCCTCCGGCGTCTTGGCGTCGGCCGTCTTGCCGTGCATCGACTGCGTCCTCTTCGTCTGCTCATTCATCCGGCCCATCTGAGCATCCATGTCCAATGACGGAGCAGGCTGGATGGCATTTGGTGGCAGCGCCTTTGCGTCCCGGGCCAGCGATTGCCGTAAACTTTCGCCCGCAGATGGGGGAGCGACTCCACCGGCGGAGGGTGGGACACAACAATCGTGTCGCCCGGTTTGGCGTGCAACTTCTGCCACGCCACTTCGGACAGGCCGGCTTCGCCCTCTGCGAGCAAAGCGCCCGCGACCATGTTGAGCGTCGCCACCAGAGTGTGTACGCCGTCGGCAATTTGCACACGCGACTGCACCGTGAACCCGACTGCTCGACAGATGTGGCAGTCGCGGCGCATGAAAATGACCGGTTCGCGGTAAGTGTCGATGCCGAGATAGCGCAGCCTGAGGGCATTCTGCTCCTCGTGAGCGCGGGAGGCCGCACCAGCATCTGCTGGCACGGAGGTCATGTCAGCTCGACCGTTTCCAGATACTCCGGCACGTTGGCATCCCATGCGAGGGTTTCAGCGATGTGCCGGCGCAGCGCATCGGCCGCCGCCGGCTCGCCGTGAGTGATAAACGTGCGCCGTGGTTTGCTCTTGAACTGGCCTAACCACTCCACAATCTCGACGCGATCGGCGTGAGCCGATAGGTTATGGAGCGCGGCAACCTGGGCACGCACCGGTACGTATTGCCCGTGAATCTTGACCTCCGTTGCCCCTTGCAGAATTGACGCGCCGCGGGTACCACCCGCCTGGAACCCCGAGAACAAGATGGTGTTGCGCGGGTCGGGCGCAAAAGCCTTGAGGTGATGGAGCACCCGCCCGCCCGTGGCCATCCCGCTCGACGCGATGATGACCATCGGGAACTGCTTGGTATTGAGCGTGCGCGACTCGTCGGCGCTGTTCACGATCTTCGCCGCGTGGCACATCGCTTCGCACTGCTCCGGTGTGAGTCGGTGCAGGGCTCGGTGCCGGTGATAAAGAGCAGTGACATCGCTCGCCATCGGGCTATTGAGATACACCGGCAGCACTGACGGTATCGTCCCTGCCGTCTTCAACAGATGAATGTAGTAAAGCAATGATTGCGCCCGCCCCACCGCAAATGACGGCACCACCACCAGGCCACCGCGCGCCACGGTGTCGTTAATAACCTCGCCTAACGCGACCCAAGGGTCCGTGGGGTCGTGGCGTCGGTCACCATAGGTAGATTCGACGACCAGGTAGTCCGCCGCTTCGATGACTTCAGGGGTTCGCATGATGAGGTCGTGCGGCCGGCCAAGGTCGCCGGAAAAAACGACGGTCCGCCCACCCGCGGCGAGCGTCACCAAGGATGAGCCCAGGATGTGGCCCGACTACGTCAGACGCACGCGCACGCCCGGCGCCGGCACAAAATCCTGGTCGAAGGCAACGGGGGCAAAGAAGCGCAAGCTGCGCTCGGCATCCTCCCGGGTATAGAGCGGCAACGCCGGACTGTGCTTCGAGTAGCCGCGGCGAATCGCGTACTCGGCCTCTTCCTCCTGCAAGTGGCCGCTGTCGGGCAGCAAGATCTTGCACAGGTCGTACGTCGCTTCGCTGCAATAGATCTTGCCGGCGAAGCCCAGCTTGGCCAGGCGCGGCAGATACCCCGTGTGGTCGAGGTGGGCGTGGGTGAGAATGACCGCCGATAACGATGCCGGCGCAACCGGTGGCGGCCCCCAATTGCGCAAGCGAAGCTGCTTGTAGCCTTGAAACAGGCCACAGTCGACCAGGACTTTGGCGCTTCCTTCGGTGACCAGGTACTTGGACCCCGTGACCGTCCCGGTGCCACCGAGAAACGTCAGCTTCATCGTTATTATCCGTTACCGTGACGCGCGGGTGCCGTGCCGCCCCATCGCGGGAAGAACGCGGGCGTGCTGGCCTCGTAACGTCGATACTCGTCCCCAAACTCGGCTTCCGCGTCGCGCTCCTCGCGCTTGGCGAGCAATACGTACATCATGACCAGGATGGGGAACATGACCAGCGTCACGAGCGTTGGCCATTGCACCAGGAATCCGAACATGATGAGCACGAAGCCAACGTACTGCGGGTGGCGCATCCGTGCGTAGGGGCCGGACATGGCTAGGCGGTGCGCGCGTTGCGCACGATAGAGAATGCGCCACGAGGCCGAGAGCAGCCAGAAGCCCCCGCCGATGAAGATGAAACTCAGAACGTGGAAAGGCCCGAAGTGTGGATTGGTGCGCCAGCCGAACATCATCTCAAGCAAATGGCCGCCATCGTGACTGGTCCAATCCACGCCCGGGAAGCGCGAGCTCAACCAGCCCGAGAACAGGTAGATCGTCAATGGGAACCCGTACATTTCCGTGAAGAGCGCGACCAGGAACGCGGAAAACGCGCCAAACGAGCGCCAATCCCGTGGCGACTGCGGCTTGGCGAAACTGAAGGCGAAGATGATGAACACCAGTGAGTTGATAATCACCAGCGACCAGAGTCCGTAGGCGGGCGTGTCGTTCATGACCGGTCCCCATGATGATGGTGGGACGTACTACCCGACTCGGCGGATCCCGGACCCGGTGGCACGGTGTAGCCAGGACCTGGAGGCGCCGTGTAGCCGGGGCCTGGTGCCGCGTTGGGCCGTCCATCGGGCCCGCCACTACCGTCGCGATGATCATGGCCACCGTGCCCGTTATGCATGAACACATGCATGAGTGGGCATGCCGCCAGGAACAGCCAAGGCAACCAGGGCAAGACGTGGGCCCGGTGCTCGGCAATCAGGAAAAAGGCGCCGATGAGTGCAAAGGCAAGGAACATTAGCTTCACCCGTGGGCGCCAAGCGCTCTCGTCGTGCCGCGTTTCTTCAGACATGGTCGACTCCTCGTGCATGATCTGCATTTACCGGGGGTGGGAGTAACGGAATTGCACTTCCGTGTTACGAGCCTGGCCCGGCACGTGGATGATGACGTGCACCGTATACGGGCCCGAGCCCGGCATCGGGTAGAAGTTGCCGTAGGTGCCACTGGTGCGATTGGCATGTGCTCGAGCTTGCGGCGGGTGGGGCCGAGGCCGAGTGGCGTCACGTCCGCCATGACGTCTGCGCCCTCGACCTGGCGCTGCGTGCGCTCGTCGTAGATGGCGATGACCAGGTGATGGCTGCCGCTGCCTGTCGGCAAGCCTCCATGCATCGTCGCGAGATGGCTGGCGTCGGCATTCCCTCGGAGTACCTGTGCCGGTAGCACACCCATGTATACGGCGAACCCGTCGGCGTGCTTCTCATATTCTGTGGCGGCGGCCGCCGATAGTGTGCTGAAGGCGAGCAATAGCCCCGCATTCGCCGTGTGCCGCAACCACCGTACCAGAGTAGACGGCATATCCGGGCGCGCCTTAGTGGACAATCGCCGCCGATGGTTGGGCTTGCCCTGCGTGCGGCGTGCCCCACCAGGTTAGATGCTCGTAGACACTCGTCCAATACATGCCGAACGTGAATCCAAACAACAATTCCTCCAATGGAATGCCGAGCAGCCGGATACCGGTCAGTTGCGGCAAATTCCAAACGCGGTCGATGTAGCCGGGCGCAAATACGAGCAGTGCCGCCATGAACACCGCGTAGTAGCCAAGGAAAATGCCGCCGCCAATAATGGTCTTGCGAGCAAGGTCGGGACGGCAGAGAGCCGTGGCTACACTGCCTGCCACCATGGCGACGATCGCCGGATAGATCGGATTCCAGGGGAACCAGTAAAGGCCGACAAACGCAACGATCGGCATGAAGAGCGCCGCGCGATGCCAACGGTGGACTTGTCGCCCGCGCTCCGCCGTAGGCAAAGCGGCCGGATGGTGCCGTGTGAGAACGTTGTATAGAACGGCGCCCGAGCCGCCAATCGCGAAGCAGTACACCAAACTTTCGAGATCAAAGCCGGTCCGTTGAGCGAGGTCGAACAGACTGGGTGGGTTCCAATATCTCGGCACAAAAATTGGCTCGGTGAGACCGAACGGCATCGTGGCCAGGCTCGCTCGCCACATCATCGTTCGGAACGCGGGAGCCAGCAGCCACAGCCCGAGCCAAGGCAGCAAAAAAGCGCTGGACCACAAGGCCCACACATAACGAATATCCATGTCAACGACTTTCCAAAGCCGGGCCCAACACTCACTTGTGCGGCATTCCTTGCATCGGCATTCCCTTCATCGGCGTGCCCTTCCCGGCCACGCCCTGCATCATCATGTGCTGTTCCGTCATCATCTGGCCCATCATCTGCTCCATGAGCTTCTGATGTTCGTCCATCCACTCCTTCTGTTCTTTCGGCGTCATGCCTTCGCGCGGCTTCATCGCCTGCATCTTGCCCATTGTTTCCTGCATCATCTTCATGTGCTCCTGCATGAGCTTGTCGCGCTCGGCGCCTTGTGCGTGCTCGGCGGCGGGGAGCTTGAGTTTCTGTTCCTGCAGGCGCTGGGTGATTTGCCGTTGCGCCTCGTCTTGGCCCGCAAACGTTGCGAGTGGGACCGCCGCAAGAGCGAGCAATGTAACGGTGGCGATGAGGTGTTTCATAATCATTCTCCTTGCTGTTGAGTAAGAACGAAGTTTGGGACGGTGCCGTCCAAACTGCTGGCCGGTGTTGTCGGTTTTGTCTTAGCTTTCAATTCCGGGGGAAACACGAGCGAACAGGTTGTAGAAGCCGGCGATCGATGCCGCGATGGCAAAGCTCACGCCGGCCGCACTGACCAGTCCGTAGAAGAACTGACCGAGCGTCAGGGGGCGACCCCCTGCCGGCTTCAGCAACATGAGGTCCAGACCATGGAACCATGCATTGAAGAAGCCGATGGTGCCATCCGGAAAAACGGCGACCGCGAGCGCGCACGCGGTGTAGAGCAGAGAGAACGTCGCCGCTCCCGCGAATCCGAACGACCAAGCCTGCAAACGATTCATAATTTACCTCCAGTTGTCGTGGCTTTGCCGTCGGATGCGGCAGTCCATGGCGTACGCAGTCATGCCTGACGTGGGATGGCAACGGCCACGCGCGCCTGGCCGGCCCTTCAGGTCGCGACGCCCCGTCTGTCGTCGACGGCGAGAGCCACGGATCAGAGAACAGGATCTCATCCGGATTGCCGATAAATCAACTGCGAGGATTGAGTGTGCCCCGAGTGCGGATCTCAGATTGAACATTCGCATTCGGTCGTCCGCGTCGACGATCAGGATCGACCCGTCCTCGAGCGCGTAGCGCTTCTGCATCTGGTCTCCGGAGAACGAATGCACATAGACACATGGCAACGATACATCCGAGCGGGCGCCACACTGATGACGCGAGAGTTACAAATTGGTAATCGCGATGTAATCCCGAAGCTGTTTTTCTTGCGTAGCGCTGCGCGCTGCCACCACATGAATGAAGCCGTTCACGCCCAGGAGTGCGCGCCGCTGTGGCGGATCTCCCAAGCCTCCGCGGCGGCGCGGCTGCCCGAGGTCGAGCCGGTGTATCAAGAGAAACAATCGAGCCGGCGCGAGTTTCTGCTGGGGTCGGATCGGTTGTCCCTGAAAATGCCGGGATCTGTTGGAACGTCCTTGGAGAAAGACTGTCCTATTGCCGATCCGAAGTCCTTGGAGGTGGCATGGTTGACCATTTGATTTCGACCCTACGCACCCGCGTGGTCACCCTTGCCGCGCCGTTCTTGATGGCATTCGCGCTGTCGGCCTCCGCACAGGGGACCGACAAAGTGGTGCCGATGGCCCCTGAAGCCGCAGGCTTGAAGAAGGTGCTGGAACAGAAGTTTCCCGGCGCGGATATCCGCGGCATCGCGAAGACACCATACTTCGGTCTTTATGAAGTGACGGTAGATGACCGGATCGTGTATACGGATGCGAAAGCCAAGTATGTGTTGGTCGGCGCCGTCTACGACACGGACTCAAAGTTGAATCTGACCGACGAGCGGCAACGCAAGGACCAGGTTGCGTTCCGCGAACCCGCGTCCTTCTCGATTCGAA
>JANMBN010000433.1:0-4826 GCA_031360485.1 Betaproteobacteria bacterium | reverse complement strand
GACCTCGCCGCCCCAGTCACGCCATGCCAGCGCGTGATCAGGCACGGCGTGCCATCGCGGTCGCGGGTTCGGCGACGTCGATGCTTCGCGGCGGATACCGGCGACGATCACGGCGGCTTGCGCTCGCCTAGATCGGCATCGTTGTTTGCAGATAGGCGACGATCTGCGTGTGGTACCACGACCCGCCGGAGCTGGTCGAGTAATGCCCCGTGGTACCGCCACCCGTATCGATGTACTGACGCCAGATGTCCAGGATCATCGGCACACTCAGGACTATCGGCGGCACGAGGCCGGTCAGCGTGTTGAGGAGTGCCGCGACGATATGGCGACCGACGTCATTGGGCGGCCCGCCCCCGGTCGAGAGCACCTCCAGCAGCGTCTTACCCGAGTAGACCGAGCAACTCGGAAACACGGCGCAAAACGTCGTGGCAGGATGCCCGGGGACCGTCACGGGGTAATACCCGGCAGGCCACCACCCGAAGTGCTGACTCTGTTTCCAGAACCCCGGTGTGCGCCCCGAGCACGTGCCGCCGCGGCCCTGGCCGCTCTCGTTCAGCGACGTGAAGCCGGACGGCGAGAAGCAGTGCTGCGGAACATCGTTGTTCGCCAGAACAGGGCGGCTGACGATCGTCATGACGACCGGTGCCGCGGAGATACCGGCCTGAAGCAATCGGCGCCGGCCGGCGCTGCGCACATTCACGACACGATCTGGTTCGCCGGCAGTGCCGGGCAACTTCGGTGAATCCGTCATCTTTACTCCGATCCATTGTGGGGGACCTCCGGGCTCGATGCGGCCCGAATCGCTACTTCACCATCTGAATTGCCAATCCTCGAGTTGTGGTTGACAAAATGCGCAGCACGACGAACAACCGCTCGTTCCGTGCCATGCTCCCCGACCCTGCGTGTCGGCGAATTTTACAAAGCCGGGCAAAATGGGGGCGGCATGCCATTCAAAGCAAGTCCCGGGCCACACCGCGCGGCCCGCGTAATATCGGCATTATGAAATAATCACCCCCGCCCGGCCAAGATCGCGTCTCGTTCGGTAATCGAGACATCCCGTCACCCGATGCTTGCGCGGTTCGCTGATTACCTGTGTCGCGCCAATGCGCCACCGGGCAACGACGACGATCTGGCGCAAGACTTGCTTGAGATGCTGTCCAAACGTTGAGTCCCGGGAGGAGTTCGGGACCGACAAAAACGCGCGGCCCGATCACCTACCGGCATTCGACGCCCCACTGTTGCGCTGCAGTAATCCATGAACGACGAATCGTGTTTTTTTTCCGCGCGCGAACTGGCACGGCAGTATCGCGCTGGAACCTTGTCGCCCGTCGATGTCACGCGCGCCGTTCTTCGGCACATTGCGGACGTCAACCCGCGCATCAACGCAATCTACTTCATCGACGCCGACGGCGCGCTGGCCGCGGCGCGCGCATCCGAGGCGCGCTGGCGTCGCGGCACACCGAAGGGGACGCTCGACGGCGTTCCGGTCACGCTGAAGGACAGCATCCGCGTGGCCGGCATGCCGACCCCCAACGGGACAGGAGCGCTCGCCGGCGGACCCTGCGAACCGCGCGACTCGCCGGTGACCGCACGCCTTCGCGAAGACGGCGCAATCATCCTCGGCAAGACCACGATGCCCGACTTGGGCATGATCGCGTCGGGAATCAGCTCGCTGCATGGCGTCACCCGCAATCCATGGAACCTCGCGCGCAATCCGGGAGGGTCGAGTTCAGGGGCCGGAGCGGCGGTCGCCGCAGGCTTCGGACCGCTGGCCGTCGGGTCCGATATCGGCGGGTCGGTCCGGATCCCCGCGGCGTTCTGCGGCATCGTCGGCCTGAAACCGAGTTATGGAAGGGTGCCGATCGCCGACCCGTGGCCCATGCTCGTCGCCGGTCCCATGGCGCGCACGGTAACCGACGTCGCGTTGCTCCTCGGCGTCATCAGCCGACCCGACAACAGCGATTACACCTCGTTGCCGTGGGACGACCGCGATTACCTCGCGGATATCGACGCCGGCTTGCAAGGTCTCCGTATCGGGCTCCTGACCGACATGGGCTTCGGGCTCCCGGTGCAGGGTGAAGTCAGGAAGCGCGTCGAGGCCGCGGCGGCATTGATGGCGGGGCTCGGCGCGAACGTCGAGTCCATGCCGCCGATGTTCGACACCGACCCGGAGCCGGATTTCGACTGCCTGGTGCAGGCGTACGGACATGCCGACTATTGCCAGCTCCCGCCGGTGCGGCAGGCGTTGGTGTTGCCCGAAATCGCCGCGTGGTGCGAGAACGGAGCGCGGTTGTCCGCGGCCGATTTCACGCGGGCCGGGATTCGCGTCGGCCATGCGCGCCGGCGCGTGCTCGCCGCCTGCTCGGAGTACGACTTCGTGATCAGTCCCACGATGGCCGTCGAGCCTTACGCCGCCGAACTGCCTTGGCCCGAGGGCGGAACGCAGCACAATTCGTTCTGTTTTCCGTTCAACCTCTCCGAACAGCCGGCGCTTTCGCTCTGTTGCGGCTTCACCGAAAGCGGGCTCCCCGTCGGATTGCAAATCGTCGGCAAGCGCTTCGACGACGCCGGCGTTCTGCGCGTCGGCCGCGCGTACGAGGCCGCGCGCCCGGCCATACCCGACGTGCCCTGCCGCGCGGCGCGCGATGTCTGGTCCATGGCGGCCCAATGATCGCCGAAAGCCTGCTCGAGGTCCGCGACTTGCGGAAGACGTTCGGCGGCGTCGTCGCCAACGATGCGATCAGCATCGACGTCCCGCGGGGCGGGATCGTCGGCCTCATCGGACCCAACGGATCGGGCAAGACGACGCTCTTCAACTCGATCGTCGGACACCATCCGATCGATCGCGGCTCGGTGCGCTTCGACGGCCGGGAACTCTCGCATCTCGGCGTTCCGGAAGTGGCGCGCCTGGGCCTCGTGCGCACGTTTCAGCAGGCCCACGTCTACGATGGCATGACTTGCGTCAGGAACATGCAGATCAGCACGTCGCACGCGGGTGAACGGATATTCGCGATGCTGCGGCGATACCCGTCGGAGGTGACCGACAAGGCGCACGGCCTGCTCGACTTCGTCGGCCTCACCGACCTCACCGACGAACGCGCGGGCAACCTATCCTATGGCCAGCGCAAGCTGCTGGAGCTTGCGATGGCGCTGATGAACGAACCGAAGATGCTTCTGCTGGACGAACCGACCGCGGGCATCAACCCGACGCTGATCAACAGCGTCATCGAACGCCTGAAGCTCGCCAATGCATCGCTCGGCATCACGCTGCTCGTCATCGAACACAACATGCGCGTCATCATGAGTCTCGCCCAGCACATCTACTGCCTCGCCCACGGCAAATTGCTCGCGGCGGGGGCACCGGACGAAATCCGCAACGACCAGCGCGTCATCGACGCCTATCTGGGGGCACGCTGATGGACTTGCGCGATCCCCAAAGGCACGGAAATGGCCACGCGACGCCTTCGTCGCGGGCCGGCCGGAGGGCGCGTGCGCCGGCGCGCGTTGCCGAGTCCGCCGATCGCACGACCCACCGCGCCGGAATTCGCGAGCGCCTCGATGCGCTGGCCGGCAGCGATCCGCTGTTGCGCGTCGACGGGCTCGCCGCCGGCTACGGGGCCATGGAAATCCTGCACGGCGTCGACCTCCGGCTTGGCGCGGGACAGTCGCTGTGCCTGATCGGCCCCAATGGCGCGGGCAAATCGACCATCCTGCATTCGATTTTCGGGCTCACCGACATCAGCGGGGGCAGGATCGAGGTCGGCGGTCGCAACGTGACGCGGCTCGGCACCAACGCGAAGCTGCGCGATGCCGGCATCGCCTACGTGCTGCAGGACAGCTCGCTGTTCCCCGACATGACCGTCGAGCAGAACCTGTGGCTCGGCGGCTACCTGATGGGTCGCCGCGCCGACGCGAGGCACGCGGCCGAGCAGGTCTTCGAGCGCTACCCTTCGCTGGCGCTGCGTCGCGACGATCCGGCGCGCGTGCTTTCAGGCGGCGAGCGGCGCCTCCTCGAGATCTCCCGCGCGCTCGTCATGCGGCCGCGGCTCCTGCTCGTCGATGAGCCCTCGATCGGTCTCGAGCCGCTTTTCATCGAGCAGATTTTCGACATGCTCCGCGACCTCCGGGACCGCGAGGGCCTGACGATCGTGATGGTCGAGCAGAACGCGAAAAAGGGACTCGAGCTCGCCGACATCGGCTGCGTCGTGGTCGCGGGCGAGATCGCGATGGCCGGCACTGGCGTCGAACTGCTCAAGGACCCTACCGTGGGACGCCTGTTCCTCGGAGGTTGAAAAGTAGTGAAAAGTAGGGTCAGACACGACTTTTTTGCGCCTCGGTGATGAACGGGCGGCCGGCAAAAAGTCGTATCTGACCCTACTTTTCGCGTGGCCCTACTTTGCGCGGAGCATTTTCTCCAGAAAGCGGGCCGGAACGGCGAAGCTGATTCCCGAGGGTTGGCCAACCGCCGTGTCCTTCATCCCCTTTAGAAATCCCATGTTGACGATGCCGATGACTTCGCCGGTCTCCGCGTCGTAGAGCGGGCTGCCGCTGTGACCGGGGTACGCCGTTGTATCCAGCTGGAACAATACGAACGGACCCGATTTCAGGCCGCGCACGAGGCGCGCGTCGAGGCGGTTCGCGGTTGCGGGAGGAATCGCGATGGGCGTCAACGACGCGATGATGCCGCGATGCGTTACGGGATAGAACCCGAGCGAATTGCCGATTGGAAAGCCCGTGAAGGCGATGCTCTGCCCATCGCGCGCCGCTCCCGAGTCGCCAAACGTCACTGCCGGCAGCGGCGCCCCGGTCATGCGCAGCTGCGCGAG
>JANMBN010000427.1:0-2201 GCA_031360485.1 Betaproteobacteria bacterium | reverse complement strand
TGGCCGAATCCGGCCGGACAACCGCGCCGTGGATCAGTCGTGCGTCGAGCGTTCGTAACGGACGTCGGGTTCGCCTTCCTCGTTGCCCGTCCCGTCGCAAAGGGCGACTGCGACACAGCCGTGTCGCTCGTAGAACCGGCGGGCGCGGGCGTTGCGCGCAAACGTGCAGAGCCCGAGGACGGGCGTTGATGCGGCAGCGTCCGCCAGCGCGGCCTCCAGCAGCGCCGAACCGATGCCGCGTGAAGCATCGGAACGGTCATGCACGTTGGCATTGTTTCGTCGGAAAGCGCGGGCAAAGTGAAGTGGCCCCCGAATGCCCGCGACCCTGCGCCGGATCGGCTTTGGCTCCCGAGGCCATTCGCACCGATCCCGGTCACGTCATGGAAGTTGACGTGGCCGCTGCCCGCTTACCTGGACCACGAAGACCAGGATCGCAATTTTCTTGACCGAGGCCAGCAAACAATTTCGCACTTCATTTTTCTCGGTGCAACTCGATGTGCTGCGCCCCATTTCAACCAGCCGCGGCGACTTGCTACACGTTCGGTCCGGGCGAACGACGGGCCCAACGGGAGGCGATTGCTCGCGGGGCCTGCGTCCCGATGAGACAATGGCGGGGCATGGGCACCTTCAGATTCCTGTTGGCGTTTGCCGTCCTGATGGCGCACATCGCGACCGATATCGGACCCTCGGTGATCAACCGGAATTCGCTGCATATCCTCGTCTGGTCGGGTGAGGCGGTCTTCGCCTTTTTCGTCATCTCGGGCTTCTACATGAGCCTGATCATCAACGAGAAGTACGCGAAACTGCCCAGCGGCACGCGACGTTTCTACCTCAACCGGGCGCTGCGTCTTTACCCGATTCATTGGACGATTATCGGTTTGTACGCGATATTCTTCACGCTCTCCGGCACCCCGTCCTTCCTGCTTGGCGATGCGCGCGTGCCCTTCTGGCGCTGGCTCTACGCCGTCATATCGAACGTATCGTTCCTGGGCGTCGAGGTATTGCCGTTCTTCGGTGACGAGAATTGGGCGTTTGTGCTCGGGCCGGTGTGGTCGCTTGGTATTGAGCTGTGCTTCTACCTCATCGCACCCTTCGTCGTTGGTCGCCGTTTGCCTGCGCTCATGCTTCTTTTCGGTGGCGCGCTGGCTTTCAGACTCATGCTTTACCTTTTGGGGGTGCCGTTGCTCCCATGGCGTTATTTCTTCTTTCCGGCCGACCTGGCGCTTTTCCTGATGGGCAGTCTCTCCTATCGTCTTTATGCCTGGGCGAAGGACAAGCCGATCGCGAAGCGACTTGGCTGGGGCGCGGCCATCGCGATTCTTGTGTGGATGATTACACCACCCCTTTGGACCGCGCCCGAACTCGATCAGCTGCTGCCATGGGCTTTCTATGTCTGCGTCGCCGTCTGCACGCCCTTCCTGTTCGCCCTGACGTCCGATTGGAAGATCGACAACCTACTGGGCCAGCTCAGCTACCCGATCTACCTGTCCCACATTCCGGTCATCTACTTCGTGAATTGGGTGAACGTCGGCGGGATCGACAAAGGTCTCGTTGCGACAGCAGTTACCTTGGCGCTGTCCGTTGCCCTTTACACATTCGTCGATCGCCCCGTCGAGCGCATCCGCGAACGCATCAAGGCCGGAGCGACGGACGTCGCGGGGACATTCACTCCCGCCGCACGTTCGCATCCGGCGGTCTCGAAGAAGTGAACCTCCCCCGGTTTGCGCCACCGATGGGGTCCATTTCGACGGGCTTCCCGCGCGAATTCCCGCACGTCAGAGTGTCACGATTCGAGCTGTCGCTGCATGGATACTCGGGGTGCGCCGGCGTGTCGATAAAAGCAGGTTGTCCCGAACGGCTGCGAATAGCGCCGTGCCGGCCAGCGTGGCTGGCGAGCGTGATGATGAGGCTCTGCGAGATGCCATCGCTCACGTAGTCGATGGCGGTATCGACGGCCGCATTCTCGAATGCAAGCACGGCCACCGAGCCGATCACCTCATGCCGGGCGTTCATCTGAAAAATGACGAGGGACGCCACGACCAGCACCGCAACGAGGGCCGCTGCGCCGAACAGGAGTCCGCGACGAAGGGCGCGACGCGGTCTACCCGCCTCCGGGAAGATCGCTGTTGCCTCTGCGGCGCCGCTGCGGGCGAAATCGGCTTATCCGGGGCGAGAGCAGGCGCAGTACGCGCTCAACGAAC
>JANMBN010000418.1:0-3665 GCA_031360485.1 Betaproteobacteria bacterium | reverse complement strand
CGACGACATGGTCGGCGATCTCACCGACCACCGCGAGGTCATGCGTGATGAAGAGCACGGACATCTGGTGCTTCTTCTGCAGTGCGGCGATGAGATCGAGGATCTGCTTCTGGATCGTGACGTCGAGCGCGGTCGTGGGCTCGTCCGCGATCAGCAGCTTCGGCTCGCAGGCGATCGCCATCGCGATCATCACGCGCTGCTGCTGGCCGCCCGACATCTGCGACGGGTACGCGTTGACCTTGTACTCCGGGTCCGGGATGCCGACCTCGTCGAGCAGCTCGATCGCGCGCTTGCGTGCATCTGCCGGGGTCATCCCCATGTGCAGCCGCAAGACCTCGGTCAGCTGATAGCCCACGGTGAACACCGGATTCAACGACGTCATCGGCTCCTGGAAGATCATCGAGATCTCGGCGCCGCGGAGCCGCCGCAGGTCGCCCGGGGCGAGTTCGATGATGTTGCGGCCGCCGAACATGATTTGGCTCGCCGGGTCGACGATCGAGTTCTCCGGCGGCAACAGGCCGAGGATCGCCAGCGCGGTCACCGATTTGCCGCTCCCGGATTCGCCCACCAGCGCGACCGTCGAGTTCTTCGGAATGTCGAACGACACGCTCTTGACGGCCTCGAACGTATGGTCCCGGTCGAGCTGGAACGCGACCCTGAGGTTGCGGACGCCGACGAGCGGCTCCATGTTCGCTTTATCCATTTCGTCGATCACCCGTCTCGCCCGCCCGTGGGGCATTCTTCAGTCGGCATTCCCGCACAGCACGCTCCGCAAGAACCGGATCCACGCCCCATCCGGCTGAAGCCACGCCCCGTCCGCCTGAGGCCACGCCCCGTCCGGCTGAAGCCACGCCCCGTCCGGCTGAAGCCACGCCCCGTCCGGCTGAAGCCGGACCCACGGCAAGATATCTCACGCGCCCGCCTTGCCCTTGAGCTTGGGATCGAGCGCGTCGCGCAGAGCGTCCGTGAACAGGCTGAACGCGGTCACGAGGATCGCCATCGCGGTTCCCGCCGCGGCGAGCTGCCACCACTTGCCGAGGATCAGCTCGTTCTGCGCCTCGTTCAGCATCGAGCCCCACGACACGACGTCGACCGGGACGCCGAAGCCGAGGAACGACAGGATGACCTCGGCCTTGATGAAGCCGACGGCGTAGATCGACAGCTGCACCAGCACGACGTGGCTGATGTTGGGAAAGATGTGGACGAACATCCGGCGCACGTTCGAGGCGCCGATCGCATCGGCCGCCTGCACGTACTCGCGCGCCTTGTGCTTCAGGTACTCGCCGCGGATCAGCCGGAACGTGCCCGTCCAGCCGGTGAGGCCCAGGATCAGGATGATCGTCAGGGTTCCTTTCTGCTGGAGGACCGCGGCGACCGCAAGGATCAGCAACAGGTACGGAATCGAGTTGAACACGCTGTAGAACCAGTTGAAGCCGTCGTCCACCCACCTGCCGTAATAGCCGGCCAGCGCGCCGAACAGCGTGCCGAGGAACGTCGCGACGAACGCCGCCGCGAGACCGACGAAGATCGACGTCTCCGAGCCCTTGATCGTCTTCTTGAGCACGTCGCGACCCCACTTGTCGCCGCCGAGCGGCAGCGTCGGCGCGCGCGCTTCCGCGACGTCGGCACGCCTGCCTTTGGCGTCCTTCCTGATGTCCGCCATCACGTCGGCGAGCGGGTCGACCGACTTGCCCGCATCGCCGGCCTGCGCCGCGGCATCGGCGCCCGCGGGTTTCCCCTCGCCCTTGAGTTCGGCCAGCACGTCGGCGAGCGGATCGACGACCTCCGACTTGTATTCGATCGCGGGAGCGGCCGGCGCGGCAGGAGCCGCCGGAGTACCCGCGTCGGTGCCGGCGCCGATGAACGACGGCGGCGCGTAGTTGACACCGGTCTCCTTCGACCAATCCCCGGCGATGAGCCCCGTGCCGGACGCGATCATCATCGCGATGAACACCGCCACGATGGCGAGCGAAACCATGCCGACGTGATCGGACTTGAGGCGCTTCCAGGCAAGCGCCCAGAGCCCGGGAGAGACCGCGTGCGGAATCTCCCGGGCCGCACGCGGCGGAATCTTGAGCCCGTCGCCGTTCGCCATCGATGCCGTGTGGTCCACCATCGCCGTCTCCGTCACTTGAGCTGGACCCGCGGGTCGGCCGCCTTGTACATCAGGTCGGCCATGAGGTTGGACGCCATCGTCGCGAACGCGACATAGACGGTGAGCGCCTTGATCACCGGGAAGTCCGAGCGCTCGACCGCCAGGATCACCTCCCGGCCGATGCCCGGAATCGAGAAAAAGCGTTCGATCAGGAACGCGCCCAGCAGCAGACCCGGCAACCCGGCCATCAGGTGCGTGATGATCGGGATCGACGCGTTGCGCAGCACGTGGATCCACATGATCCGATTCTCGGAGAGGCCCTTGGCGCGCGCGGTCCGCACGTAGTCCTGATTGATCTCGTCGAGAAAGAACGTCCGGTAGAGCCGCAGGTTCGGCGCGATGCTGACCGTGAGCCCGATCAGGATCGGCAGCGCGGAGAAGACGAGCAGGTTCTCCGCAAAGCTGTTCCCCCAGCCCTGCACCGGGAACCAGCCGAGCTTGTAGGCGAAGAAATATTGGAAAACGATGATGTAGACGAGGATCGAGATCGAGAGCCCGACCGTGCAGATGATCATCACGAGCCGGTCGGTCAGCGAGCCGCGCACGTAGGCCACCGCGAGCGCCAGTCCGATCGCGGACAGCGTTTCGAGGATGAGCAGCGGGACGAGCACCGTCAACGACGGGCCGAGGCGCGTCGCGAGGATGTTCGAGACTTTCTCGTTGGTGCTCCACGAGGCGCCGAAATCGCCGGTGAGCACCTGCTTGATGAAGATCCACAGCTGCACCCAGACCGGCTGGTCGACGCCGAGCTGGCGGCGGATATTGTCGATCTGCTCCTGGTTCGAGATCTTCCCCGCCAGCACGTACGCCGGGTCGCCGCCGACCCAGTTGAACAGGATGAACACTAGCAGGATGACGCCGAGCATCGTCGGGACCATCTGCCACAGGCGTCGGATGATGTACGCGATCACTATGCTTGCCTCCGCCCTCCGCGCGGATCAGGCGCGGCCCGGCCTGGATTCGATGCGGGGTGCTTCCGCCCGCATCCTACTCAGCGATGTCCGCGGCAGGGACGTGCGGGCGGGGAGCCCCCGCCCGTTCGTCAAACGACGGCGCCGGCGCTACTTCGGGCCCTGCGCAACGTCGATGTATTGCCACTCCGAATGCAGGATCGGATGCTTCTTGAATCCCAGCACGCGGGGCTGCACCAGCATGTTGCGGTAGCGGCTGATGTTGAGGCGCCACGGCGCGTACGCCTCGATGACCTTCGCCATCTCGCGGTAGAGCTTGTTGCGCTCGGGCGAGTCCGGCAGCCGCAGGCTCTGCTCGTAGAGCTTGTCGTACTCCGGGATCACCGCGCAGGCATTGTTGCTCTGATAGATGTTCTTGCCGTACAGGAGCTGCATGAAGTTGTCGGCGTCGGGATAATCCGCGATCCACGCCGCGGTCCGCATCATCAGCTTGCACTGCTTCTCGAGCTTCAACAGCTCGGCGAACTTGTCCTTCTGCACTTCCATCCGGATACCGATCGAGTCGAACGTCTTCTTCCACATCTCGTCCTGCTGGCGGC
>JANMBN010000397.1:0-5665 GCA_031360485.1 Betaproteobacteria bacterium | reverse complement strand
AAGGCCGGGCAGTTCGAGGGCAATGCCGACGAGGTGATCTACACGCCGATCGTCTCCGACGCGACGCGCGTCGCGGCCCTGCTCTCGGGCGAGGTCGACCTCGTCAACGACCCGCCGCCGCAGGACGTGCCGCGACTCTCGCAGACGCAAGGCATCAAGGTGCTCGAAGGCACCGAGAACCGCATCGTGTTCATCGGGATGGACCAGGCGCGCGACGAGCTGCTGTATTCGAACGTCAAGGGCAGGAATCCGTTCAAGGACAAGCGCGTCCGCCAGGCGCTCTACCACGCGGTCGACATCGAGGCGATCCACAAGAACACGATGCGCGGTCTGTCGCAGCCGTCCGGGGCGATGCTGCCGTCGCCACTCACGACGACGCCGGAGATCGAGAAGCGGCTCCCGTACGACCGCGAGCGCGCGAAGAAGCTGCTCGCCGAGGCCGGCTACCCGAATGGCTTCGAGGTGACGCTCGACTGCCCGAACAACCGCTACGTCAACGACGAGAAGATCTGCCAGGCGCTGGCGGCGATGTGGGCGCAGATCGGCGTGAAGGTCACGGTCAACGCGATGCCGCGCGCGACGTATTTTCCGAAACTCGAGAAGACCGAGACGAGCATGTACATGCTGGGCTGGGGCGGCGGCACGACGGACGGGATCTTCATCCTGCAGCCGGTGCTGTCGACATACTCCGGCAAGGGCGACGGCGACTACAACTACGGCCGGTATACCAACGCCAGGCTCGACGAGTTGACGGCGAAGATCAAGGTCAACGTCAATGCGCAGGAACGGTTGAAGGACATTCACGAGGCACTGCTCGCGCACAATGCCGAGACCAACCACATCCCGCTGCACCGGCAGGTCATCCCGTGGGCGACGCGCAGCAACGTGACCGCGGTGCACCGCGCCGACAACAACGTCATTCCGTACTGGGTCACCCTGAAGTAGCGCGGCGGCGCGCCGAGCGGATCCGCCCGTGCGGCGGGGCGAGTCCGTCCGCCGCGCGGCGGTCGCGTCAGGACGACGGCTCGTCCGGGGCCTTCGGGCGTGCGATGTAACGCATCACCGCGAATCCCGCGACGACCGTGACCGCCGCCCCGATGGCGAACTCGACCCAACCGGCGGCGGTGTTCCTGAGCGCGGCGTTCTCCGCCGCACCGACGAGCGCGGCGGCCGCCACGTATCCGGGCACGGTTCGCGCGTCGAACCGCAGCACGCAGTAGACGACGGACGCCGCGACGAGGCCGGCGACGAGCGCTCCCGCGATCGCACCGGCGACCTCGTTTGCCTTCAACGCGACCAGGCCGGCGATCAGCGCGACGACAACGGGAACGGCGAGCCACAATCGCCGGGTCCATGCGGCCGTGATGCGATCGAGGAGATGAAGCACGAAGAGCGCGACGCCGATCGACGAGACGACGCCGACGCCCTCGAGCGCGGCCGCGGCCCACGGCCATGCCGCCGACTCCATCGCCAGCGACGGCCAAAGCGGCGTGCGCGACGGCACCCATCGTCCCGCGAATGCCGCCGCGCCCGCGACAAACAGCGCCGCCGCGACGCCTGCGGCCCACGGCGGCAACGCGCCTGCCAAGGGCGTCCTCGGCGCGGTGCGCGCGGCCCATGCGCCCACGCCTGCGGCGAGCCCCACCACCAGCGCCCCGAGCGCGGCCGCCAGCAGCGATCCCGCCACGACCAGCAACGCCTGCTGGAAGATCGGCTCGGTCGTCCTGAACTTGATGGCGAGCGCCGGCCACATGACCGCGAGCCCCGCGGCGGCTGCGCCAAAGGTGATCGCAAGCACCCACGTCAGCGCGCGCATGTCGCAGTGGCCCCGCATCCAGCTCCTGACGCCGACGACGAGCGCCGAGAGTCCCGCCAATGCGAAGACGAGCGCGGCGGCAATCGCGGCGAGATGCGAGCGGCTGTCGCGCTCGCGCTCGGCGCGCAGCCACGGTTCCGGCACGTGAACGAAGCGGCCGGCGCCGACGATCTCGTCGCCCGCTACGGTGACGACCGCGCGGGCCTCGCCGTCCTTGCCCACGTCGACGCGCGGATCCGTGAACATGAACGACCAATCGGTCCGGGACGGGCGTTCCCTCTCCTCGGCGGCGACGAGCTTCAGCGCGGCGGCATCCACGCGGAAGAGCACGGGGAGTTCGCGCTCCGCGAGCGCCAGCGCGGCGTCCTTCGCGAGGCGCGCGCCGGGCCGCGCTTCGGGAAGGGCGTGGCGCAACTGCCGCACGTCGCCTTGCGGATCGACGGTGATCCGCCACTCCTCGGCGCGCTCGGCGACGTCGCCCTCGAACATCGCATAGCGCACCTCCCACAGCGGGGGCGCGAGCGTCGAGCCGACGAGCGAGCGATAGGCGACGGGACCGGCCTCGCGCCAGACAAACTTGTGCTGCATCCCCTGCGACTCCTCGCTCGCGGCGCGTATCGCCGAGAACCGCCGCCATTCGGGGCCGAGCTTCACGCCCCGCGCCGTCATCGCGGCGTCGGCGGCGGCCTCCGCGCGATCGCGGCCGAGCGCCAGCGGCGGCACGTCGGCGCGCAGCGGAGCGAACGCGACCCATGCGAGCAGGCCTCCGATGCCGAGTACCGGCAGCGCGCGCTGAACCGCTTCTTCGACGCGCGAGGCGACCACGTGGCGTCCCCGCGTGTCGCGCGGCGGCTCCTGCGCCGACGGCGTCCATGCGCCGTTCGCAAGTGCGGGCGACAGGTCGCTCCAAGCCCCTGCGCGCGCCCGCCGCCACAGGATCACGGCGAGCGGAACCAGCGCCGCGACGATCACCGCCGCGCGCTGAACCCAGGCACCCTCCGCGTCGACGAGATAGAGCGGAATCGAGAACAGCACGAGGTCGAAGAGCGCGTGCAGCAGAATCGTCGGCAGCAGCCCGAAGCGAAGGAAGATCGCCGCCCAGATCATCGACGGCACGGCGAGCTCGACCAGACGCGAATACGGGGGGAATCCCGGGTAGTTGGCATGCGCGGCACCGAAGACCAGCGCCTGAAGGACGAACGCGATGGCGATCCCCGACCGGCGGCGACCGAAATGCTCGCCGACGAGCGCGCCGAGCGCGAGCGGCACCGCGCGAAAGAGGCTCTCTTCCATGAACCCGGCCTGCAGCGAAACCGCGATCGGCATCAGCGCCGGCACCGCGTAGGACAGGATGTTGGGATCGGTCAGCACCTCGGACGGCTGCCACCAGCCGAGCCAGCGATTCGTCGCGTAGTAGAACGCGGCAACCAGTGCGAGCTCGATCGGCACGAACAGGTAGCCGCCGACCGTGCGCCCCAGCGCCGCGCGCGTGGCGCCGGCCTCGGCCGACCAGAGCCGCCAGAGCTGCGGCTGCCGCGGAAACGCGCGGCGCGCGAGGCTTTCGGCCGCCATGAACACGAGCGCGTACGCGAGCCCTCCGCCGATGGCGATGGCCAGCGCCCCGCCCGCGAGGCGCAGCCAGAACGTCGTCGCCGACTGCGCGGTGTCGAAATCGAACCATGCGGCGGGCGCGGCGGACAGCGTCGTCGCCGCCATCAATCCGCCGACGACGAGGCCCGCGACCAGCGCCGGACGGACGACGAGCCAATGCGTGCGCGCGAGCCACAGCGCGCCGAGGAGGCAGCCTCCGAGACCGTAGAGCAATCCGGCGGAGATGCCGGCGACGCCGGCGATCGTGTCGTTCGCGCTGCGCAATTCGCGGAACCGGCGGTCGAACGATTCGGGCACATGGACATACGCCGCGATCTCGGTGAGCTCGTCGCCGGCGATGGAGAGGCGCAGCCGGACGCGCGCGTCGCCGAGCCGTTCGGCGCGCTCGTAGACGAAGGAGTGATCGACGCGACCGGACGGCCGCGTCTGCTGCGATTGCTCGAGCAACCGGTATGGCGCGAGGTCTACCTGCCATGGCGTGGTCGCGCGCTCCTCGGCCAGCGCGCGCGCTCTCGCGAAATCGAGCGCCTTCGTCCCCTCGTCGCGCACGTACGCTTCGGGCACCCGGCGCGCGAAGCCGTTCAACGTTCCGTCCGGCTTGAAGCGGATCGTGACCTCGCTCACTTCACCCGGCTTGAAAATTCGCACGTCCCACCAGTACGGAGCGTAGATGCCGCCGGTGACCAGCGACGCGAAAGCCGCCTTTCCCCCGCCCTCGAGCTCCATGTAGTTCTGCGTCTCGCCATCATGGGAAAACCGCGCCGCGCGCTGCGCGCCGTCGGGCGCCAGGTTCAGCTTTTCCGCAATCATCCCGGCCTTCGCCAGCGCGTCGATCCGGGAAAGCTTGATGTCGAGGTTGACGAGCGGAATCGCGAGCGGGAACAGCCACCACGCGACGGCTAGCGCAATCGCCGCGAGCGCGGCGTAGGCGATCCAGAATGCCCGATGCCGCGTCACGGGCCCAGCTGGATCACGCCGCGTCCCGCAAGCAGACCGATCGCCGCGTCAGTCATGTGAAGCCGATCGCGCAACACGTCGGCGGTGTGCTCGCCGAGCAGCGGCGGCGGACGCTCGTACGTGGGTCGGGTCGCCGAGAACTTGATCGGCGTGCCGACCTGCGGCACCGTCCCCGCGAGCGGATGCGGCAGATCCATCCGCAATCCGCGCGCGGCAATCTGCGGGTCGGCGAACACCTGGTCGAGCCGGTTGATCGGTCCGCAGGGAACGCCGAGCGATTCGAGCGCGGCGAGCCACGCGTGCTGCGTGCGCGTGCGCATCGACTCCGCGATGAGCGGCACGAGGACGCCGCGGTTGCGCACCCGGTCGGCATTCTTCGCGAAGCGCGCGTCAAAGCTCCATTCGGGCTTTCCCGCCGCCTCGCAGAACTTCGCGAACTGGCCGTCGTTGCCGACGGCGACGATCACGTGACCGTCCGCGCAGGCGAATACCTGGTACGGGACGATGTTGTGGTGCGCGTTGCCGGCGCGCCCCGGCGCCTTGCCGGTGACGAGGTAGTTGAGATTCATCACCGACATCATCGCCACCGACGAGTCGAAAAGCGAGAGGTCGACCCGCTGCCCCTGCCCCGTGCGTTCGCGATGCGCGAGCGCGGCCTGGATCGCCACCGTCGCGTACATCCCGGTCATCAGATCGGAGATCGCGATGCCCGCTTTCTGCGGGCCGCCGCCGGGGACGTCGTCGCGCTCGCCGGTGACGCTCATGAATCCCGACATGCCCTGGATGATGAAGTCGTAACCGGCACGGCCCGCGTACGGACCATCCTGCCCGAAGCCGGTGATCGACGCGTAGACGAGCCGCGGGTTCAGCGCGGCGGCGCTCGCGTAATCGAGGCCGTATTTCGCAAGTCCGCCGACCTTGAAGTTCTCGACGAGCACGTCGGCCTGGCGGGCGAGACCGCGAACGATCGCCTGCCCGTCGGGTATCGTGAAATCGACGGCGACCGACAGCTTCCCGCGGTTGCACGACAGGTAGTACGCCGCTTCGCTCGTATCGCGCCCGGTCGCATCCTCGAGGTAGGGCGGACCCCAGGCCCGCGTGTCGTCGCCGCCGCCGGGCCGCTCGATCTTGATGACCGTTGCACCCAGGTCGGCGAGGAGCTGCGTGCACCACGGCCCCGCCAGCACGCGGGAGAGGTCGAGAACGACGAGATGGGAAAGAGGACCGGACACGGGCGGCAGAGACCAGGGCGCGGAGAGATGCCGCGCCGCCATTCTAACG
>JANMBN010000381.1:0-4915 GCA_031360485.1 Betaproteobacteria bacterium | reverse complement strand
GGCCCGCGCGTCGCGATGCTCTGGTTGTAGAGGTAGATGCCGTAGGACAGCGGCGCCTGCGATTCGGTCGTCGCGAGCAGGATCGTCGCCGAGAGCTCGACCGCGGCGGTGATGAAACTCGTGACGAAACCGGCGAGGATGCCGCCCATCATCAGCGGAATCACGACGCGGCGCGCCGTGCGCCGCCGGTTGGCGCCCAGGTTCTGCGCGGCCTCCTCCAGCGAGACGTGCACCTGTTGCAGCGCGGCGACGCACGAGCGGACGGCGTACGGCAGCCGGCGGACGGCGTAGGCGAGCATGATCGCGATCCAGCTCGCCGTCAGCGCGCCGCCGACGAGGGGCAGCTCGAGACCGCGGAAGGCCCGCAGAAAACCGATCGCCAGCACGATGCCGGGGATCGCCAGCGCCGCGGAGGCGCCCCAGTCGAGCCATTGCCGGCCGGGCAGCTTGGTGCGCAGCAACAGGTACGCGATCGCGGTGCCGAGGACGACGTCGATGCCGGCCGCGAGCGTGCAGTAGAGCAGCGTGTTGCCGATCATGCGGCTGGAGTCGGTCAGGACGAGCGCGAAATGCTGCAGCGTGTATCCGTCCGGCAGCACCGAGAAGCTCCACACCTTCGCGAGCGACAGCAGCAGGAGGCCGGCGTGCGGCGAGAGCACGAGGGCCAGCACGAGCAACACCCACCCGTACGCCAGCAACGCGTTCCACCCGGTGAGCGGCCGCTTGCGCAATGCCGTCCCGCCGCGCGTCAAGGTCGCGTAGTCGCGCCCCCTGGTGATCTGCGCCGACAGCGCGAGCGCGCCGATCGAGAACACGATCATGACCAGCGCGATCACGTAGCCGATCGGATCCTCGAGCCCGACGGACGTGATGCGCAGGTACGCCTGCGGCGCAAGCATGTTGGTGACGTTGAGGACGAGCGGCGTGCCGAGATCGTCGAACACCTTGACGAACACCAGCGCGGCGCCCGCGACGAATCCCGGCGCGGCGAGCGGGAACACGACGCGGCGGAACAGGCGGAAGCCATGACTGCCCATGTTCTGCGCGGCTTCCTCCATCGCGCCGTCGATGTTTCCGAGCGCGGCGACCAGATTCAGGAGGATGAACGGGAAGTAGTGCAGGCCCTCGACGAAGATGACCCCGTTCAGGCCTTCCATGAACGGTATCCGGATTCCGAAGGCCTCGCCCAGCAGGAGATTGATCGAACCGTTGCGGCCGAACAGGAGTTGCAGCGCCACGGCGCCGACGAACGGCGGCATCACGAGCGGCAGCACCCCCAGCGTCTGCACCAGCGCGGCGCCGCGGAATTCGAAGCGCGCCGTGAAATAGGCGAGCGGAACGGCGATGAGGGTCGCGAATGCAACGGATCCGATTGCCACGACCACGCTGTTGACGAACGCCTCGCGCATCAGCGAGATCGACAGGAATGCGCTGATGTGCCCGGTGGTGAGGCCGCCCTGGCCGTCGGCGAACGCCGTGTAGAGCACCGTCGCGACGGGCCACGCGAGAAAGACGATGATGAACGTGGCGACGGGAAGCGCCAGCAGCCACGCGCCACCGCCGCCGGCCGGCTTCACTTCACGGCGCTGGCGAGTTCGGTGGCCTTCGCGTAGTTGGCCTTGGCTTTCGACGCCCAGTCCTCTTCGATTTGCGCGCGGCGCTTCGATGCGTCGGCGTCCTTCTTGTCCGCGCGGAACGCGGCGAGCAGCGACGCGTCGCCCGCCTGCCTGTCGTCGACCGGCGGCGTGAACACCAGCCGCCGCGCTTCGTCGAGCTGCGGGCTCGCCCGCGAACCGAGCCGCTTCTGCGCCTCGTGGATCGCCTTCGCCGCAGCGGCGAGCTCCTTGTGGCGGAACGTGATCAGCTGGTCGAACAGCGCGACCACGACGTAATACCTCGATTCGGACAGGTTGGAATCGAAGTTGACCTTGGCCTGGATCTTCCCGGAGAAGGGGTTCGGGTATCCGGGCGGCGCCTTCGCATAGGTCGCAGGCAGCACCGGCAAGCGGCTGATCTGCTTGTCGAGCAGCAACGCCTGACCTTCATCGGACAGCGTGTACTGGATGAACCGCTTCCCGGCTTCGGGCGCCTTGGAGCCGGCGACGAGCGCGATGTTCGCCGGCACGATCGATGTGACGGAGGGATAGACGAACTCCACGGGGAGTCCGGAATTCTTCGCGGCGAGGCCGAAGAAATCGATCACGAGCCCGAGTCCGAACTGACCGCTCGCCACACCGTCGGGCACGCCGAAGCTCCGCTCGGTGATCGCCGCGCAGTTGCCGGCGATCGCGAGGAGTTGCCCCCAACCCTTCGCCCAGCCTTCGCCCTGGAGGATCGTCTCGACGGTCAAGTGCGTCGTGCCCGATCGCGACGGGCTCGAGATCGCGACGTGGCCGTGATAGACCGGGTTCGCGAGATCGGCCCACTCCTTCGGCTCCGGCAGCTTGTTCGCCGCGAGGTAGCGCGTGTTCCACATGATCCCGTAGCCCGCGAG
Source organism: Betaproteobacteria bacterium (assembly GCA_031360485.1). Lineage (GTDB taxonomy): Bacteria > Pseudomonadota > Gammaproteobacteria > Burkholderiales > Casimicrobiaceae > CAIWHR01. The sequence goes on along the minus strand of JANMBN010000381.1, from coordinate 2,421 downwards.
CGCCTGCCCGAAGTAGAAGCCCTCCGGATCGTTGATCGGATAGTTGCCGATCCTGGCGGGCACCGCGGGATTCTGCGCATCGGTCTTCTGCAGCAGCTTCGCCGCCGCCAGCACCTCGAAAGCGTCCGGCGCCGATGCCCAGAAGACCTCCGGCCGGCTGCCGGCCGGCTGCTCGCGGACGAACGCGATGCCCGCTGCGGTATTCTTGTTGAGGATCTCGAGCTTGTCGTCCCAGTATTTCGCCTCGAAGCCCTTCTTGTAGGCGGCCGTCAGCTCCTTGGGGAATGACGTGATGACGGTGACCGTGTCCGCAGCCGCGGGCATCGCGAGAACGGCGGCTAAGACTGCGGCGAAGTGGACGCGGAAGGCCTTGTCGGGGGTTGCCGGTCCGGAACGACGTTTCATGGGTCATCTCCGCAGGAAGGGGCACGGGCCGTCCGCGGCACGCGCGGTCAGCGCGCATTGTAGCGCCGCCCGCCGTCGCGACCCGCGGCCCATCGACCGGTTGCCCACAGGATTCGTCCGGCCGGGAGCCCGGCGGCAGGAACCCCTTGTGCGCGATCCGAGGATTTCCGCCGCGGCATTCGTCGCCCCCGCGAGCCCTGCGGTTGAGCCGGAGCAAAGTTTTCTCGCTTATCCGCTGATACTCTGGCGCCTGCGACGCGGTGAACCCCGGACCGGACCCGGACTGCCCTGTGCGAAAGGAAGGTGTGAGATGACGAGAGAAACGCTCGTGGCCGTGCTTCAGAAGCATCCCTTTGTCGAGGAATTCCAGCCGCAGCACATCGAGAGGCTCTCGACGCTGGCCAAGGAAACGCATTTCGATCGCGATCAGGTCATCTTCCACGAGGGCGACGAATGCCACGATTTCTATCTGATCGTGGAGGGGCGGGTCGCGCTCGAGATCGAGGCGCCCGGACACACGTTTCGCGTGCAGACGCTGCACGCCGGCGACGAGCTCGGCTGGTCGGCGATCCTGATGGGGCGCGGCAAGCATTTCCAGGCGCGGGCGCTGCAGCCGGTCGATGCGCTGGCGTTCAACGGGGAGGAGCTCCTCGCCGCGTGCCGCGACGACAAGGGGTTCGGCTTCGCGCTGATGTACCGGATGCTGGGCGTGGTGTCCGAGCGGCTGCAGGCGACTCGGCTGCAGGTGCTCGATATGTACTCGCCGGTGGCGAAAAGAGCGGGGACCTGAACGCGTTGCCGTAGCGGCAAGGTTGCGGCGAGCGAGCGTTACCGACGAGGAAGGGCCCCGCGGGGGCTTTCGTCTTGTTGCCAGAGGTCGAGTCGCGCGCGGGCTTCGCTGACTGCGCGGCCGCCTGTCGCGCCGCGCGGCGCGGAGGCTCCGTTCAGAACCGTCCGAAGACCCAGCCGGGGAACACGGAAATCAGGACCACCGGGACGAGGCAGACGACGCTCGCGACGAGCGCGGCGCCGCCGGGGGTCGCGCGGACGCTGCCCGCATCTTCCGGGCTCATGAACATGTGCTGGATCACGCGCAGGTAGAAGTAGATCCCGAGATAGCTGCCGACGAGGCCGAGCACCGCGTACGTCGTATAACCGGCGGCCATCACGTTCTTGAAGATGAGGAACTTGGCGACGAAGCCCGGGAACGGAGGAATGCCGGCGAGCGAGAGCATCGCGATGGCGATCATCAAGGCGCCATAGGGGTCGCGATGGAAGAGGCCTCGCCAGTTGTCCAGGCGATCTCGCGATGCGTCGTCAGTGCCCTTCGGGATCGATGCGAACGCGAGCAGATTCATGAGCCCGTAGGCCACAAGGTAGAAGACCACGGCCTGCAAGCGGCCCGCTCCCTCGCCCAGGAACGCGTAGAAAAGGTATCCGGCGTGGGCGATCGACGAGTAGGCGATCATGCGGCGGAAGCTCGTCTGCCGTATCGCGGCCAGGTTGCCCCAGACGATCGACACCAGCGGCAGGATCGCGATGAGGTCGACCATCGTGCCCGACACCCGCGTCGTGCCGAAAAGGCGCAGCGCGGCGAGCACCACGCCGGCCTTGATGATCGTCGCCATGTACGCCGTCACGGTGACGCTCGCGCCTTCGTACGCATCCGGCGCCCAGGCGTGGAACGGGACGACCGCCGCCTTGAGGAAGAACGCGATCACGATGAGCACGACCGCGGCCATCGCCATGGTGTCCTTCGCGCCGAGCGCCGACGCGAACGCCGGCAGCGCCAGCGAGGCGGTCCCGCCATAAAGAAACGATACGCCCATCAGGAACAGCGCGGTCGCGGTGCCGCCCAGCACCAGGTACTTGAGTCCCGCCTCCGGGCTTTCCGGACGCTGGAAGGCGAGCAGCACCAGCACGTACACCGGTAGCGACATCAGCTCGAGCCCGAGGAACAGCGTCAGGAAGCTGTCGGACGACAACAACAGGCAGAAGCCGTACAACGACGACAGC
>JANMBN010000102.1:0-1853 GCA_031360485.1 Betaproteobacteria bacterium | reverse complement strand
GTTGCCGCGATTCGACGACGCAGGGCCCGGCTATCAGGAACAGCGGCCAATCGAGACCGACGTCGAAGCCGCACAGCCTCATCGCGCCACGCGCGTCAGATCGACGCGACCAGTTCGGCGACGGCGTCGCTCGCGCCGTTGCCCTGCGCTCCCCCCAGTCGCTCGAGGGCGGCGCGGACGAATCCGATGAACAGCGGATGGCCGCGGCGCGGATTGGAGGTGAACTCGGGGTGAAACTGGCAGCCGAAAAACCACGGGTGCCCGGGCAACTCGATCATCTCGCAGAGGTCGCCGGCGGTCTCGCTCCTTGCGCGCGCCCCCACGCCGAGGCCCGCCCCCTCGAGGCGCGGCAGGTAATGATTGTTGACCTCATAGCGGTGACGATGACGCTCCGAGACCGTCGTCGACCCGTAGATCCGGTGCGCGAGCGAGCCGGGCAGAACCTCGCATGGCTGACCACCGAGGCGCATCGTGCCTCCGAGGTCCGAATCCGCGCCGCGCCGCTCGATCGACCCGTCGCGGTTCTGCCACTCCGCGATCAGCGCGACGACCGGGTGCGGCGTCTCGGGGTCGAATTCCGTGCTGTTGGCGCCGTCGAGCCCCGCCATGTGGCGCGCGTATTCGATGACCGCAAGCTGCATGCCGAGACAGATTCCCAGGTAAGGAACCCCGTTCTCCCGCGCGTAGCGGATCGCCCTGATCTTGCCCTCGACGCCGCGCTTGCCAAATCCACCGGGAACAAGGATCGCATCCATCGCGGAAAGGCAGTCGGTGCCCTCGCGCTCGACGGCTTCGGAATCGACGTAGTGGATGTGCACCTTGCTTCGCGTGTGGATGCCCGCGTGGATCAGCGCTTCGGACAGCGACTTGTACGATTCGGTCAGGTCGACGTATTTACCGACCATGGCGATGTGCACGGCGTGCTCGGGATGCTCGAGGGCCTCCACCAGCTTGTTCCATGTCGCGAGGTTCGCCGGCGGCGGCGCCATCTGGAGTTTCTTGCACACGATGGCGTCGAGCCCTTCGGCGTGCAGTGCGCCGGGAATCTTGTAGATCGAATCGGTGTCGAGCGCCGGGATCACGGCTTCCGGCGGCACGTTGGTGAAGAGCGAGATCTTGCGCCGGTCGCCGTCGAGCAGCGGCCGGTCGGCGCGGCACAGCACGACGTCGGGCTGGATGCCGATCTCGCGCAGCTCCTTCACCGAGTGCTGTGTCGGCTTGGTCTTCATCTCGCCGGCCGCCGCGATGTAGGGCACCAGCGTGAGATGGATGTAGCAGACGTTGTCGCGACCGAGCGTTATCCCCATCTGCCGGATGGCCTCGAGGAACGGCAGCGATTCGATGTCGCCGACGGTGCCGCCGACCTCGACCACCGCGACCTCGGCGTCGCCGGCGCCGGCGGCAATCCAGTTCTTGATTTCGTCGGTGATGTGCGGGATCACCTGGACGGTGCCGCCGAGGTAATCACCGCGGCGTTCCTTGCGGATCACGCTCTCGTAGATCTGGCCCGTGGTGAAATTGTTGCGCCGGCCCATCTTCACGTCGGTGAAGCGCTCGTAATGGCCGAGGTCGAGATCGGTCTCGGCTCCGTCCTCGGTGACGAACACCTCGCCGTGCTGGAACGGACTCATCGTTCCAGGATCGACGTTGATGTAGGGGTCGAGCTTGAGGTGGGTGACGCGGACGCCGCGGGAGGCGAGGATTGCCGCCAGCGACGCGGCGGCGATGCCCTTCCCCAGGGAGGAAACGACGCCGCCGGTGACGAACACGAACTTGGGCATGGGCGACAGGTTCCGGAAATCCCTATTCTACAGGATTCAATCGGCGCTGCCCAACCCCGCATCGAGACGCGC
>JANMBN010000372.1:0-14927 GCA_031360485.1 Betaproteobacteria bacterium | reverse complement strand
CCGACGAGCTCTACCGCGCGGAGACCGATGCGCTTCGCCGCGAAGGGCGAAGGATCTGCGAATTCATCCGCCTCGCCGTCGACACGACTCGCGTCTCGCAGCCGGTGCTCGCGGGACTGTTCCACACGGTGTTCCTGTTTGCGCAGGAGCTGCGCAACTTCAACTTCGTCGTCATCGAAGTGAATCCCCGGCACGTCGGCTTCTACCGGCGAACGCTCGGGTTCAAGGTGATCGGGGCCGAGCGGCACAATCCGCGTGTCGGCGCGCCCGCGGTGCTGATGGGCGTGCCCTTTCGCGACATCGGCGAAAATCTGCATCGGCACGCGGGCAAGGGCACGCGAGCGGCGACGGCGCGCAATCTCTACACGTTCGGTTTCTCCGCGGCCGAGGAGGCCGGGATACTCGGCCGGCTGCGATCGCTCGACCGGCGTTGACGCGTTGGCCAAGAACGAACACGGTTCCCGGGGAGGGGCGCCATGCACGGACTGATGCAGGACCGGCCGCTGCTGATCTCGTCGCTGATCGATCACGCCAATGCCTTCCACCCCGGCGCGGAGATCGTATCGCGCACCGTCGAAGGACCGGTGCACCGCTGCACGTACGGCGACATCCATCGCCGGTCTAAGCAGGTTGCGAACGCGCTGACCGCGCTTGGAATCAATCCGGGCGACCGCATCGCGACCCTGGCGTGGAACGGGTACCGGCACATGGAGCTGTACTACGGCGTGTCGGGCGCCGGTGCGGTGCTGCACACGATCAATCCGCGCCTGTTCGCCGAGCAGATCACGTTCATCGCCAACCATGCGGAGGATCAGTATCTGTTTTTCGACCTCACGTTCGCGCCGTTGATCGAGAAGCTCGGGCCGATGATGAAATCGGTCCGGGGTTTCGTCGCGATGACCGACCGCGCGCACATGCCGGCAAGCAGCGTGTCCAACCTGATCTGCTACGAGGAGCTTGTCGGCGCCCAATCGAGCGATTACGAGTGGCCGGTGTTCGACGAGCGCACGGCGTCCTCGCTCTGCTACACGTCGGGCACGACGGGCAACCCGAAGGGAGTTCTCTACTCCCACCGCTCGACGGTCCTGCATTCGTACGCGGCGTGCATGACCGACGGTCTCGGCCTTTCCGGTGTCGAGTCGGTGCTGCTCGTGGTCCCGATGTTCCACGTCAACGCCTGGGGCATGCCCTACGCCGGCGCGATGTCCGGGGCCAAGCTCGTGATGCCGGGGCCGGGCCTCGACGGCAAGAGCGTCTACGAGCTGATGAAGGACGAACGGGTGACCCTCGCGCTGGGCGTACCCACCGTCTGGCTGATGCTATTCCAGCACGTCGACGCGGCGGGCGTGGATCCGAAGCGCGACCTGGCGTTGAAGCGCGTCGTCATCGGCGGCTCCGCGGCGCCCCGCGCGATGAGCGAGAAGTTCGAGACGAAGTTCGGCGCATTCGTTGTCCATGCCTGGGGAATGACGGAAATGTCGCCGCTCGGCACCGTCTGCAACCTGTTGCCGAAGCACCAGGGCCGCGACCTCTCGGCGAGGCTCGACCTGCAGGCCAAGCAGGGCCGGCCGCTGTACGGCGTCGAGATGAAGATCAACGACGACGAGGGCCGCCGGCTGCCCAACGACGGCGCCGCCTTTGGCCACCTGATGGTGCGAGGCCCTTGGATCACGAGCGGCTATTTCAAAGGCGATGGCGGCCAGATCCTCGATGCCGACGGCTTCTTCGATACCGGCGACGTGGCGACGATCGACCCGGACGGCTACATGCAGATCACCGATCGGTCGAAGGACGTCATCAAGTCGGGCGGCGAGTGGATCTCGTCGATCGAGCTCGAAAACGCGGCGATGGGGCATCCGGCGATCGCGGAGGCGGCGGTAATCGGCATCGCGCACGCGAAATGGCAGGAGCGTCCGGTGCTGATCGTGGTCAGGAAGCCGGGCCCGGACCTCACGCGCGATGACGTGCTGAAATTCCTCGAGGGCAAGGTCGCGAGGTGGTGGATTCCCGACGATGTCGTGTTCGTCGACGAGCTGCCGCACACCGCGACCGGCAAGCTACTGAAGACGAAGCTGCGCGAGATGTTCAGGGACTACCGGCTCCCGGAGCGGGCGGGCGCTCGATAGGAAGTCATCCGTTCCAGCGGGCGGTCGCCATGGGCGCCCGCGAAGGAGAAGACCATGCGCCGGGCGAACGGTATCGCGATGATCCTGGTGTCCGGGTGCCTTTGTTCCTGCGGCGAACAGAAGCTCGAATGCGGGGCGGACCCGGTCATCGGCACGCTGTCGTCGATGGTCCGCGAGCGCGTGCTGCGCGTTGCCGCGGACGCGTATCCGGTGTCGTTCGACGCGGCGAAGCGGGCCGCGCTGACCAAGGCGACCCGGGTCACGCCGCGCGCGACGAAATTGATCGAATGGGATGCGACGACCGGCCGGCTGGCGTGCCTTGCCCGGGTCGTCGTCGAGGCACCGGGACCCGAGGCGGATACGAACCTCAGAACCGAAACCGAACTCCGCTATCGCGTGACCCGCGACGACGCCGAAACGTTTTTCGTCGAGGTGGCGTACGCCGAAATGATAGCGCTGTATCCGGCACGCCCGTGACGGGTACTGCAAGGCCTTCCCCGCGGTCGGGCAGGGGTCCGCGCCGGCGGACCGAAGATCTATTGCAGCGGCGCGAGGTTTCCCAGGAGCGTGGGAATGAGTTCGGCCACCGTCGGATGGATGTGCACCGTCCGGCTGATCGCCGTGTAGGGTTGGCCGCTGGCCATCACGTCGATGATGCAGTGGATCGCCTCGTCGGCCTCGATGCCGAGCAACGCGGCGCCGAGAATCTTCTTCGTTTCGGCGTCGACCAGCACCTGCATGAAGCCCTGCGTTTCGGAACGCTCCCGCGCGCGCCCGACACGCGCCATCATCATCTTGCCGGCGAGCGCCGGTCGCCCGGACGCCCGGACCTCGCGCTCGGTCATGCCCGCGCGCGCCAGTGGCGGGTCGGTGAACAGCGCGTACACCGGAATCCGGTCCGAGACGCGGCGACGATCGTTGTCGAGAAGGTTGGCCGCCACGATTTCGTAGTCGTTGTACGCGGTGTGGGTAAAGGCGCCGCGACCGTTGACGTCTCCCAGCGCCCAGATGCCCGGAGCGCTCGTGCGCAGCTCGTCGTCGACCTCGATGTAACCGCGGGCGTTGGTGGCGACCCCGGCCTGCGCCAGCCCGAGGTCCCGCGTGTTGGGCTCGCGTCCCACGGCCAGCAGCACGTGCGATCCGGCGATATCGCGGGGCTCCTGCTCGCAACTCACGTGGACGGCGATCCGGTCATCGCGCTTGGCCACGCCAAGACACTGGGCGTTGAGCCGGAAGGCGATGCCCTCGCCTTCGAGCATCGTCCTGATCGCATCCGAGACTTCCGCGTCCTCGCGCGCAACCAGCCGTGGCGCCATTTCGATCACGGTGACCTGGCTGCCGAAGCGGCGGTACATCTGCGCGAATTCGAGCCCGATGTAGCTTCCGCCGATCACGATCAGGTGTTCGGGCAGGAAATCGATGTCCATCATGCCGGTGCTCGTCAGGTACGGGACGCCGTCGAGTCCCAGCGAGCCGGGCACGGTCGGGCGCCCGCCGGTGTTGATGAAAATCTCGGGGGCTTCGAGCAACCGGCCATTCACGCCGATCGTGTGCGGACCTTCGAAGCGGCCGTGACCCTCGATCAGGTTGACGTTCGGCGCGTTGCGCAGCCAGTTCGTGACCCCGCGGTTCGATTGCGCGACGATCTCGTCCTTGCGCGCCTTCACGCGGGCCATGTCGACGCTGACCGGGCCGTCGATCACGACGCCGAAATCGCGGCTTCGACGCGCGACGTGTGCGGCGCGCGCACTGGCGATCAGAGTCTTGGTCGGGATGCAGCCGACATTGACGCAGGTGCCGCCGATGCGCTTGCGTTCGAGGATCGCCGTCTTGCGGCCCGAAGCCGCGAGCCGGACGGCGAGCGCGGGTCCCGCCTGCCCGGTGCCGATGACGATCGCATCGAAACGCTCGGTCATCCGCGCGCCCCGGCGGCACGGGCGGGGCTATCGGATCGTGTTGCCCTTGTTAGGGTCGCCGCCGCCACGTTGCCTCCCCCTCGTCTCGAGGTCATGGATCACCACGCCGTCCATCGGATCGACCGGCGCGGTCCACGGCGCGCGCTCCACCATCCGCCTGGTGTCGGCGTAGCCGGCCTGCCAGCGTGCACGGATGCCGCCGGGCGTGAAGTCGATGTCCTTCGTATGATCCTCGCCCTCGAGCTTTGAGGCAACCAGCCGCGCGACGTGCATCGTGGTGCCGCAGCCCCACGACGCGAGCTCCTTCGCTTTCGGCGAATTGCGCGCCTTCTCCGACAGCTCCTTCGACAACTCGCGGATGATATGGCGCAGGTGGTGGATCTGCTGCTGCCGCGCGATGTGGCTCGTCGCGCGGCTCGCGTACTGGATGTCCTTCTGGCGGCCCATGACCTCCCACATCGACTCCGGCTCCGGCCCGTCGGGGTTCCACATGTGGACCGTGAAGATCACCGAATCGCGGCGCGGCTTGTCGTCGAGCACGGCTTCGATCGGAGTGTTGGAGTAGATGCCGCCATCCCAGTACGGATCGCCGTCGATGCGCACGGCCGGGAAGGCCGGCGGCAGCGCGCCCGACGCGAGCACGTGATCGATTCCCACGGGTTCGTCGCGGCTGTCGAAATAGCGCATCTCGCCGTTGCGTGCGTTGACGGCGCCGACCGTCAGCCTGATCTGGTGCTCCGCGCAATGGTCGAGATCGACGAGCTCGGACAGCGTCTCGCGCAGCGGCGCCGTCGTGTAGTACGCGGCGTTCTCGATGCCGAGCGGCGTGTGCGAATTGATCCACGCGATCGGATTCGGCGTGAAGAAGGCCGGGATGCCGCGCGTCATCGTGGTCCGGTTGGCCATGATATTGGACAGCCCGGTCCAGAAGTGCAGCGGGTCGTCGCTCGATCCCTGCTCGACGCGCGCCCAGAAGTCGCGCAGCCGTTCGATCCGGTTTTCCGGCGCGTTGCCGGCGATCAGCGCGGCGTTGATCGCGCCGATCGACGTGCCGATCACCCAGCCGGGCTCGATGCCCGCCTCGTGCAGCGCCTCGTAGACGCCGCCCTGGTAGGCGCCCAGCGCCCCGCCGCCTTGCAGCACCAGCACGACCTGGCCGGGAAGGTCCGGCCGGACAGGCGCCTGCGCGGAACCGTTGCCGCGGGCCTTGCGGGATCTCGTCTTCGTCGCAGCCATGGTATTCACCTCGTTGTCACCGGCCGTCGCGCAGACATCCGGCATTCGTCTGCGGCTTCAGCCAGGCTCCTGCCTACTGCGCGGTCCAGCCGCCATCGATGGGGATGATCGCACCAGTGATCGATGCGGCTTCGTCGCTCGCCAGAAACGCGGCGAGCGCCGCCACTTCGGAGACCTGCACGAACCGTCTGGTGGGCTGGGCGTGGAGCAGCACGTCATTGATGACCTGCGCCTCGGTCAGTCCCCGCGCCTTCGCAGTGTCGGGAATCTGCTTCTCGACGAGCGGCGTCCACACGTAGCCCGGACAGATCGCGTTCATCGTGATGCCCTGCGTCGCCACTTCGAGCGCGACGGTCTTGGTGAGTCCCGCGATGCCGTGTTTCGCCGCGACGTACGCCGACTTGTACGGGCTCGCGACCAGTGCGTGCGCCGAGGCGATATTGATGATCCGGCCCCACTTCCTGGCCTTCATCGCCGGCAGCGCAAGGCGGATCGAGTGGAAGGACGCCGTCAGATTGAGCGCGATGATCGCGTTCCATTTGGCGACCGGGAATTCGTCGATCGGCGCGACGAACTGGATGCCCGCGTTGTTGACCAGGATGTCGACCGCGCCGAATTCCGCGATTGCCTTGCCCATCATCGTTTCGATGGCATCCTGCTGCGACAGGTCGGCGCCGTCGTAGCGCACCTCGACCGCATGATCCGCGGCCAGCTTCGTCCGCTGTTTCTCGATGTCGGCGGCGTCACCGAAGCCGTTCAGGATGACATTGGCGCCGCGCGCGGCGAGCGCCGTGGCGATACCGAGGCCGATGCCGCTGGTCGATCCCGTGACCAGCGCTGTCTTTCTGTTGGACATGTGAGACTCCCGGAAGAATGCGTCGATGGGTCGGGGGCGCGTCCACGCCGAAACCGAGCACGGGGTTGCCGGAAGGCACGCCTGCCGGACCCGTTCGTGAGGGTGTGGCGGCCCCTATCGAGGGGTTAGTCATCGGTCGCCGCCGAATCCTTACCGCGGCCGCCGTGTAAGTGCGCGATGCACACGCCGACCAACGCGGATGGCCGATCGCCGCCGCTGCCCGCGGACTCGCCCAGGACATTTCCGCCGGACATTCCTGCCCAGGAGGGTCGTCGCTCATGAACCACGCCAAGTCCATCGTCATCGTCGGTGGCGGCTTTGCCGGCACCACGCTCGCGCGTGCGCTCGGCGGCCGGTTGCCGCAAGAGTATGAACTGGTTCTGATCAGCGAAGGAAGCTACACGACCATCGGCGATTGCGCGCTCGTCATCAATGCGCGCGATGAAAGGTTCGCGCCGCGACGGCGCAGTTCGCGGTGCGCGAGGCGCGCCAGGTCGCGGCGAATCTGCTCACCGTCCTGCGGGGCGGCCTAGCGGCGTAAGCAAATCATCGCGAGCCCGACTATTTTGCAGGCGACCCGTCGCCGATTTTTCGATGCGATTCGCTTCCGGACATCGAGCGTTTCCATCGGTCTCACAACGCAGCGACGCTGCAATCCTGTCGTCGTCCAACCCAAGAAGGAGAAACTCTCATGTCGAAATCGAATCGCAGCCGCGCCGGCGCCGCCCAATCCGTCCTGCTCGCAGCCCTCTTGTCCCTCGCTGCCGCGGCACCGGCGCTCGCCGGGGAATGCCCGAAGGACAAAGTCGGCGCCAATCCGCTGGCCGGCGCCGCCTCCGCACCGGCGGGCGTGACCGAGAGGGAGCTCTCGTCGATCGACCTCTCGAAGGAGTCGGTCAACCTGCCCCTGCGGGGGCTCCGCTACCGGCACATGGAAATCGCGCCCGGAGGCGTCGTGCCGCTGCACACGCACGCCGATCGCCCGGCGCTGATCATGGTCAACCAGGGCCAGATTTTCGAATACAGCAGCCAGTGCCTGGTGCCGATCCTGCACAGGGCGGGTGAGATCGGCCGCGAATCCAACGGCCTCAAGCACTGGTGGAAGAACGAGGGCAGGGAGACCGTCGTGCTGACGATCGCCGACATCGTCAACGACAAGATGCCCGACTCGATGATGCCGATGATGTAGGTGCGAGCGGAATCCTGAGTCGCTTGCAAAGTTCCGAACCAGGCGCCGACGTCCCCGCGACCGCGGGGACGAACGCGCGCCGCCTGTCGTCTCGATCCTGCAGGCAACGCCGAGGTTTTCCATGTCGATCATGCTGGCGAGTGCCGCGTTCGTGGTGGCGGCGATCAGTGCGGGCCTCATGGGCTACGCGATTCAGCGCGGGGCGACCTGTACCGTCGCCGCGATGGATGAGCTCGTCCGCAAACGCAGCATCAAGCGCCTGGCCAGCATGGTCGAAGCCTCGCTGTGGGTGGTCGGCGGCCTGCTGATCGCCCAGTCGTTGCAGATGCTGGGGAAAATGCCGGGCGGTTTCGCGGTGACTTATGTGACGCTGCTCGGTGGCGGATTGCTGGGCCTGGGTGCCTATGTCAACAAGGCCTGCGTCTTCGGCGCCATCGCGCGGCTGGGATCGGGCGAGTGGGCGTACGTCGCCACACCGATCGGGTTCTATGCGGGATGCATCACTTACTCGCAGGTGTTTTCGATTCCCCCGCAGCAGAAACTGCCCTACGACTCGCCGGTGCTGCAAGCGTCGTCATGGGGTGCGTGGCTCTTCGCCGCATACATGTTGTGGCGTCTCGGACGGCCGCTCGCTGCGGCCCGCGCGGACGGGTCCGCGAATACGATGCTTCGCCGCATCGGAACGGGGCTTGCCACGCGCGTCTGGTCACCTCACGCCGCGACGACGGTGATCGGCGTCACGTTCGTCGTCATGCTGTTGCTGGTCGGTGCGTGGGCCTACACCGATGTGCTGGCCGAATTGGCGCGCGGCATGGCCGCCGACCTGCTTGCTCGCAGCCTGCTGCTGCTCGCCCTGTTCGCCGGAGCGATGCTCGGCGGCTTTACGGCCGGCCGGTTTCGCAGCACCCGCGTCTCGCTGGCGCAGGTGCTCAAATGCTTCTCGGGCGGGGTGTTGATGGGCTGGGGCAGCCTGTTGATTCCCGGCGGAAACGACGGGCTCATCCTGGTCGGGATGCCGTTGCTTTGGCCTTATGCGTGGATCGCATTCCTGACCATGTGCGTTACCATCGGAATCGCGCTGGTCGTCGAGAGGAATCTGGTCGGCCACGGTGCCGAGCAGGCCGTCCACTAGCCAGGACGCGATTCGCCGCCGTCTGCCGCCACGGGCGGCCGCGAATTCGCCCGCTCCTCCGCCCTCGTCGAAGATCCCCCGCGGAGCCCGGCCGTCCGCGCCCGGCGATCGGCCCGCCCGTCGCGGCGTCCGTCCGGCATCGCGACGATGTTGCGGCCGGGCGCGCCGCCGTGGAACCCGTTAACATCACGGGACCACCGCGATTCCCGATGCCATGCGCTTTACCGTCGCGACCTACAACATCCACAAGGGCTTCACGCAGCTCAACCGGCGAATGGTGATCCACGAGCTGCGCGAGCGGCTGCACGGGCTTTCCGTGGACATCCTGTTCCTGCAGGAAGTCGTAGGTGTGCACCGGGGCCACGCGGCGCGGCACGTCGACTGGCCTTTGAAGCCGCAGCACGAGTTCATCGCCGACACCGTCTGGCGCGAGGTCGCGTACGGCAAGAACTCGGTCTCCCACCACGGGCATCACGGCAACGCGGTGCTGTCGCGGTTCGCGATCGTCTCGCAGGAGAACCTGGACATCTCGGCGCATTCGTTCGAAAGCCGAGGCATGCTCCATTGCGCGATCAAGCTCGGCGCGTCCGGGCCCACCCTCCATTGCCTCAACGTCCACCTGGGGCTCTTCGAGCGCGGACGGCAGTGGCAGCTTCGCGCGCTTTGCGAACGCATCCGGGCGACCGTGCCGATGGGCGCGCCGCTCGTCATCGCCGGCGATTTCAACGACTGGCGGCACAAGGCGAACCGGCTGCTCGTCGAGGAACTCGGCGTCATCGAGGTTTTCGAGGCGGTGCGTGGAAGGCCCGCGCGCACGTTTCCGTCGGTGATGCCGGTCTTCCGCCTCGACCGGATATACGCGCGCGGCCTTTCCATCGTCGATGCACACGTCCACTACGCGTTTCCGTCGGGCCGGATTTCCGACCACGCGGCGCTGGCCGCCACCTTCGACACGACGTGGAAGCCTCGATAAACCGGTTCCTGCCGGGCAACCGCGTGACCTTGTTGAGGAGCGGTGGCGAGTACTTCCCCGCGCTGGCGCACGCGATCGACAGCGCCGAACGCGAGGTCTGGCTCGAGACCTACATCTACGCGGACGACGACGTCGGGCGGATCATCACGGCCGCGCTCGTCCGCGCGGCGCAGCGGGGCGTCGAGGTGCGCGTGCTGGTCGACGGCTGGGGTGCGCGGCACTACATGACGGCGGCGATCGAAGGCGACCTCGTGCGCGGCGGCGTGACGCTGCAGAGGTACCGGCCCGAGGTCGCGCCCTGGCAGTTCCGCTCGAACCGGTTGCGCCGGCTCCACCGCAAACTCTGCCACGTCGACGGCCGGATCGCCTTCGTCGGCGGCATCAACATCATCGACGACGTCAACACGCCCGGACAGAAGCCGCCGCGCGTCGACTTCGCGCTGCGCATCGAGGGCCCGCTGCTCGTGCCCATCGTGCGCTCGATGCAGCGGGTCTGGGCGATCAACGAGCTCGTGCACTACCAACGCAACGTGGTGCCGCTCTTTCCCTCGCCGCGGCGGGCGCAGCGGGCGGGCGCGCAGACGGCCAAGTTCCTCATCCGCGACAACCTGCGCCACCGGCGCGACATCGAGCGGGCGTACCTCGCGGCGATCCGCACCGCCAAGCACGAGATCCTGATCGCCAATTCGTACTTCTTTCCCGGGATCCGCTTCCGTCGCGCGCTGATCGCAGCCGCCCGGCGCGGCGTCAAGGTGACATTGCTGCTCCAGGGTCGCGTCGAGTACCTGCTGCTGCACTACGCGACGCGCGCGCTGTACGGACAACTGCTGTCGTCGGGCGTCACCATCCAGGAGTATCACCAGTCGTTCCTGCACGCGAAGGTCGCGCTGGTCGACGACAACTGGGCGACCGTCGGTTCGTCCAACATCGACCCGTACAGCCTGCTGATGGCGCGCGAGGCGAACGTGTTCGTCCGCGATCCCGATTTCTCCAGCCAGTTGCGCGGCGAACTGCGGCAGATGATCGAAGACGGCGCGCGACGCGTGCGGCCGCAGCACTGGGTGCTCCGGCCGCGGTTGTACAAGGGGCTGGTCTGGATGGCGTACGGCATCGTCCGCGTGGGCATGGGCGTCCTGGGCTACGGCGGCAACGAGTGGTTTCGCGGCTCCCGCCGCAAGCCGGGTTCGTGGCGCCGGCAGGGACGCGCGGAGACTTGACCGCCGCGAAGCGGGGAGGGCAGGCTCGGCGCCCGGATGCACGATCCGTCGTCGCCGCGTGGCGGCGCGACAGGATGGGTGCGGCATCGGCCTGCTAGAATCGCGGGCAGATGACCTCTCGCCGCGGAAGGCCTCCGGCTCCGGCGGTGCGCGAAAGCGTCATCTCTCCCCGGCATTTTCCGATGCGTCGACACTTTTCCTCGTCACTGCCGCTTCCCGGCCCCACCCGCGGGGGCGATTGGCGAGTCATCGGCACGCTGCTCCCCTACCTGTGGGCGTACAAGAGCCGCGTCGTCGTCGCGTTGGCGGCGCTAGTCGCGGCAAAGGTCGCGAACATCGGCGTGCCGCTCCTGTTGAAGCAGATCGTCGACAGCCTGGACACGAGGACCGCGGCGCTCGCGGTCCCGCTCGCGCTGCTGGCCGCCTACGGGTTGCTCCGCCTGTCGACGACGGCGTTCACGGAGCTGCGCGAATTCCTGTTCGCCAAGGTCACGCAGCGCGCGGTGCGCACGATCGCGCTCGAGGTGTTCCGCCACCTGCACGCGCTGTCGCTGCGCTTTCATCTCGCCCGGCAGACCGGCGGGCTGACGCGCGACGTCGAGCGCGGCCAGCGCGGCATCTCGACGTTGATCAGCTTCACGCTGTTCTCGATCCTGCCGACGCTGGTGGAGATCGGCCTCGTGGCGGCGATTCTCGTCGCACGCTACGACTGGACGTTCATCGCGACCACGCTGACGGCGCTCGTGCTCTACATCGCCTCGACGGTCCTCATCACGGATTGGCGCACGAACTTCCGCCGCCAGATGAACGAGCTCGACTCCAAGGCGAACACGCGCGCGATCGACAGCCTGCTCAACTACGAGACGGTCAAGTACTTCGGCAACGAAGGTTTCGAGGCGCGGCGCTACGACGAAAGCATGCAGCGCTGGGAAAAGGCGGCGGTCCTGAGCCAGACATCGCTGTCGCTGCTCAACATCACGCAGAGCGCAATCATCGCCGTCGCCGTGACGCTGATCATGTGGCGGGCGACCGTCGGCGTCGTCGCCGGGACGATGACGATCGGCGACCTCGTGCTCGTCAACGCGTTCATGATCCAGATCTACATCCCGCTCAATTTTCTCGGTGTCCTCTACCGCGAGGTCAAGCAGGCGCTGGCGGACATGGAGCGGATGTTCGCGCTCACCGCCGAGCACACCGAAGTGGCGGACGCGCCGGGCGCGCCGGCACTTGCCGTCGGGGGCGGCGAGGTCCGCTTCGAAGGCGTCGACTTCGGTTACGAGCGGAATCGACAGATCCTGTTCGACGTCAGCTTCACGATCCCCGCCGGCAAGACGGTCGCCGTCGTCGGGCCTTCCGGAGCGGGCAAAAGCACCCTCTCGCGCCTTCTGTTCCGCTTCTACGACGTGACGGGCGGGCGCATCGCCGTGAACGGCCAGGATATACGCGAGGTGACGCAGGACAGCTTGCGCGCGGCGATCGGCATCGTGCCGCAGGACACCGTGCTTTTCAACGACAGCATCGAGTACAACATCGCCTACGGGCGCCCCGGCGCGACGCACGACGAAATCGTCACTGCCGCCAAGCTGGCCCAGATCCACGACTTCATCGCGAGCACGCCCGAAGGCTACGCGACGCCGGTTGGCGAACGCGGCCTGAAGCTGTCCGGCGGTGAAAAGCAGCGCGTCGCGATCGCGCGCGCGGTGCTGAAGGGCCCGCGGATGCTGATCTTCGACGAGGCGACGTCCGCGCTCGACTCGAAATCCGAGAAGGCGATCCAGGCGGAGTTGAAGCGAATCGCGCAGGACCGCACGACGCTCACGATCGCGCACCGGCTGTCCACGATCGTCGACGCGGACGAAATCCTGGTTCTCGACCATGGCCGGATCGTCGAGCGCGGCACGCATGGCGCGCTTCTTGCTCTCGATGGCGTCTATGCGCGGATGTGGCAACTTCAGCAAACGGAATCCCCGGACGAGGCAGCGGGCGATGCCGCGAATCGTCGGCTTTCGACTCCGAGCGGCGTGCGCACGATGGACGCCGGAGCCCCGTTCGACGAGGCGATCGAACCCGCCTCTCCGGTCATCCCGTAGCGCGGCCGCGCGCTGTAGCAAACAAAGCCTTGATTTCGAAGGGGTATTGGCGAGACCCCCAGGGCCGTGTTATAAACCGATCGAACCTCAGGTCTGACTTGATGATCCCACGCGTCATTATTGTTTTGTTTGGCGTAATTGTGACTTTCGCCGTGCAAACGGCGGGCGCGCAATCGCCTGTTGTGCTGGACCCGGCCAAGCTCCGGCTGGCGTCGCTCAACGCCATCGTCATCGACACGTCGGCCAACCGGCCGGTATTCGCCAAGGGCGCCGACGACGTCACGCCGATCGCCTCGCTCACCAAGCTGATGACGGCGATCGTCACGCTCGATTCGGGCCTCCCGCTCGACGAGCCGATCGCGATCGACACCGACGATTTCGATTACCTCAAGGGCACGCGTTCGAGATTGAGGATGGGCGCGCTGCTCTCCCGCGGCGAGATGCTGCGGCTCGCGCTGATGTCCTCGGAGAACCGCGCCGCGTCCAGCCTCGCGCGCAACTATCCCGGCGGCAACGCGGCATTCGTCTCGGCGATGAACGAGAAGGCGCACGCGCTCGGCATGACGCGGACGAGCTTCGCCGATCCGACCGGACTCTCGGCGCAGAACGTGTCGACGGCGAACGATCTTGCGACGCTGGTCGCGACGGCTGCGCGGTACCCGGAGATCCGCGACTTCAGCACGACCCCCAGTCATTACGTCGAAGTGCAGTCCACGGGGCAGCTTCTCGGCTTCAACAACACGAACGGGCTGGTCAAGAACTCGGGCTGGAGCATCCAATTGTCGAAGACGGGTTACATCCGCGAGGCCGGCAAATGCCTGGTGATGCTGGCCACCATCGCGAGCAAGCCGTTCGTGATCGTGCTGCTCGATTCCGCCGGCAAGTACACGCGCCTCGGCGACGCGCAACGCGTGCGCCAATGGCTCGAGACCGGACAGGCGGATGCGCCCTTCGGTGCGGCCAAAGCCACGGCGAAGCCCGCGAAAGCGAAAACCGTCGCCTACACCGCCCCGAAGCGGACGAAGGGCATGGTCCGGGTCAAGGGCGTGCTCCACCCCAGGTCCAACGCCATCTGACCGAATCGGGCGCTAGCTCGCCCGGCGGTGCTGTTCCAGCAACTCCCTTGCGTGCGCGCGGGTCTTGGCGGTGATCGCGCTGCCGGCCAGCATGCGCGCGAGCTCCTCGATTCTCTCGCCCGCGCCGAGGGCCTCGACCCCGGCGTGCACCGAATCGGCGCCGCCGCGCTTCGTCACCCGGAAGTGATGGTCGGCGTAAGTGGCCACCTGCGGCAGATGGGTCACGCAGAGCACCTGCCGGCGGGCGCCGAGCGATTGCAGCAGCCGGCCGACGGTTGCGGCCACGGCGCCGCCGATGCCCGCGTCGACCTCGTCGAAAATCAGCGTGGGCACTTCGCCGACGTCGCTGGTCGCGACCTGGATTGCGAGCGCGATCCGCGAGAGCTCGCCGCCCGAGGCCACCTTGGCCAGCGGCCCGAGGGGCTGTTTGGGGTGGCTCGCAACGCGGAATTCGACCTGCTCGAAGCCGAAGCTCGCCGGCGCGGCGAGGGGTTCGAGCGCGATCTCGAGCCGCCCCCCCGTCATTGCGAGGTGCTGCATCGCCTCGGTCACCCGCGTCTCGAGCTCGTCGGCGGAGAATTCGCGCTTCGCCGAGAGCTCGCCGGCAAGCGTGCGATAGACCGCCCCGGCTTCCTCCGCGCGCCTGGCGAGCTTCGTCGCGTCCGCCGAATCGGCGAGCACGGCGAGCCGCGCTTCGGTGTCGGTCAGCAGCGCTGGCAGCGCCTCCGGGCGAACGCGGAACTTGCGCGCGATGTCGTGGATCGCCGCGAGCCGCTCCTCGACGCGCGCAAGCTCGGACGGATCGAGGTCGAGCTTCTGGCGATAGCCGCGCAGCGCGCGCGCGGCTTCGTCGATCTGGATGCGCGCGGGCCCGAGCAGCGCGGCGATATCGGCGAGCGCGGGATCGTGCGCGGCGCTGGCATCGAGCTTCGCGATCAGCAAGGCAAGTCGGCGCGCGAGGGCGTCGTCGCCCTCGGCCAGCGCCTCTTCGCCGGTCGCCGCCGCCTCGAGGAGCGCCGCCGCGTGCGCGAGCCGCGATTGCGTCTGCGAGAGGGAGATCCATTCGTCGGCGGAGACGTTGAGTGCCGCGAGTTCCTGGCGGCGCGCCTCGAGATG
>JANMBN010000340.1:0-4375 GCA_031360485.1 Betaproteobacteria bacterium | reverse complement strand
GACGTCGCGGCGAGGCGCGAGGAGGAGTCATAGTTCGTACTATGGCGACGACGAGCAACAAAGCTGCGGCGGCCGAAGGCAAGCGAGACGCTATCGATATGGCTGTTACAGTCCACTAGTACCGCTCGGATTCCATCGGCGGCTCCGGCGACGGGGCATTCACCGGGTTCATCATGCGGCAGTTGTCCGACCAGCGCCGCATCGCCGCTTTCTCTTCCTCGGCGAAGCGCTTCAACCGGCTCATCAGATCGTCGAAGTCGACCTGGTGCGCGTCGAAATCGGGGCCGTCGACGCACGCGAACTTGACCACGCCGCCGACCTTCACCCGGCAACCGCCGCACATCCCGGTTCCATCGACCATCAGCGGATTGAGACTGACGACGGTCTTGATCCGGTGCGGCCGCGTGGCGTCGGCGCTGCCCTTCATCATGACCGGCGGGCCGATGGCCACGCACTCGTCGATGTCCGGGTGTTGCGAGATGGCCCACTCGATCCCTCTCGCGACCGTGCCTTTGATTCCCGCCGAGCCGTCGTCGGTGCAGAGGATGAAATCGTCGCAGCAGGACTTGAACTTGTCGTCCCAGAAGACCAGGTCCTTGGTCCGGAACCCGACGACGCCGATCACATACGCGCCGCTCTCCTTGAAGGCTCGCGCCTGCGGATAGATCGGCGCGACGCCGAGCCCGCCGCCGACGCACAACACCTTCTTCGCCTTGCCGATGGGACTCGGAATGCCCATGGGACCCACGACGGCGTGCAGCGCCGTTCCGACCTGGCACGTCTGCTGCATTTCGCGCGTCGTCTTGCCGACCGCCTGGATGACCAGCGTTATGGTTCCCCTCTCACGGTCGAAATCGGCGATGGTCAGCGGAATCCGCTCGCCTTGCTCGTGCGACATCACGATGACGAACTGGCCCGGCCGGGCGGCCTTCGCCATCAGCGGGTGCCGGACCTCGAGCAGGTACGTGACGTCGGAGAAATCCTCACGTCCCACGATTTCGAAAGTGGACATCGATTGCGTCCTCGCGTCAGCGGTCCGTCGCGCGGGCGGTTTCGCGCGAAACGTCGATCGGATCGCGCCAGCCCCCGGCACCTGGCCTTCGCAATCGATGCTACGCCCGCACCCGAGGTCCGCAAAGGATGCGCAACGCCAACCTTGATCTGCATCAATCGGTAAAATGCGCAGTGTCTCTTTCCGCGCCACAGTCCGTCGCCGACGGCCCGCGTCGCTCCCTGAACACGTTTTGCAGGATCCCGATGAACCCTTCCGACCCCGCGCCGCTTCGTCTCACCCAGTTCAGCCACGGTGGCGGCTGCGGCTGCAAGATCGCGCCCGCGATGCTGCAGCAGATCATCGCCAAGGCGGGACCCTTCGCACCGCCGGAAGCGTTGCTGGTCGGGATCGAAACGTCCGACGACGCCGCGGTGTATCGGTTGAACGAGCATCAGGCGATCGTCGCGACGACCGACTTCTTCATGCCGATCGTCGACGACCCGGATGATTTCGGCGCGATCGCCGCGACGAACGCGATCTCGGATGTGTACGCGATGGGGGGCACTCCGCTCTTCGCGCTGGCGCTCGTCGGCATGCCGATCGACAAGCTGCCGGTCGACACGATTCGCCGCATTCTCGCGGGCGGAGAAGCCGTCTGCGCGAAGGCCGGCATTCCGGTCGCCGGCGGCCACACGATCGACTCGGTGGAGCCGATCTACGGCCTTGTGGTCATCGGCCTCGTCGACCCGAAGCATCTCAGACGCAACGCCGGGGCGCTGCCCGGCGACCGGCTTGTCCTCGGCAAGCCGCTGGGCGTGGGCATCTATAGCGCGGCGCTCAAGAAGGGAACCCTACCGCCAGACCGGTACGCGGCGCTGCTCGCCAGCACGACGCTGCTCAATACGCCAGGGATCGCGTTTGGCGCGATGCCCTCCGTCCATGCCTTGACCGACGTCACCGGATTCGGACTCCTGGGGCATCTGCTCGAAATGTGCCGCGCGTCGAACGCGGGCGCGGCGATCGAGTTCTCGCGTGTCCCGCTCCTTCCGGGCGCATCGGAGCTCGCGGGGTCGGGCATCGTCACCGGCGCGTCCGGCCGAAACTGGGCGAGCTACGGGCCGGACGTCGAGCTGCCTGCCGGAGACGCCGGAGTCGCGCGCGCGCTTCTCACCGATCCGCAAACCTCCGGCGGTCTGCTCGTCGCGTGCGCGCCGGACGCCGTGGACGCGGTGCTCGCCGTCTTCCGGGCCGAGGGCCACGAACGGGCCGCGGTCATCGGCGAAGTCGTGCGGAGCACGCCGCGTGTCGTCGTCCGCTGAGAATCGGGCCGATCCGATGACGCCGGCGCCCGCGGCGGGCACGGCGCTCGGCCTCTATCCGGCATCGGATTTCCGGATCACCGACGGCCGGTGCGGCGATTGCCCGACGATCCCGCAAGCGCTCTGGTATTTCGAAGGCGAGACGATCGCGGTCCCGAAGGACGGTGTTCCCGTCGCGTCCTACACGACCGGCATTCGCGTTTCCGACGATCTTCGCGCGTGGCACGCGGCGCGACCCGCGGGGATCGCGCCCGAGTATCCGCCGCTCGTCTGGGTTGCCGCGACGCACGTCGTCGCGGGCGCGCGGATTTCGGCGGACGCGCAATCGCTCGAAGGCGCATGCGCCGGCCTGCGCCTGTCGCTGACTCCGAAAATCCCGCTCAACCGCTCGTACTTCGACGGTTCGTCCGCGCATTTCTTCCATGCGCGCACCGTGCGGATCCGCGGCCGGTTCGCCGACGGCGCGATCGTCGCGCGAACGCTATGGCCCGAGGATTTCCGGCTCGAAGGCACGCCGCCCGCACAGTCGTGGGCCGCGAACCTGCCTCCCGCCGAAGCTTTGCGCGCGCTGGTGCGCAGCGAGCCCGCAGGGGGAGCGCGCAGCCCCTTCGCTACATCGACCCTGTGGCACCGCGATCCGGCGCATGCCGCCGTGGCGCCGGGCCGCGCCGTGCTCGCGATCATGCTCAACGGCGCGCAGGGCGACGACGACGAGGCGCACGCCGGGCACTTCGCGCTCGTCACCGGCCGCGTGCAGGAGGATGGCGCGATCGGCGACTGGATGGTCAACAACTTCTACGCGCTCGACAGCGAAAGCGAGAAGGGCATCGTCGCCGCGCCGGTTCCCCTCGACAACTACCTCGCCGATCTCAACAGCGGCCAGGGCTGGTACCGTCCTTCACATATGATCGTCGCCGTCCTCGCCGCGGACCGCGGCTCCGCGCTGGTGCAGTCGGCGTTGAATCGCGTCTACAACCAGTTCTGGCGGCACCAGCTTCCTTATCGCCACGCGACGATGAACTGCGCCGGTATCAGTGTCGATGTCCTGCGCGCGCTGGGCTGGCCCATACCCGCCCGGGGACCCGCAAGCCGTCTGGCCGCGGCGCTGGGTTTCCCCTGGTTCGTCTTGGCAAAACGTTCGATCGAGCGGGCGTGCACCGCATTCGACTATCTCTGCGAGGACCAGACCCGGCTATTGCCGGCGGCCGCCTTCGAGGAAATTGGGGCGAGCCTCGTCAGCCTTGCGGCCGCGCGATCCGCGGGCGGAAAGCCCCGGGGCGAGCTCGCGCGCATGCTCTCCGATGATGTGGAGGCGATCCTGTTCGTCCGCTTCCCGCAGTTCCCGTCGAGCCGCGCTTTCGGCGACGCACCCGTGGTCTCGCCGTGGGAATTCCAGTCGCGGATGCCTGCCGAGCCGCAAATCGTCCCGGTGCCTGCTCGACCGTTCCCGGACAGGCTGCGCGACCCCGACCTGCTGCCGATGGCAAGACCCGCTTCCCATTTCGCCGCGATGATCTGGGGTGTCCTCTCGGTCGTCGGGATCGCCGCCGCCATCCGGTGGATCTGGAATTGATGCCGGGCGCGGCGCGCAGGACCCTGACCGGGCCATGCGCGGCCGGTCAGCGCTCGTCGCGTGGGACCCCGCTGGCCCGAACCGCGAGGCGAAAGGCGACCAGCGCGACGATTCCCACGCCGGCCAGCGTGTACAGCGACAGCGTCCGTTCCGGGTCGACGGCAAAGACCAGCGTCAGGGCCAGCGGTGCGATGGCCTTGGCGATAAATTGCGGGCGGGCGAGGCGCCCGAGCAGCGCGCCGAACTGGCGATGGCCGAACAACTCCCTCGGCACCGTGCCGCGGACAATCGTCATCACGCCGTTGCTCCATCCGTAGACGCCGGCGAAGACCAGCGCCGCGATCCAGACTCCGCGGACTTGTGTCAGCAACAGCAACGCGAGCGCCATCAAGCCGAACGCCAGCGTGCCGATGGTCACCGGACGCAGGTGACGCCCGAAGGTGAATTCCGCGACACGGCCCGCCACCTGCATCGGCCCGATCAGCGACG
>JANMBN010000332.1:0-13974 GCA_031360485.1 Betaproteobacteria bacterium | reverse complement strand
GACCCCTGGGTCGGTCTCTCGCGCCGCTACCCGACGGGCACGCGACTTTTCGGCAAGGTCACCAACATCACCGATTACGGCGCGTTCGTCGAGATCGAGGCGGGGATCGAGGGCCTCGTGCACGTGTCCGAGATGGACTGGACGAACAAGAACATCCACCCGACCAAGGTCGTGCAGCTGGGCGACGAGGTCGAGGTGATGATCCTGGAGATCGACGAGGAGCGCCGCCGGATTTCGCTCGGCATGAAGCAGTGCATGTCGAACCCCTGGGACGATTTCGCGATGAACCACAAGAAGGGCGACAAGGTGACCGGCCAGATCAAGTCGATCACCGACTTCGGCGTGTTCGTCGGTCTGCCCGGCGGCATCGACGGCCTGGTGCATCTGTCCGACCTTTCGTGGACGCTTCCCGGCGAGACCGCCGTGCGCGACTACAAGAAGGGCGCGGATGTCGAGGCGGTCGTGCTCGCGATCGACGTGGAGCGCGAGCGCATCTCGCTCGGCATCAAGCAGCTCGACGGCGATCCGTTCACCAATTACGTCGCCACGCACGACAAGGGCAACGTGGTGAAGGGAACCGTGAAGTCGCTCGACGGCAAGGGCGCCGTGATCGCGCTCGACGGCGAGGTCGAAGGCTACCTCCGGGCATCCGAAGTCGCGCGCGACCGCGTCGAGGACATCCGCACGCACCTGAAGGAAGGCGACCTGGTCACCGCGATGATCATCAACATCGACCGGAAGAACCGCAGCATCAATCTCTCGATCAAGGCGAAGGATCACGCGGAGGAGACGGAGGCGATCCAGACCATCAAGGCCGACACGTCGGGCACGAGCTCCGGGACCACCAATCTCGGCGCGCTGCTGCGGGCCAAGATGGACAACAAGACCACCGAGTAAGCAGGCGGCGTGATGACCAAATCGGAGCTGATCGACCGGCTCGCGGCACAGTTCCCGCAGCTGGTCGCGAAGGACGCCGAACTCGCGGTCAAGATGATCCTCGACGCGATGGCCGAAAGCCTCGCCAAAGGGGAGCGCATCGAGATTCGCGGGTTCGGGAGTTTCGGCTTGAACTACCGTCCGCCGAGAACGGGTCGCAATCCAAAATCCGGCGACAAGGTGCAGGTGCCGGAAAAGCACGTCCCGCACTTCAAGGCCGGCAAGGAATTGCGCGAGCGGGTCGATTTCAAGAGCGCATGAGCGAGCGGCGGCGCCGAACGCGGGCTGAAACGCCCGCCGCCGGCAACGACGCCCGTTTCCTTTGGCTGGAGAGGTGATGCAAATTGTGCGCTGGATCGTCGGGGTCGCGCTCTTTCTGGCGCTGCTCTTTCTGTCGCTGCAGAATTCCGACCTCGTCACCCTCAAGTTCTACCATTGGTGGAGCTGGCAGGCGCCGCTGATCTTCGTCGTTCTGATCGCGTTCGCGATCGGCGTCGCGGCGGGCCTCCTCGCGGGCGCCATGCGTTCGGCGCGGCTTTCGCGCCAGTTGAGCCGGTTGCGACGCGAGCAGCGCAGTCGCGACGGCGCGCCGCCGGCGGATTGGTCGCGGACGCGCGGCGTGCCGGGAACCACGCCCGGCTCGGGCCCCGGATTCGAGCGCGCGGACCACACGTGAGCGGCGGGCCCCACCCTCACCCGTTCGCGTAGGCAGACGACGCGTCCGCACGCATGGATTTCGAACTGTGGTGGCTGCTTCCGATCCCGGCGCTGTTTTTCGCGTTGGGCTGGGCCGCCGCGCGCATCGACATCAAGCATCTGCTGCGCGAATCCCGCGCGCTGCCGCTTTCGTATTTCCGAGGGCTCAATTTCCTGCTGAACGAGCAGCCGGACAAGGCGATCGAATCGTTCATCGAGGTGGTCAAGGTCGACCCGCAGACCGTCGACCTGCATTTCGCGCTCGGGAGCCTGTTTCGGCGCCAGGGCGAGATCGATCGGGCGACGCGCATGCACCAGAACCTGCTCGACCGGCCCAACCTTCCCGCCGACAAGCGTCAGGCAGCGGTCTTCGAGCTCGCGCAGGATTTCCATCGCGCAGGGCTGCTGGACCGTGCCGAGGAGCTCTTCACCAAGCTCGACGGCTCGCCGTTCGAGCACGCATCGCTCGGCTTCCTGATTTCGATCTACGAGCAGGAGAAGGACTGGCCGAAGGCCATCTCGGTCACGCGGCGGATGGAAGCCATCGCCAAGCGGCCCTATTTCAAGGAGATCGCGCACTACTACTGCGAGCTCGCGCAGGCGGTGCTGGTGAAGCCCGATGTCGCCGCGGCGCGCGCGCACATCGACCAGGCGCTCGCCGAATACAAGGCCTGCGCACGCGCGATGCTGCTGCTCGGCGACCTCGAGGCGCAGGAGGGCAACGTGCCGGCTGCCATCGACGCGTGGCAACGGATCGAGTCGCAGAACCCCGCCTTTCTCTCGCTCGTTGCCGAGCGGCTCGCCGACGCCTACCGCCGCCAGGGCAGCGCCGTGCACGCACTACGCGTGCTGAAGGCCTACCAGCAGCAGTACCCGTCGCTCGACATCCTCAATTCGGTTTTCACGCTGACGTTGGCCGAGGAAGGGCCCGGCGCGGCGAGCGCGCTGATCAAGGAAGAACTCGCGCGCAACCCCACGCTGCTCGGGCTCGACCGCCTGCTCGAGGCGCAACTGCTCGCGGCGCCGGCGGACCGCCGGAACGATCTCGAACTCGTCAAGCAACTCGTCGGCCAGCACATCAAGCGGCTCGGAATGTACAAGTGCGACCACTGCGGCTTCCGCGCCCGCCAGTATTATTGGCGCTGCCCGGGCTGCGGCAAGTGGGAAACGTACTCGCCGCGACGCACGGAGACCCCTGACGGCTATGCCTGATCCCAGAGTCATTGTTGCCCTCGACTTTGCCAACCCGATGCACGCGCTGGCTCTGGCCGATCGCCTCGATCCGGCCGACTGCGCGCTCAAGGTCGGCAAGGAGATGTTCGTCGTGGCCGGGCCCGAGCCGGTCCGCTGGATGGTGGCGCGAGGCTTTCGCGTCTTCCTCGACCTCAAGTTCCACGACATTCCCAACACCGTTGCGCAGGCCTGCACGGCGGCTACGCGCCTCGGCGTGTGGATGCTGAACGTCCATGCCGCGGGCGGCGCCGCGATGCTCGCGGCCGCCCGTGCGGCGGTCGACCAAACTGCGAAGGCGCTCGGAAAGCCGAGACCCCTGCTGATCGCCGTCACCGTGCTGACGAGCCTCGGCGACGACGATCTCGCCGCCACCGGCATCAACGACACCGCGCGGGGGCAGGCGCTGAGGCTTGCGCGGGTCACCTTGGCCAGCGGACTCGACGGGGTCGTCTGCTCGGCGGCCGAAGCGACCGCGTTGCGATTGGCGCTGGGCCCGGGATTCACGCTGGTCACCCCCGGGATTCGGCCCTCCGGAAGTCCGAGCGACGACCAGGCGCGGATCATCACGCCCGGAGCCGCCATCGCCAACGGCGCCGACTACCTGGTGATCGGGCGGCCGATCACGCAGGCGCCGGATCCGGTCGCGGCGCTCGCCGCCATAAACGCTTCAATTGGAGGGACCGCGTGAAAGTTACGATGATCGGAACGGGTTATGTCGGCCTGGTCACGGGGGCTTGCCTCGCCGAGGTCGGCAACGATGTGCTGTGCCTCGACATCGACCCGCGCAAGATCGAGATCCTGAACGAGGGCGGCGTCCCGATCCACGAGCCTGGCCTCGACGCGATGATCGCGCGCAACGTGGCGGCTGGCCGCCTGCGCTTCACCACCGATCACGACGCGGCGGTCGCGCACGGCGCACTGCAGTTCATCGCCGTGGGCACTCCTCCGGACGAGGATGGTTCGGCGGACATGCAGTACGTGCTCGCGGCGGCGCGAGACATCGGGCGGCGAATGACGGAATTCAAGATCGTCATCGACAAGTCCACGGTCCCGGTCGGCACCGCGGACCGTGTGCGCGCGGCGATCACCGAGGAGCTCCGGGCGCGCGGCGTCGACACGCCGTTCGCGGTGGTCTCGAATCCGGAATTCCTGAAGGAGGGGGCGGCCGTCGAGGACTTCATGAAGCCCGACCGCATCGTGATCGGCGCCGACGACGAGCACGCCATTGCCGCGATGCGGACCGTCTACGGGCCGTTCCAGCGCAACCACGAGCGGTTGCTGGTGATGGACGTGCGCTCGGCGGAGCTCACCAAGTACGCGGCCAACGCGATGCTCGCCACGCGCATTTCGTTCATGAACGAACTTGCCAACCTCGCCGACGCCCTGGGCGCCGACATCGAGCATGTTCGCCAGGGCATCGGCTCGGATCCCCGGATAGGCTGGCATTTCCTGTATCCGGGTGTCGGCTACGGCGGCTCGTGCTTCCCCAAGGATGTGAAAGCGCTGCAGCACACGGCGACGCAGCTCGGCCGGCCGCTCCGGATTCTCGGCGCCGTCGAAACCGCGAACGAAGCGCAGAAGCTCCGGCTCGTGGAAAAGATCGTCGCGCGGCTCGGCGAGAACCTTGCCGGCCGCAGCTTTGCGCTGTGGGGACTGGCGTTCAAGCCGAACACCGACGACATGCGCGAGGCGCCGTCGCGCGAGATCGTCGCGGCGCTCGTCGGGCGGGGCGCCCGCATCGTCGCCTACGATCCCGTCGCGATGTCGGAATCGAAACGTCTCTACGGCGACGTGCCCTGGCTCGCCTACGCCGCGTCGCCGATGGACGCCGTCACGGGCGCGGACGCGCTCGTCGTCGTCACCGAATGGAAGGAATTCCGCAGTCCCGACTTCGCGATGATTTGCCGCGCGCTGAAACAACCGCTCGTATTCGACGGCCGCAATCTCTACGAGCCTGCGCTGGTCCGTGCCGCCGGATTGGAATACTTCTCGATCGGCCGCCGGTAGCGATGCTCGTGCAACGCCAGCGCCTCCCCGCCGCTCGCGCCGCATCGGCCGCTATCGCCGGAGTTCACCCGCATGCCTGATCCGAATTCGAGATTCTCGACGTGGCGCGAGCGCGTCGCGCGGACCCGCGTGCTGGTGGCCGGTGACGTGATGCTCGACCGCTACTGGTTCGGCGATGTCGAGCGGATATCGCCCGAGGCGCCGGTACCCATCGTGAAGATCGCGCGCACCGAGGAACGCCCCGGCGGCGCGGCCAACGTCGCGCGCAACGCAGCCGCGCTCGGTGCGCAGACTACGCTCCTTTCGGCCACCGGAATGGACGAGGCGGGCGCCACGCTGGAAAGACTCCTGGCGGCGGACGGCGTGCGCATGTCGTTCCACCGCGACCCCGCGCTGCCGACGACCGTCAAGCTGCGCGTCATCGGGCGCCAGCAGCAGCTGCTTCGGATCGACTTCGAGACCACGCCGTCGCACGAAGTGCTCGCGACCAAGCTCGCCGAATACGACCGGCTGCTGGCCGACACCGGTCTCGTGATCCTGTCGGACTACGGCAAGGGCGGGCTCGCGCACATCGCGACGATGATCGAACGGGCGCGCGCCGCCGGCAAGCAGGTGCTGGTCGATCCGAAGGGCGGCGATTGGGCACGGTATCGCGGCGCGACCGTGATCACGCCGAACCGCGGAGAGTTCCGGCAGGTCGTCGGGCGCTGGGCCGATTCGCGAGAAAGGGCGGTCAAGGCACAGAAGCTCCGCGCGGAACTCGACGTCACCGCATTGCTGGTCACGCGCTCGGAGGAGGGCATGAGCCTCTACACGGCGGACGGCGCGGAGGACATCCCAGCGGTCGCGCGCGAGGTCTACGACGTTTCGGGGGCAGGCGACACCGTCATCGCGACGCTGGGCGTGCTGCTGGGCGCGGGCGCCGACCTCGGTTCCGCCGTGCGCATCGCCAACGAGGCCGCGGGAGTCGTCGTCGGCAAGCTCGGCACCGCGGTCGCTACGCCCGACGAACTGGCGTAGCCGCCTCGTGGCGAAAGCGAAGACCGTCTACAGTTGCACCGAGTGCGGCGGCCAGGCTCCGAAGTGGCAGGGCCAATGCCCGCACTGCAACGCATGGAACACGCTGGTCGAAACGGTCGCCACGCCGGCACCGACGCGTTTTCAGACGGTCACGGGCAAGGCGAGCGCGGTTCGATCCCTCGGCAGCATCGACGCGAAGAAAAGCCCGCGGTTTCCGACCGGCCTCGAGGAATTCGACCGGGTGCTGGGCGGCGGGCTCGTCCCCGGCGGAGTGATCCTGCTGGGCGGCGATCCCGGGATCGGCAAGTCCACGCTGCTGCTGCAGGCCATGGCGGCGATCGGCGCCGCGAAAAAGGCGCTGTACGTCACCGGCGAGGAATCGGTCGAGCAGGTCGCGCTCCGCGCGCAGCGCCTCGGGCTCATCAACGCGCCGGTCTCGCTGCTGGCCGAGGTCCAGCTCGAGGCGATCGTCGCGACGATCGGCAAGGAAGCGCCCGAGGTCGTCGTCATCGATTCGATCCAGACGGCTTACACCGAGGCGCTGACCTCCGCGCCCGGCAGCGTCGCGCAAGTCCGCGAATGCGCGGCGCAGCTGACGCGGCTCGCCAAGCAGCGCCACATCGTCGTCATCTTCGTCGGTCATGTGACCAAGGAAGGCGCGATCGCCGGCCCGCGCGTGCTCGAGCACATCGTCGATACCGTCCTTTATTTCGAGGGCGATACGCATTCGAGCTTCCGGCTCGTCCGCGCGATCAAGAACCGCTTCGGCGCCGCGAACGAACTCGGCGTCTTCGCGATGACCGAGCGCGGATTGCGCGGCGTCGCCAATCCGTCGGCGCTCTTCCTGTCGCAGCACGGCGAGAGCGTCGCGGGATCGGCCGTCGTCGCGACGCTCGAGGGCTCGCGCCCGCTGCTCGTCGAAATCCAGGCGCTCGTCGATCCGGTGCAAGGCGGAATGCCGAAGCGGCTGTCGGTGGGCCTCGATCCGCAGCGGCTTTCGCTGCTGCTGGCGGTGCTGCACCGGCACGGCGGCGTCGAGACCGGCGGCTACGACGTGTTCGTCAACGCGGTGGGCGGCGTCCGCATCAACGAGCCGGCCGCCGACCTCGCGATCCTGCTGGCGGTGAACTCATCGCTGACCGGCCGGCCCTTGCCCGCGAAGACGCTCGTATTCGGCGAAGTGGGACTTGCCGGCGAGATCCGGCCCGTCCAGCGCGGACAGGAACGGATCCGCGAAGCCGCCAAGCTCGGGTTCAGGCAAGTATTAATCCCAAACCTCAATAAACCAAAGCAAGCAATTGAAGGTATTAAGGTTATAGGTGTCGATCGTGTCGACGAGGCCCTTTCGATCCTGCGCGGTTGACCCGGCGCGTCGGCAGCGCCGGGCGATACGGCGGATTCGACGATCCGGCTATGATGCGCGTCGCGGCGGTCGAAGCGGCGGTCGCGCCGCCGTTTTCATCCCCGCCCGCGACACGAGCCCGATCCAGTGACCACCAAACCCACCACGGCGCCCGTACGGCGCCTCGTCGTCGGCCGATGGGTGCGCGATGACGTCGACGTCCATCTGCTGTCGTATCCGAAGGCAGGGCGCACGTGGCTCCGCGCGCTCATCGGCAAGGCGCTCGTCGACCGCTATGCGTTGCCGGAACAGGCGCTGCTCGACACGGCAGCGACGACCCGTGCCGCCGGCCTGCCCGTGGCGGCGTTCGACCACGATCAATGCGCGCTGACGATGGGATTGCGCTGGCAGGACATGTCGACCGACCGCAGCGACTATCGCGGCAAGCGGGTCTTGCTCATGGGGCGCGACGTCCGCGACAACCTCGTCTCGGCATACTTCCAGGCGACGCGAAGGGTCAACGTGTACGAGGGACCGATATCCGATTTCATTCGTGACGACGCCTACGGCGTGGAGAAGATCCTGGCGTTCTACCGGATCTGGTCCGCGAGCCGCCATATACCGGCCTCGTTCGAGTTCCTGACCTACGAGGATCTTCATCGCGACACGGCCGGCTCGCTCGCCCGCGTCCTCGCGTTCCTCGGGGCGGACGTTGGCGCCGCCACGATCGCGAGTGCCGTCGACTACTGCCGGTTCGAGAACCTGCGCACCGCGGAGGCCGAGGACCGGTTCGACACCGACATCCTGCGGCCGGCCGGCACGGGCGACCCGGAGGCGTTCAAGCTGCGCAGAGGCAAGGTCGGGAATTACGTGCAGTATCTGTCGACCGACGACATCGCCCATATCGACGCGGCGGTCGCCGCGCGCGGCTGCGAGTTCACCCGTCCCGCGGCGCTGTCATAGCCATGTCCGAACCCGAGGTTCCCCTGGTGTTCGTCGTCGGCACCGGCCGATGCGGCACCCACACGATGTGGAAAGTTTTCGAATCGCTGCCCAACACCTTGAGCACGCACGAGGGCGTGGGGATGATCCGTGCCGGACCGCCGACGTTTATCGGAAAGCGGCTGGCGTTGGGCTGCATGCCCGAATTCAACGCCTACCTCTATCACTACGCCGGCGAAGAGGCGTTCAATCGGACCTTCGAACCCGATCCCGAAATGATGACGCTCATGGACCGCTGTTTCGCGGGCCGCTCGAGTTCGATCGCCTGGTGCCGGACCAACGGGATCGCGTACTGCGACGCCAATGCGTTCGGGTTCAATTTCATCAATTATGTGCACATCCGATTCCCCAGCGCCAGGTTCCTGCATCTGGTGCGCGACGGTTACGCGTGCGTGCAGTCGTGGTCGCGGCGCGGGCCGTCCACGTATCCCGATCGGCTTCCCAACCCGGAAGCGATATCCTGGCTGCTCGCCAAGCCCACGCCGTTCCCGTCCGAGGTCGCGCACGCCTCTTGGGCGCGTTTCGACCGGGTGCAGCGGATCAGCTGGTTCTGGAACACGGTCAACGCGAACATCGCCGAGCGTTTCGATCGAATTCCGGACGCGAACAAGAGGGTGCTGAAGATCGAGGAAGTGAACCGGGAAACGCTTCCCGGCATCCTGGATTTCTGCGGGCTGCCGCAGGATTACAAGCCCGAGTCGTTGACGCCCAGCGATCCGTCCGCCGGGCCGTCCATCGAGTGGACGCCGGAAAACAAACGCAAGTTCAACGCGCTTGCCGCGCCGATGATGGAGCGGTTCGGCTATGCGCTGCGATGAGCGTTTTCACCATCGAAGTCATCGGCGCCGCTTGGCCCGATATGTCGCATAATTGTTATTATGTCAAATACGATTTGGTGATCCCGGAGTGTATCGACCGCGGAGTGCCGCCGGGCTAATGCCGGAATTCGACGGGCACCCGGTGCGTGTCCCGGAGCAGCGCCGGTACCGCGTCGGGCAGTACCGGGCGACTGAAGAAGTAGCCCTGCGCCCTGGTGCAGTCTTGCCCGACCAGGACGTCCAGCTGGTCCTGCGTTTCCACGCCTTCCGCCACGACCCCCATCTCCAGTGCGCGGCCGAGAAGCATGATCGCGCCGACAATGGTTTTCGTGCCGGCACTGTCGGTCAGGTCCTTGACGAAGGCACGGTCGATCTTCAGGACATCGGCACAGATTCTCCTGAGCAATTTGAGCGACGCGTAGCCGGTGCCGAAATCGTCGATCGAGATGGCGACGCCCAACGCTTTGAGGCGAAGCACGATGGCCTCGGCGCTGGCGAGATTTTCCAGCATCGCGCTTTCCGTAAGTTCCAGCGCGAGCCTGCCGGGTTGGATGCCCGAACCGCGCAGCGCCCGCTCGACCGTGTGCACCAGGTTGCCGCGCTGAAACTGGCACGCGGAGACGTTGACGGAGACCGAGAAATCGGTCAGTCCCATCGATTGCCATCGCTGCATCTGGGCGCAGGCCCGCTCCAGCACCCACTCGCCCAGCGGCACGATGAGCCCCTTCGCTTCGGCCAGGGGTATGAAATCGTCGGGAAGCCGGATCCCCGTCGCCGGATGATTCCATCGGACCAGAGCCTCCAATCCCGTGGTGCGGCCGGTGGTGAGGTTGACGATGGGCTGGTAGACGAGAAAGAGCTCGTCGTGAGCGATCGCGAACGCGAGCTCGCTTTCCAGGCTCGGCGCCTCTTTCGCGGGGTCGCCCGGCGCATGGGCGTAGAACTGGTACTGACCTTTGCCCAGTTCCTTCGCCCGGTACATCGCCCTGTCGGCGCGCCGCAGCAGTAGCGTGGCGTCGTCGCCGTCGTCGGGATGAACGCTGATGCCGATGCTGGCCGTCGCCGTGACCGAATGCGCTCCGAGGATGAACGGTTGCCCGAAGGCGTCGAGGATGCGCTGCGCGACCAGGCGGGCCTCGTATTTTTGACCCGACGCTTCCATGATGACCGTGAACTCGTCGCCGCCGAGCCGGCAAACGGTATCGCCCTTTCGGGCGCAGGCGGAGAGGCGATTGGCGACCTCCTTCAGCAACAGGTCGCCGACGGCGTGGCCCAAATCGTCGTTCACCGTCTTGAATCCGTCGAGGTCGACGAAGAGCAGCGCAAGGGATTGCTTCGACCGCTCCGACCGCTCGAGGGCATGCGCTAGCCGGTCGTGGAAAAGGCGCCGATTGGGCAATCCGGTCAAGGCGTCGTGATTCGCCTGCTGCTCCAGGTCTTCCCGCGACCGCTCGAGGATCGTGATGTCGGCGGCGATGCGCACATAGTTCGACACCTGCCCCGCGTCGTTCGCCACGCGCGCGATGTTGCGCCAGCAGGGAATCGGTTTGCCGACTTTCCTCCGCAGCGCGCCCGCCCCTGCCCAGGAGCCGCGCTCGTCGACCTCCTTGAAGATCGCGGCCATGCCGTCGGCCCCCTCCTCGGCGATTTCATAGTCGGCGACCCGCTGGCCCACCACCTCGTCCTCGGAAAAACCGGTCATCCCGCAGAACGCCCTGTTGACGCGCAACACCCGGTCCTGTGCATCGCTGACGATGATCGCCTCGGTGGTGTGCTCGAAAACGGCGGACGCGAGCTGGAGTTCCTCCAGCGCTGCCTTGTGCTCGGTGACATCCTCGGCGATGCCCAGTATGTATTCGGGCCGGTCAAATTCATCGGGGACCGATACCGCATGGGTGCGAAGCGCGCGCACGCTGCCGTCTCGCCGGGGGAAAGGATGTTCGACGGTGACGGGAGCCTGGTCTCCCAACACCCGTATGTCGAGCGTCACCGAGGATGTGCCGAGCTCCTGCGGAAAGGCGTCGCTGTACGTGCGGCCCAGGACTTCCTGCGCCGAGTAGCCCGTGATGCTCTCCGCGGCCTTGTTCCAGATGACGAGCTCCCCGAAAGACCTGGCCTTCGCACTTTTCGCGTAGACGAGCAACGGGAGATTGTCGACGAGCGTCTGGAGAAAAGCCCGATTCTGGCGGCCACCGCGCTCTGCCGATTTGCGATCGGTGATGTTCTGCGCGATGACGGCGACGCCCTCCGGTACGGCGATGACTTGCTGGCGGATCCATCGGGCGGGTATTTCCGCGATGTTCAGCGCCACCTCTTCATGCCGGGACTGGCCTGACTCCGCGACGCTCACATAGCTGCAAAAGAGCGGACTGCTGCGATGAATGGCAACCAGCTCGCAGAGTCGGCGTCCCAAGATCGCCTCCCTGGCCCGGCCGAGTACTGCCGCTCCCCGGACATTGACGTCGTCGAAAACGAAATCGACGATATGGCCGTTCGCATCGCGTTCGCTGCGCAATACGAAGTACGCGTCGGGACTCGTCTCCAGCACGGCGCGAGCGGTGGTTGCGGCGTGTGTCACGCTACGCGGCGCGGGGTTCAAACGCCGTTTCGATTGGACCGGGCACATGGCGCGCGTTTATGACTTCGCAACGAAATCGGACTCGTTCACGGGGTCGATCGGGCTCGGTAAGAGGCGTCGCTCACGAGGCTTCCAAGGCATTCCCTTTCCCACAGGCGGTGATTCGTCCGGGTGAATTGTGCCGTGGCGAGCCCTTCCCTGTCGCATTTTGTCGTCGCGCGCGGCGTTTTCCGTCCCGGCCATGTTGCGGTTTTGGCATCGTGGCCAGATAAACCTGCTGATCGGGGCCCGGTTTATCGAGCGGCCTGGCGCAATGTTCACGCATGGAAAAAAACGCCCGGGACGCGAGAACGCGGCCCCGGGCGGATGGACTGGTAATCGCCGGGAGGAGGCGGAAAACCAGTTACAACAGATTTATTGTTGCGCATTCGTTCGATCCGGTCTGTGCGGTAGCGCTCCAAGCGAGCTTTTTTGTCGATGTCGACGGCCAGGGTCGATCCCTCGGCTGGAACTGCGGTAGGCTTGAGGCAGCCTCAAGCGAGATTTCCCTCCATGGTGCGGAGAATTCGTTCGCAGGACGGCTCCCTTCCCTGACCGCCAAGGCACCCGATGCGCCCTCCCCTGTCATTGGCAATCCTGGCACTGGCCGCGACGGCGGTGGCGGCGCAGGCGCCGCAGCAGCCGTACTTCAACGTGGTGACGCTGGAGGCGAGTGCGACGGCCGACGTGCCGACCGATACGCTCGCCGTGACCCTCTTCGTCGAGGAACAGGGTCCGGACCCGGGGCAACTCGCGACGCGGGTCAATGCCCGCATCGACGAAGCGCTGGCGAAAGCCAAGGCCCAGCCCAAGGTGGAAGCCCGCTCCGGCAACTACCAGACGAACCCGGTCTACGACCGTGCGACCCAGATCACCGGCTGGCGGACGCGGGCGGACATCGTCGTCGAAGGCCGCGATTTCAAGATGGTCGGCGCGCTCGCCGGCGCGCTGCAGCCCGCGCTCAAGCTCGGGTCGATGGCCTTTTCGCTGTCCCGCGCCGCGCGGGAATCAGCCGAAGCGACGCTGCTGGCCGACGCGCTGGGAAAATTCCAGGACAAGGCGCGCGCGATCGCCAAGGGGCTTGGCTTTCCCGGCTACGCCCTGGGACAGATTGCCGTGCGCAGCGACGGCCCGATCAACATGCCCTCGCCGTTCCGCGGCGTCGCGATGGCGGCGATGGCCGACGGTGCGGGCCCCGGACCGGTGCCGGTCGAAGGCGGCAAGAACGCGGTCACGGTCGTCGTTTCCGGGTCGGTGGTGCTGGGGCCCGGCAAATAGACACTCCGGGGTCTGCGATCCGCGCATCGGCCGACGGCGACCCAGGAGATCAGCCGGATCGGGCGGCGCGCGACCAATAGCCGGGCCGCGCATAGGTTTTCTTCAGGTAGTCGACGAAAAGCCGGAGCCGGGCCGGAACGTGCCGGTGCTGCGGATAGACGGCATGAATGTCGTACGAAGGCAGCGCGTACTCGTCCAGCACCGTGACCAGGTCCCCGCGTTCGAGTTCCAGCGCGATCTCCCATGTCGAGCGCCACGCGATGCCGAGGCCCTCGTTGACCCAGCGATGCAACAGTTCTCCGTCGTTGCAGTCGAGATTGCCGCTCGCCCGGACGTTCACCTGCCGGCCGTCGCGCTGAAACAGCCAGCCGCGCTGCTGGCCGCCCTGGAGGTTGAATGCGAGGCAGTTGTGACGCGCGAGGTCGTCGAGCGTCTCCGGCTTGCCGTGGCGCCTGAAATACGCGGGCGTGCCGCAAACCACGCGGCGGTTGGATGCGAGCTTGATCGCCACGTAATTCGGATCCAGCTCGCCGCCGATGCGGATACCGAGGTCGTACCCCTCGCGCACGAGATCGACGACGCGATCGGAAAGGTTGAACGACAGGCGGACCTGCGGGTGTGCCTTGATGAAGGCCGAGCCGTGCGGGGCAACGTGCTGGCGGCCGAATCCGGCCGGTGCCGAGACAACGAGATGCCCGATTGCCGCGTGGCGCCCTGCGCTGACCGCGCGCTCGGCCAATTCGACCTCCGCCAGGACGCGGCGGCAGTGTTCGAGAAAGATGGCGCCGTCCTCGGTCAGCGTCAGGCGCCGCGTCGACCGGTGCAGCAGGCGCGAGCCGAGGCGCTTCTCGAGCGCGTCCATCCGGCGGCCGACCACGACGGGCGTCACGCCCTCCTCGGCCGCGGCCGCGGCGAAGCTGCCTTTGTCGGCGACACGCACGAACGACGAGACTTCCTTGAAGCGGTCCATTCGGTATCTGGAGTATCGAATAGGTGTACGAATCCGGATATTATCAAAGCTTTGC
>JANMBN010000315.1:0-6406 GCA_031360485.1 Betaproteobacteria bacterium | reverse complement strand
CGATGCAGCGCGAGCGCCGCTGCGTACGCACTGTCGTTGTTGGTGAACACGACGGCGTGCGATCCGGGCCGCACGGCGTACCGGTCGACGTAGGTTCGCACGGCCCCGGCGAGCATCGTACCGGGCAGGTCGTTGTTCGCGTACGCGATGCTGCGCTCGTGCGCGCCGCTGGCGAGCACGACGGACCTGGCACGCACTTTCCACAGCCGCTCGCGCGGCGCCGACTCCGCCGGCATTGCACGAGGCTCGCCAACGCGCTCGATCAGGCCGACGAGATTGCCGTCGTAATGGCCGAACGCCGTTGTTCGGGTCAGCAGTGCCGTGTCGGGGAGGGCCGCGAGCTCGCCTGCCGTGGCGGCGATCCACGCGGCCGCGGTCCCGCCATCGACGATCGCCGCATCGCCGACGAGACTGCCTCCGGGCGACGGGTTCTCGTCGCAGAGGATCACGCGCGCCCCGGCATGTGCGGCGGCGCGGGCCGCGGCGAGCCCTGCGGGACCGGCGCCGATGACCAGCACGTCGCAGTGCGCGTACCGGTGCTCGTAGTGGTCCGGATCCGGAGCCGTTGCCGCGCGGCCCATGCCTGCGGCGTGGCGGATCACGTGCTCGTACTTCAACCACCACTTCGGCGCCGCCGGCCACATGAACGTCTTGTAGTAGAAGCCGGACGGAATGAGCCGCGACACGGCATTGTTGACGGCGCTTGCGACGAAGCGCACGGACGG
Source organism: Betaproteobacteria bacterium (assembly GCA_031360485.1). Lineage (GTDB taxonomy): Bacteria > Pseudomonadota > Gammaproteobacteria > Burkholderiales > Casimicrobiaceae > CAIWHR01. The sequence goes on along the minus strand of JANMBN010000315.1, from coordinate 5,681 downwards.
CCAGCAATTCTGGCACGCCGCGGCGAGGCCCTCGTGGAGTTCCTGGACGGTGGCCCGAACGTTCGGCTCGGTGCGCGCGCCGACCGCGATCTGCAGCAGCGCGTTCGGCTCGTCCGCGCCGGCGGCGACGATCCCGCGCGGCCGATGGTACTTGAAGCTGCGAGCGACGAGGTGCACGCCGTTGGCGAGAAGCGCCGAGGCCAGCGTGTCGCCGGCGAATCCTCCGAGGCGCGCGCCGTCGAATTCGAAGGCGAGCGGCCGCGTGCGATCGACGATCCCGCCCTCGGGCAGGCGATGCGACTGCGTCACGACTCGGCTCCGGGCAGCGGTTCGCCGAGCTGCGCGCTCGCGAGGATGTCGTGCGTGCGCACGTCGCGGCGCACCTGGAACCACCGCCGGCAGCCGGCACCATGGAGCCACAATTCGTCGTGCGGCCCGCAGGGGTTGTCGCGGACGTACACATAGTCGAACCACTCGGCCTCCGGCGCGTCGTGTGCCGGGCGCTTCACCGTCGCGTCACCGCCGTAGGTGAACTCGACCTGATTGCGCGGACCGCACCACGGGCACGGGATCAGCAGCATGCCGGCTCGATCCGCAACGGTCGGTCAGTGCGCCCACGCATACGGCCCCGCCCCCTTCTCGTCGATCATCCGGCCCTCGGCGAACCGTTCCAGCGTGAAGGCGGCGTTGAGCGGATGCGTCGCGTCGCGAGCCATCGTGTAGGCAAGGAGCCAGCCCGAAGCCGGCGTCGCCTTGAAGCCGCCGTAGCACCAGCCGCCCGACATGTAGAGTCCCCTGATCGGCAGCTTGCCGATGATCGGGCTCCCATCCATCGTCATGTCCGTCACTCCGCCCCACGTGCGCATCACCTTGAGCCGGCCGAAGCAGGGAAAGAGCGCGACGCATGCTGCGACGACGTGCTCGATCGCCGGCAGGTTGCCGCGTTGCGCGTACGAATTGTAGAAGTCGAGGTCGCCGCCCATGACGAGCTCGCCTTTGTCGGATTGGCTGATGTAGAAGTGCACGGCTCCCGACGTCACCACGGTGTCGAGCACCGGCTTCACCGGTTCGGACACCATCGCCTGCAGCACGTGTGATTCGATCGGCAGCCGGAGTCCGGCCATCGCCGCCACGTGGCTGGAGTGCCCCGCGACCGCGAGTCCGAGCTTCGGCGTCGCGATGAATCCGCGGGTCGTGTCGACGCCGGTGACGGCGCCGCCCTCGACGCGGATGCCGGTCACTTCGCACTGCTGGATGATGTCGACGCCGCGCGCGTCCGCCGCGCGCGCGTACCCCCACGCGACGGCGTCGTGGCGCACCGTTCCGCCCCGCGGCTGCAGCAGTCCGCCGTGGATCGGGAACCGGGCGTCGGCGGAACAGTCGAGATTGGGTATCCAGTCCGCGATCTCGTCGCGCGTCATGAACCGGGCGTCGATTCCGTTCAGGCGCATCGCATTGCCGCGCCGCATCGCCGCGTCCATGTCGGCCGGCGAGTGCACGAGATTCAGCACGCCGCGCGCGCTGTACATCACGTTGAAGTTGAGATCCTTCGACAATCCTTCCCACAGCTTCAGCGAGAATTCGTAGAAGTGCGCGTTGGCATCGAGGTGGTAGTTTGAGCGGACGATCGTCGTGTTGCGTCCGGTGTTGCCGCCGCCCAGCCAGCCCTTCTCCAGCACCGCCACGTTGGCGAGGCCGTGCTCCTTCGCGAGATAGTAGGCGGCCGCGAGCCCGTGTCCGCCGCCGCCGACGATGACGGCGTCGTAGCGCGGCTTCGGTGCGGGGCTTCGCCAGGCGAGCGGCCAGTGCTCGTGGTGGCTGAGCGCGTTGCGCGCAAGGGAGAAGATCGAGTATTTCAAGATTTGACGGTCGGCGGACCCCCGGCTGTCGCTCCGGCGCGGGATCGCTTATTCTAATGGCCCCGAGGGATGCGCGGGCAATGGCGGCACCCTCTTTGTTCGCCCGATGGAGGAAAGCATGCAGATCGGATCGTGGTGCCGGTGGCTGGGCGCGGTGGTCGCGCTGGCCTGTGTCGTCTCGAATTCCGCCCTGGCGCAATCCGACACGATGGCGAGCGTCAAGCAGAAGGGCAAGATCGTCGTCGGCGTCAAGGCGGATTACAAGCCGTTCGGCTATACCGATCCGTCGGGCAAGATCGTCGGACTCGAGATCGATCTCGCCAACGACATCGCGAAACGCCTGGGTGTTTCGATCGAGCTCGTGCCGGTGATCGCCGCGAACCGCATGGAATTCCTGAAGCAGGGCCGGATCGACCTGATGATCGCGACGATGGCCTACCGTCCCGATCGCGCGGAGGTCATCGGCATTCCGCAGCCCTTCTACTACGCCGGCGCGGCCAACGTGTTCGCCAAGAAGAGCTCGGGGCTCAAGAACTGGACGGATCTCAAGGGCAAGCCGGTCTGCGGCATCCAGGGCGCGTATTACAACCGGCGCACAGGCGAGGAGTTCGGCGCCCAGCTCGTCGTGTTCAAGGGCGTGACCGAGGCGATGGCGGCGCTCGAAGGCGGCAATTGCGTGGGCACGGTGTTCGACACCACGTTCTTCGCCGGCATCATGGGCGACGCCAAGTGGGCGGACTACGCGATGGTGCTGCCGTCGATCGATCCCGAACCCTGGGGGCTGGGCGTGCGCAAGGAAGACACGAAATTCGCGCAGTACATCAGCGATGTGTCGAAGGAGTGGCACAAGACCGGCTTCATCCTCGAACTCGAAAAGAAGTGGGGCATCCCGCAGTCGCCGTACCTGGTCGAGCAGCAGGCGAAGTTCAAGTAGCCTTGCGGCGTAGTCGGGCGCGCGCCGAATCGGGACCGGGACCGTGACGTGGACGACGTTGCGGCCTGGTTCCTCTGGCTCCACAGGACGACCGGCATCAAGCTGACGATCTTCTACGACGCGTACGATCGCACGCGCTTCGTCGAAGGTCTCGCCACCACCGTCCGGCTTTCGGCGTATTGCCTCGTCCTGAGTCTCGCGCTGGGCGCGATGGCGGCGTGGCTCGCCGGCTCGCGCGTCGCCGTCGTGCGCGGCGCCGTCAACGGCTTCATCCAGCTCTTCCGCAATACGCCGCCGCTCGTCCAGCTCTATTTCTTCTATTTCGCGGTGGGTCCGGTGTTGCCCAGGGTCGACGGCGTGCCTCTGCTCGGACGTTCGGCTGGGCGGTGGTCTCGCTGACGCTGCTCGAGACTGCGTTCGCCGCGGAAATCCTCCGCGCCGGCATCGAGGCGGTGCCGAAGGCAATGGTCGAGGCCGCCGAGTCGCTCGGCTACTCGCGCGCGCAGATCTTCCGCAAGGTCGTGCTTCCGCTCGCGCTGCGCGTGACGATGCCGGCGATGACCAACAATCTTGTCAACCTGGTGAAGACGACGACGCTCGCCTACGCGATCGCCGTGCCCGAGCTCGTCTACATGTCGGCGCAGGTCTGGTCCGAGCAGGTCAACGTCCCCGAGATGATGGTCGTGCTCCTGATCTCCTATGTCGCGATCGTCGGCATCATCAATCAGTTCATGCAGTGGCTCGAGGAGCGGCTGCGGGTGCCGGGGTTCGGGCAATGAGCGCGCCAGCTGGATCTTGGCAACTGCCTGTGCTTTTGCGGCGCCGCACCCCCGAGCCGCAGGCGGTTGCCGGCGGCGACCGGTCGAGCGGCGCCGTGCTGTTCACGGCGCGCACCGGCATCGCGCTCGCCGCGGCGTTCGTCGCGTCCATCGTGATCGCGCAGGTCCAGGCCGCGCCGGGAAAGCCATCCGTCGTCGAGCTCCTGGTCAAGTGGACTCCGCTGCTCGCCACGGGCTTCCTCTTCAACCTGCTGATCAGCCTCTTCGCGATGCTCGCCGGCACGGTGGCCGGCGTCGTGCTGGGGTTTGCGCGGATCTCGCTTGCCGCTCCGGTGCGCGGCGCATCGTGGATCGTCGTCCAGTTCTTTCGCAATGCGCCATGGCTCGTGCTGCTGTTCTTCGTGATGTTCCTGATGCCGTTCGAATGGCGCGTCGGCGGCGCGACGATTCCGTTTCCCGACTGGATCAAGGCTACGTTCGGCCTCGCGTTGCCGATCATGGCCAACATGGCCGAGATCGTTCGGGGTGCCGTGCAGTCGATCCCGACAGCGCAGTGGGAGGCGGCGCGTTCGCTTGCCTTCTCGCGGCGGCAGACGATGTGGAAGATCATCCTGCCGCAGTGCATCAAGCGGATGCTGCCGCCGTGGATGAACTGGTACGCGATCCTGACGATGGCGACGACGTTGGCGTCGATCGTCGGCGTCAGCGAGGTAATGACGCTGACGGGCCGCGTCACCAACGCCGAAGGCCGCACCGATCTGCTGATCCCGATCTACAGCTACGTGCTGCTCTGGTTCTTCGCCTATTGCTATCCGATCGCCCGCTGGACGAAGCGCCTCGAAGCCCGCTACGCGGAGCATTGATGGACCTCGACCTCTTCCTGCAGAAGCACGCCGTCGCGGTCGCGCGGCACGAGCATCCCGCGGTGATGACGGTCGAGGAATCGGAGCGCCTGGTGCCTAAGCTGCCGGGAGCGAAGACCAAGAACCTGTTCCTGCGCGACCGGAAGGGGCTGCGGCATTTCCTGGTGACGGTGCCGCACGACGTCGCCGTCGATCTCGACGCGCTCGGTGCGCAGCTCGGCGCCGGCCGGCTCGGCTTTGCGTCGGCGGAGAGGCTGCAGAAGCATCTGGGCCTGACTCCGGGCGCCGTCAGCCTGCTGGGGCTCGTCAACGACGAAGCGCGCGCCGTGGAATTCGTCATCGACCGCGCATTGTGGGACGCGGACGCGTTGCACGCGCACCCGCTCGTCAACACGGCGACGATGGTCGTCCCGCACGCCGATCTCGAGCGCTTTCTCGCGGCCACCGGCCACGCGCCGCGGGTGATCGACGTGCCCGCTGCCGGCAGGCGCTGACCGGCAATGGCCCGACTCCCGGACCCGGCCGTGGCGCCACCCGACGAAGCGCCGATCGTGCGGCTCGTCGATGTGCACAAGTCGTTCGGTGCGACCGAGGTGCTGCGCGGCATTTCGCTCACCGTGGCGAAGGGCGACGCCGTCTGCATCATCGGCCCCTCGGGATCGGGCAAATCGACGCTGCTTCGCTGCATCAACGGGCTGATTCCGGTGGACCGCGGAGAAGTCCACGTCGGGCCGCACGCGGTGCACCGTCTCCGCACGGACAAGGAGATGATCGCGCTGCGCAAGGACGTGTCGATCGTGTTCCAGCAATACAACCTCTTTCCGCACAAGACGGCGCTCGAGAACATCATGATGGCGCCGGTCGATGTGCTGGGTCAGCCAAAGGCGGAAGTCGAGGCGCGCGCGCACGAGCTCCTGCAGAAGGTGCGTCTCGCGGGCAAGGAGAAGAGCTATCCCGGCGAGCTGTCCGGCGGGCAGCAGCAGCGCGTCGCGATCGCGCGGGCGCTTGCAATGCGGCCATCGGTGATGCTGTTCGACGAAGTGACGGCGGCACTCGATCCGGAGACGCGCAAGGAAGTGCTGACGACGATCCGGCAGCTGGTCGAGGAAGGGATGACCTCGATCCTGGTCACGCACGAGATGGCGTTCGCGCGCGAGATCGCCGACCACGTCTATTTCACCGATCACGGCGTCATCGTCGAGGATGGCCCGCCGGCAGCGCTGTTCGGCGATCCGCGGAAAGAGCG
>JANMBN010000298.1:0-4308 GCA_031360485.1 Betaproteobacteria bacterium | reverse complement strand
CGCGCAATGACGGGCGGCGACTGGACGAATCCGGACGGCCGGGCGCTCGTCGCAGTTCTCTATGCGCGCCCCGCCGACACCGAGGCCCCCGATCGCGTCGCGGTCGCGATCAACGCCGGAAGCCACCCGGTCACCGTGCTGTGGCCCGAAGCGCGCGAGGGCTTCGTCCGGCGCCGTCGGATCGACACGGCATCGCCCCCGGGGTTACCCGATTCCGGGAGCTCCGTCGCGGCGGAATCCCCGGTCGTCGCCGCGCGGTCGGTCGTCGTTTTGACGGAAGAACCGGACACCGCGCCGCGGACTCGCCGCTCGGGTGTGGAACCGGAGATACTCGACCGGCTCGCCGCCGCTGCCGGCATCGCGGGCGAATGGTGGGATCTGGGCGGCAGGCGCCATAGCGTCGGCGCCGACACGAAACGCGCCTTGCTGGCGGCGATGGGGTTGGCCGCGGACTCGACCCTTGAAGCACGCGCGCGACTCTCCGACATCGCGGACCGGCGCGAACGCCGCGCGCTGCCGTCGATCGTCGTCGCTCGCGAAGGGGCTTCGGCGCAGATTGCCATGACGCCGGCGAATGCAGGCCGGCGTCATCGTGCCGCACTTCGCCTGCGGCACGAGGACGGGACCGAGCGGATTCTGCCGTTTGCGATCGACGAGCTTCCGGCGAACATCGTGACGGCCGCGGACGGGCGCGCCGTCACCCAGCGGCTTCTCGCGCTGCCGCCGCTACCGGTCGGGTACCACACGCTGCGTCTCGACGAGGATTCCGACCACCCCTGCCGGATCGTGGTCGCCCCCCACCGATGCTTCGTGCCGCCCGAAATTCGCGACGGCGCGCGCCGTTTCGGCCTTGCCGCGCATCTGTATGCGCTGCGGCGGCGGGGGGATCAGGGCATCGGCGATTTCACAACGCTCTCGACGATCGCCGTGGATTCCGCCCGCGCGGGCGGCAGCGTCGTCGGCATCAATCCCCTGCACGCGCTCTTCGCCGAGGATCGGGAACGGGCAAGCCCGTATCATCCGTCCGATCGACGCTTTCTCGATCCCATCTACATCGACGTGGATCGCGTGCCCGATCTCGCGGGATCGGATGACGCGCGCGCGCTGCTGGCGACGGGCGGCCAGCGAACCGCGGCGCTCTCGGCGGGCGCCGTTGTCGATTACACCGCGGTCTGGCGTTTGAAGCACGCGGTGCTGCGGGCGTGCTTCACGCGCTTCGAGCAACGCGGAGGCGGCGATCCGCTCGTCACGGAATTCGATCGCTTCGTCGCCAGGGGCGGCGCGCCGCTTCTGCGGTTCGCGCTCTTCGAGACGATCGCGGCGGAGCACCCGCGCGTGCCGTGGCACGATTGGCCGCAGGCGTTGCGCGAACCCGATGCTTCGGGAATCGCCGACTTTGCAACTCGCCATGCGCGCCGGGTCCGCTGCTCCCTCTATCTGCAGTGGCTCGCGGACCGCCAGCTTGACGCCGCCGCGCGCCACGCGCGCACGAGCGGCCTCGCACTCGGGTTTTTTCGCGATCTAGCGATCGGCGCCGCGCCGGACGGCGCCGAGGTGTGGGCGAATCCGTCCGCGTTCGCCCGCGGCGCCGCGATCGGCGCGCCGCCCGACCCCTTCTCCGCCGCGGGCCAGAACTGGAACCTTCCGCCGCCGAATCCGGAAACACTCGTGGCGTCCGCGTGCGCCGGGTTCGGCGATCTGCTCACCGCCAACATGCGCCACGCCGGTGCGCTGCGAATCGATCACGTGATGGGACTGTCGAGGCTGTTCTGGATTCCGGACGGCGCGCCCGCGGCCGACGGCGCTTATGTCCGGTATCCGCTCGATACCCTGCTCGGCGTGCTCGCGCTCGAGAGCGTCCGCGCGCGGTGTCTCGTCGTCGGTGAAGACCTGGGGACGGTGCCGGAGGGGTTCCGCGAGCGGCTCGCGACGGCCGATGTCCTGTCCTACCGGGTGCTGTGGTTCGAGCGCGACGGTTCGGGGTTCGCCGCCCCTTCGCGTTACCCGGCCAAAGCGGTGGCCTGCGTGTCGACGCACGATCTGCCGACCATCGCGGGCTGGTGGACGGGCGCCGATATCGGCGAGAAGACGTCGCTTGGCCTGCTCGATGCGAACGCCGCGGCCGACGCAAAGACCGAACGCCTTGCCGAGAAGCGCGCGTTGGCCGATGCGATCGATGACGCGGGCGTCGCCGACGGCGCGCCGGTGGACGCCAATGCGCCGCATGATGCCACGGTCACGGCGGCGATCCATCGCTATGCCTGCGCAACACCCTCGGCCGTGGTGCTGGTCCAGGCCGATGACCTGGCAGGCGAAACCGTGGCCCTCAACCTCCCCGGCACCGACCGCGCGCGTCCGAACTGGCGCCGGAAAGTCAGCATCGATGCCGCGGCGCTGTGGCAGACGCCGTCCGGCGTGCGGACGATGGCCGATTTCGCGGTCCGGCGGGGGCGCCGGTGAGCCGACCGAGCCGCCCGCCCGATGCCGGACCGGACGGTCGCCCGCCAGTGCGGCGGCGTCAGCGCAGGTGGTGGACCTGCTGGCCGAGCATTTCGGGAATGACCAGCGTGATGCCGCGTTCGGTCACGTGAAATCGGCGCCGGTCCTCGCGCGAGTCGACCCCGACCGTGAGCTCTTCCGGCAGCCGGCAATGCTTTTCGACGATCGCTTTCTTCAACACGACGTTGCGGCCCACGTCGACGTTGGGCAGAACCACCGAGTCCTCGATCGTGCAGAAGTCGTTGACGCGGACGTTCGAGAACAGCACCGAACGGCGCACGCTCGAGCCGCTGACGATGCAGCCGCTGGCGACGATCGAGTCGATCGCCGTGCCGCGCCGGCCGTCGTCGTCGAACACGAACTTCGCCGGCGGCAGCTGCTCCTGGTAGGTCCAGATCGGCCATTCCTGGTCGTACAGATTGAGCTCCGGCACGACGTGGGTCAGCGCGATGTTCGCCTCCCAGTACGCATCGATCGTGCCGATGTCGCGCCAATACGGTATGCCGTCGGTCGTGTTGACGCAGCTGTCCGCGAAACGATGCGCGCGTGCGCGCGCGCCCTGCCGCAAGAGACGGGGGATGATGTCCTTGCCGAAGTCATGGCTGGAATTCGCGTCGTCGGCGTCGCGCAACAGCTCGTCGTAGAGAAACGCGGCGTCGAACACGTAGATGCCCATGCTGGCGAGCGCCCGATCGGGGCGGTCCGGCAGCGGTGCCGGCCGCGATGGTTTCTCGTGAAAGGCAACGATGCGGCGGTCGCCGTCCACGGCCATCACGCCGAACGCACGCGCCTCGTCCACCGGAATGTCGATGCAGGCGATGGTCATCTGTGCCTGCGTGCGGACGTGGTCGTCGAGCATGCGGCCGTAGTCCATCTTGTAGACATGGTCGCCGGCCAGGATCAGCACGTATTCCGGGTCGTGGCGCCGCAGGATGTCGAGATTCTGGTAGACCGCATCCGCGGTGCCCTGGTACCAGGTCGCTTCGATCCGCTGTTGCGCGGGCAGCAGCTCGACGAACTCGTCGAAGCGGCCGTCGAGAAAGCTCCAGCCTCGCTGCACGTGCCGGATGAGGCTTTGCGCCTTGTATTGCGTGCATATCCCGACGCGTCGGATGCCCGAGTTCACGCAATTCGAGAGCGCGAAGTCGATGATCCGGAATTTTCCGCCGAAGGGCAGCGACGGCTTCGCGCGCCAGTTGGTCAATTCCTCGAGGCGGCTTCCCCTTCCCCCGGCCAGGATCAGCGCCAGCGTGCTCTTCGCCAGCGGACCGGGCATCCGCCTGGCGCGCCGGCCTGGGACGAGAGCCTCGGGCACGAAGTCGACTACTTGCGAAGCATGGCTTCGATCAGGGCTTCCGCGTCGAGCCAATCGGCGAGCTCATGGCCCTGCGCGAAGCCCCTTTTCTCGGCGCAGTAGTAAGCGGCCTCGGCGATCATCAGTTGCCTCGTTTCGGGATCGACACCGCGGACGCTCGCGACTTGCGATGCCATCTCGGCGATGATGCCGGGCTTGCCGCCACCTGCAAGGGGTGCAGCCGGCGGGACCGCGGACTTCTGGCGCGGATTCCGCGACGACGTGGTGTGCAGTGCAGACATTCTCACCTCCTCATGTCGGGCTTTCCCAACGTTCTTTTCTTGTTGTTGTGCTCTACACATTACTCGCCGACACCGATGTTTTGTTGACGTCGGTCAACAGCGGGCTCGTGTCCGTCACGATGAGGGATGCTGCACTGCACACGCCGCCGCCGATGCACGGCGCAGCTGACATCGAGCCGCGGCGGCGGCCCCCGAATGCCGGCAACGCGGGCC
>JANMBN010000234.1:0-2076 GCA_031360485.1 Betaproteobacteria bacterium | reverse complement strand
CCCTGCGCTATCCCCGTCACCGGCCCGCGCGCTGTCGCGCCCCCCTGCCACCCCCCCGCCTACCCCCCCGCCGTGCACCCTCACCAACCCCCAGTTCCCCCCGCCACCCACCCCCGCGTCGTGCCGCCGCCGCATCTCGTCGATGCTGCCCGAGATGTTGACCGCGTACATCGGCATGCGTCCGAGGCGGTCCGCGTGTCGGTGGAGCACGGACATCACGGCGCGCAGCCGCGCTTCGAAGGGCGCGTAGGCGGGGTCCGCGAGCAATTCATCGTCCTTGAAGAAGTCGATGCCGGCCGCGCACAAGGCGTCGACGATGCCGGCTGTCTGCTCAGGCGAGAGTCCGATGCTGGGCTTGATGATGCTGCCGATGATCGGTCGCTCGAACACACCGGCCATCCGGCGCGTGCCCTCGATGCCGAACTGCGGCCCTGGAAAGCGCGCAGCGTAGTCGGCGGGCAAATCGATGTCGAGCAGGCGCAACCCCGTGACCTCTCCGAGCTCGAACAGATTGCCCGCGAGCGTCGACATCAGTGTCGGCAGGTTGGCCCCGACGTTATCGACCGGGAAAGCGACTTCCAGTCGGCCGCGATAGAACGTTGAGCTCGCCGATGCATAGCGCTGCGCGTGCGCGCTCGGCAGGCTCGGCACGCCCACCGACGGCAGCGCTTCGACCGCTGTGACGCGGGCACGCGCCCGCAACTTGAGCTCATCGCTTTCGCCCGGCAGCGCGAGAAACGTTCCGCTCGATTGCTCGCCGGCGATCACTTCCGCCGTCTTCTCGATCGGCTCGTAGCTTTCGACGAAGTAGCGCGCCCGAAATTCCGCTCTTTGCATGACCTTCTGCACTCCCGTGACTTTGTCCGGTTCGTACGGTGTTGGCAAATCGCCTGTCTGGCGCCGGCACAAACCGATGCGAGAAATGGTAATGTGCGGTGTCGTGCCCGACAAGCGATATGAAGTCGACCGGATGCGACGAAAAGTCATAGCTGTCTCGCTCGACTCGGGTGCCGCCTCCATGCGAAAAATCGTTCCCCGGCCCTCTCTCAATGCGCTGCGCGCGTTCGAAGCGACAGTGCGTCTAGGCAGCATGAGTGCCGCCGCCGAGGAGCTGTTCGTCACCCACGGGGCGGTGAGTCGGCATATCCGCTCGCTCGAGGACCAGCTTGCCATCCAGTTGCTCGATCGAAGCGGACAGGCGACCGCACCGACGCCCGATGGCACGCGGCTGGCAGAAGGCCTCGTGTCGGCGTTCCGGTTGATCCAGGCGAGCGTGGAGCAGTTGAAGCCGGCGCCGCTGACGCTGTCGTGCTCGTCATCGATCATGATGTACTGGCTGCTGCCGCGCATTGGCGCATTCCATGGAAAACATCCGGATGTCGAGCTGCATTTCAACGTCAATTACGGCCACGTCGACTTCGTCTGGGAGAACGTCAGTGTGGCGATCCGTCTGTCGTCGATCAAACCGCCGGAGGATGCGCACGTGCGCGAATTGATCGTCGAGTGGATCGGGCCGGTATGCTCCCCGGAGTATCTGGAGTCGACCGGTCTGAGGTCGATCGACGCGCTGCCGCGCGCACGATTGCTCGCTACGAAGACGCGGCTCGAGGCCTGGGAGGACTGGGCGGCGGCGGCCGGATATTCCGGGCCGAAGCTTGCCGTGCACGAGCGTTACGAGCACTTCTTCCTGTTGATTCAGGCCGCGAATTGCGGACTGGGCGTCGCGACGGTGCCGCGGATGCTGGTGCTGGACGACTTGCGCTCGGGGAAACTCGTCGCGCCTTTCGGGTTCGTGCCGAGTCCGCGCAAGCTGATGTTGTGGATAGCGCCGCACCTCGATGGGCGATCCGATGTCGAAGCCATTGCCCGTTGGCTGACCGAGCAGATGAAGGCGACGGAAATTCCGCCGCCCGCCGAACGCGGCGACGCCTTGCGGAGTGAAGCCCCGCGCTTACGCGAAAACGGGCGCCGGTCGACGTGACCGGCGCGCTTCGACGGATCTCGCTTGGCCGCCACACAAGAGCTGGCGCCTCCCCAACGCTTACTTGGCCCTCACCTTTTCGATCTCGGCATAGG
>JANMBN010000212.1:0-2901 GCA_031360485.1 Betaproteobacteria bacterium | reverse complement strand
TCTATGCGCTGGCCGATGCACACGGCGTCGAGCTCGTCGGCGGTGACACGACGCGCGGCCCGCTCAACCTCTGCGTGACGATCCTGGGCGAGGTCCCGGCCGGCGAGGCGCTGACGCGCGCGGGCGCGAGGTCGGACGACGACATCTACGTGTCGGGCGTGCTCGGCGACGCGGCGCTCGCCGTCGCCGCCGCGGCCGGTCGTGCGAAGCTCGATGCCGGCGCGCTCGCCGCGGCGCGGGCGAGGCTCGATACGCCCGTGCCGCGAATCGCGCTGGGTATCGCGCTGCGGGGCGTGGCCACGTCGGCGCTCGACCTCTCCGACGGCCTCGTCGGCGACCTCTCGCATATCCTCGAGCGATCGCAGGTCGGCGCGACGGTGGATCTCCCGAGCATTCCGCGGTCGGCCGCGCTTTCGCGCTTGCTTTCCGGCCCCGAGCGAAAGCTGGCACTCGAATGCGTGCTCGCGGGCGGCGACGATTACGAGCTGTGCTTCACCGCGCCGCGTGCGCAATCCGGGCGCCTCGCGGAGATCGCGGCGAACGCCGCGCTGACGCTTTCGCGCATCGGAACGATTACCCGTTCGCCGGGTCTCGTCGTCCGCGACGAAGGCGGGGCCCCGCTTGCCGCGCTGCCGAGGGCCTTCGACCATTTCGCCTGAACGCACCCGGATGCACAACTTCGACGACCGGCGTTGCACGGCGTGCGGCGAGCTCGCCATCACGGCGCGGCAACGATTCATCGGCGGCTGGTTTTTCATCCGTTGCCCGAACTGCCAGCGGCTATTGCGCGTGGATCCGCAGCACGGCCAGCGGTGGATGCTGATGATGGCGTTCGCGCTGATCGGCGCGGCGTCGATCGCGGGCGCGGCGCTGACCGATCAGGCGCTCGCGCTCGTCGCGGCGGGCGTGACCGCCTGCGCACTGCTCTATGGCTGGGAATTCGTGTTGACGCGGCGATCGCCGTTGGATCCGGTCACGGCCGAGGAGGCGCGCGAATACCGGCGCAACTGGGTGATCGCGGCGATCGTCACGGTCGTCGCGACGGGCGCCGTCGCGCTGGCGCTGACGCGCATCTGATCGCGACCGGATGATTTCCGCCTCGGCTCCGACGCTCGCATTCCTGTTGCGCCACCCGGCGCACTTCATCGCGCTCGGGTTCGGGGCGGGACTTGCGCCCGTGGCGCCGGGCACCTTCGGCACGCTGGTCGCGATCCCCATCGCCTTCCTGCTCTGGACATATTTTTCCCCGGCGGCATTCGCGGCCACGATCGTCGTGTTCGCGCTGGTCGGGGTTTGGGCTGCGCAGGTGACGGGGCGCGATCTCGGCGTCCCGGACCATGGCGCCATTGTGTGGGACGAAGTGGTCGCGTTTCTGCTCGTCCTGTTCTTCGTCGGCGCCGAGGGCGCGCGGATCGCGGTGGCGTTTCTGGTCTTCCGCTTCTTCGACATCGTGAAACCGCCGCCGATTCGGCAACTCGACGCCGCGCTCAAGAACGGTTGGGGCGTGATGGTCGACGATCTGGCGGCCGCGGGGTATACGCTGATCGTGCTGGTCCTGGTCCAGCGCTTCGTCGAATAACGCCATGCGCAACCCGTTGGACGGAAGTTCGCCGCGCCTCGACCTCCTGCGCATCGAGGAGGCGGGGCTCAATGCGATGCAGACGCAGCGCCAGCTCTTCTACGACGGCTGGGTGCTGCGGATCTCGCCGGGCACGGCGAAGCGCGCGCGAAGCGTCAACGCGCATTTCGGCTCGTCGCTGCCGCTCGACGAGAAGTTCGCGCACTGCGAGTACGTCTACGCGCGGCAGGGGCTGCCGGCGCTGTTCCGCATGACGCCGTTCAGCCGCCCCGACGACCTCGACCACGCGCTTGAGACGCGGGGCTACGAAGCGTTCGGCGAAACGTTCGTGCAGACCGTTTTCCTCGACCGCCCGCCCGAGCTGCCCGATCCGGGCGACGACGTCGCGCTCGAAGCGCCCGACACGCCGGCCTTCGTCGATGCCGTGGGCGACCTCCGGAATTCGACGTCGGTGGAACGCGAGGCGCACCGCGAGCGGCTGCAGAACTCGCCGCTGGACAAGCGCCACGCCGTCGTCCGCGAGGGCGGGCGCGTTGTCTGCACGGCGCAGGTCGCGGTCGAGGGCCGGCTCGTCGGCGTGTTCGACGTGATCACCGCGCCCGACGAGCTTGGGAAAGGCTACGCGACGCTCGCCTGCGCGTCGCTGCTCTCGTGGGGCTGGCAGCACGGCGCGCAGGTCGCCTATCTCCAGGTCAGCGCCGATAACGCGCCCGCGATCGCCGTGTACCGGAAGTTCGGATTCACGACCGCCTATTCCTATCACTATCGCGGGCGACCGGGGGAGTGCGAGTGAGCGCGGCGGGCGAAGCCAAGGCCCGAAGGGCGCGTCGCCGCGCGATCGAGCGCGCCCGACACGCAACCGCTCGACAAACGTTCGCGTCAAGGAGGGCGCAGTGAGCGCGGCAGACACCCGACCGTTCGACCGGCGGGACGTTTCCGGGACGGCGCGATGAGCGAAGAAAAGTTGGCTCTCGCCGCCGCGCTGGGTGTCGTTCTCGGGGCCCGCGGCTGGAAGGTGGCCACCGCGGAGTCGTGCACCGGCGGCCTGATTGCCGGCGTGATCACCGACGTTGCAGGGAGTTCCGGCTGGTTCGACCGCGGTTTCGTCACGTATTCGGACGAGTCCAAGGTGGAGATGCTCGGCGTCCGGAGGGAGACGCTCACCGCGCACGGTGCCGTCAGCGAGGAGACCGCGCGCGCCATGGCCGCTGGCGCACTGGCGAGGAGCTCGGCCGATTTGGTGGTCGCGGTTACCGGCGTCGCGGGACCCTCCGGCGGGACTCCGGACAAGCCGGTGGGATTGGTCTGCTTCGGCTGGGCGA
>JANMBN010000187.1:0-14521 GCA_031360485.1 Betaproteobacteria bacterium | reverse complement strand
GTGATGCATCACCAACCGCCAGCCGGACGGCGTGCGCAGGAACACGTTGGTACAGATGGCCGCACCGCGCGGACTGCCGTCGCTGCCGAGCGTGACATGTTCGACCGCGCTTTGCATGGCGAGGCCCACGGTTTCGATCATCACGACCTGGTCGAGGCGAAATACGAGGCGCGCGTCGCCGGCGAAGAGCTGGTCCCACCCGGCGCGCACCGCGTCGTAACCGACAAGCCGCGTGCCTTCCGGATGGACGCAGACGATTTCTTCGTCCTCGGCCCATGTCGCCATCATCGCGTCGATGTCCTTGGCTTCGAAGGCCTCGTAGAAGGCGTGCGCGGCGTCGGTGGGCGTCGTGTAGATCGGCGGCGTGCGGACCTTGACCATGGTGTGCGGCGACAGCGGGTTCTCAAGTTGCCGGGTGGGTGTCCGCGACCGCAGCTTCGAGGCCCCTCGCCAAGCGCGAGAGATCATACACCGCCGCCGGACGGAGATCGCGCATGCACTTGAAGTGGCCCAGCGGGCACTCGCGCTCGAAGCAGGGGCTGCACGCGATGTCGATCCTGGCGATTTTCGCCCTGACCGACATGGGCGGTGTGTACGCCGGCGACGACGAGCCGAAAAGGGCGACGAGCGGCACGCCGACTGCCGCGGCGGCGTGCATCAGACCCGAGTCGTTGCTGACGACGATCGATGCGAGCGACAGGAGGTCGATGGCCGTGCCGAGATCGGTGCGGCCGGCTAGGTCGCCCATCGCGCGCCCGGGTTCACCCGCCGCCTCGCGAATCGCTTGCGCGACGGGCTTGTCGTTCGGCGATCCGACGATCCAGACCGCGAGGCCGTCGTCCAGGAACCTGAGGGCGAGTTCCGCAAAGTGGACGGCCGGCCAGCGCTTCGCGGGCCCGAATTCGGCTCCCGGGCAAAGGATCGCGACGCCGCGGCCCACGTCGAGCCCCAGCGCCGCGACCGCCGCCTCGCGGTTCGCGGAATCCGGAACGAGCACGGGCGCGGCTGCCGCCGGCGCGCGTTCGCCGCGGGGCACGGCAAGCGCCGCATAGCGGTCGACGAGCCGGAGAAGCGCGTTGCCGTCCAGTCGCCGCGCGTCGTTGAGGAGTCCCCAGCGCATTTCGCCGACATAACCGGTGCGCATTGGGATGCGGGCGAGCCACGGGACAAGCGCCGACTTCCATGAATTGGGCAAGACGACCGCCCGCGCGTAGCCCTGTGCGGATACCGCATGGGCGAGGGTCCGGCGCTGCGCCCAGTCGAGGCGGCCGTGGCCGATTGTCGATTCGACGATGCGGCCGACGCCGCGCATCCGTGCATAGACGGGCGCGCACCATGCCGGCGACAGCACATCGAGAATCGCGTCCCCATGCGGCGCCCGGAGCCGGGCGACCAGGGGCTCGGAAAGGATTGCGTCACCGACCCACGAAGGCGCGACGATCAGGATGCGGCCACTCATCGTTCAGCCGCCGGGGCCTGGTCCCGCTTCCCAGCATGGCGACACCCGATGCACGGCAAGCGTGGCTCGCCGCCTCAGTGCCCGCCGCGCCGGAGCGGCCCGCCGACAAGCCGGTACCGCGTTCCACAGTACGGGCACAGGGCATTGCCGGTTTCGGCGATGTCGAGAAACACGCGCGGGTGGCTCGACCAGAGCGGCATCTGCGGATTCGGGCAGAAAACCGGAAGGTCCTTCGGATCCACGTCCACCGCTGCGAGCTCCCTGGCCTCGGCCATCGTCACACCGCGGTAAGCCAGGACTTCTTCGACGGATTGCGGCCATTGACCGTGTCGAAAAAGAGCGCCTGCAGACGGGTGGTGACCGGACCCCGCCTGCCTTCGCCGATCGTGCGGTTGTCGTACTCGCGGATGGGCGTCACCTCCGCGGCCGTTCCGGTGAAGAACGCTTCGTCGGCGATGTAGACCTCGTCGCGGGTGATGCGCCGCTCCACGACGGGAATCCCGAGCTCGGCCGCGAACGTGATGATCGTGGCACGGGTGATTCCGTTGAGCGCCCCGCCGGAGAGGTCGGGCGTGTGGAGCTTGCCGTCGCGCACGATGAACACGTTTTCGCCCGAACCCTGGCAGACAAACCCCTGCGGGTCGAGCAGCATCGCCTCCTCGTAGCCGTCGTGCGCGACTTCCTGGTTCGCGAGGATCGAGACGGCGTAGTTGCACACCGCCTTGGCGTTGCACATCGTGATGTTGGGGTGATGGTGAGTGAACGACGACGTCTTGACCCGGATGCCCTTGTCGATAGCGTCGGCTCCCAGGTACACGCCCCACGGCCAGACCGCGACCGCGACCAGGACCGGATTCGACTTGGCCGCGACGCCCATCGCGTTCGAGCCGTAGAAAGCGAGCGGCCGAATGTAGCCGGATTCGAGCTTGTTGTCGCGCACGCAGGCGAGCTGTGCCGCGCTGATCTCCTCCTTCGAAAACGGGATCTTCATGCCGAAGATCTGCGCGGAGCGAAACAGCCGGTCGGTGTGGTCGGCTAGCCGGAAGATCGCCGGACCCGCCGGAGTCTTGTACGCGCGCACGCCTTCGAACACGCCCAACCCGTAGTGCAGCGTGTGCGTCAGCACGTGGGTCGTGGCCTCACGCCACGGCACCATCTTGCCGTCGTACCAGATCCATCCGTCGCGGTCTGCCATCGACATGGCGGAGTCTCCCTTTGCCGAAAGCAGCGATTTTAGCCGATTCCGGCTCGGCCGCCCGCCGCACGCCCAACTCGTCGCCGAAACCGCGCGTGCCCGGATATTCCGTGCGCGTCGCACGCACGCCGGTCGCCTTCACCGCCAAGGCGCGCCGAATACGTGCGTCCACAGCGCGGTGACCGCCGCGCGGCGGTCGGCCTGCGCGGCGGGATCCACGCGGGCGTGCGCGGCGCCCGTCAGTCGGATCTGATGCTGGAGCCGGCGATATTCGCGGTACGCGTCGGCAGCGGCGGCGGCGATGGACACGGGCACGAGATCGAGATCGCCCGCGATCCCGAGAAGCGCGATGTTCCCCAGGTTGCGGGTCAGCGCCGCGTGGTCGATCGCGTGGGCGAGGACGAAATGCTGAACGGCAAACTCGACGTCGACCATGCCGCCCGGGTCATGCTTGAGGTCGAAGCCGGCCGTCCGGTTCGGGTGCCCCGAGTACATCCGCCGGCGCATCTCGACGATGTCGACGATCTGCTTCGCGCGATCCCGCGGCAGGCGGAGGATCGTGTTGCGCTCCTCCTCGAACGCCGCGCCGATCGCGGAGTCGCCGGCGACGAACCGCGCGCGCGTGAGCGCCTGGTGCTCCCAGGTCCACGCCTGCTCGCGTTCGTAGCGCCGGAAACCGGCAAGCGACGACGAGACGAGCCCCTTCGCGCCGTCGGGCCGCAAACGGAGATCGACGTCGTACAGCTGCCCCGCGGGGGTCGTGCTCGTGAGCCAGGTGACAAGCCGCCGCGAAAGCCGCGTGTAGCGCTCCTCGGCCGACTCGTCCGCGTCGTCGAACAGGAAAACGAGATCGAGATCGGACGCGTAGCCGAGCTCCTTGCCGCCGAGCTTTCCGTAACCGATGATCGCGAACCTCGGCAAAGGCGCATCCGGTCCCTGCATGTGGATCCACACTTCGGCCAGCGTCGCCGCGAGAATCGTATCGGCCAGCGCGGACAGGTGGTCGGCGAGGCGCTCGACGGTCAGCGTTCCGGCAAGGTCCTGCGCGAGCAGCCGGAACGTCTGCGCGTGCTGAAAATGGCGCAGCGTGTCCATTTGCCGCTCCGCATCTCTGTGGTGGCCGGCGAGAAGGCGCGAGAGCTCGACGCGCCATGCGCTCCAATCGGGCTCGGCGAGGAGAGCGCGCGCGTCGAGCAATTCGTCGAGGAGGATCGGGTGGCGCGTCAGGTAATCTGCCGCCCACTGCGAAGCGCCCATCAGGTGGGCGAGGCGCGGCAATATCGGCGGATGCTCGGTCAGCAAAGCGAGGTAAGCGCTGCGCCGGCTTACCGCCTCGAGCAATCCGAAAAGGCGCTGGAACACGGATTGGGCATCGGTGCCGCTCGCGCGTTGTGCCGACGCGGCCATCAGAAGCTGCGGCACCAGCGCGTCGACACGCTGCCTCGAAAGCGCCGGCAATTGCACATAGCGCGCGCTCGAGCGAAGCCGATCGAGGCTCGAGAGCAGTCCCGACGGCTCGGCGAAACCCGCCGCGGCCAGCGTTGCGCAAGCCGTGTCGGCCGCGACGTCGCCTGCCCAGACGGCGGCGAGCGCCGCCGACGCCGGGCGCGTTTCTGCCGTGCCATCCGCCGCGGCGGCCGTCGGGGCCGGGTCGCCGCCGGGCGACGACCGGTCGCCGAAAAGTTCCGCGAATTGCGCGGCCACCGCGGATCGGTGCGCGCGCAGTGCCGTGTCGAATGCGTCTGCGCCCGAAAATCCCGATGCCCGCGCCAGTGCGTCGCGCTCGGCCGGTTCGGACGGCAATGTCTGCGTCTGCCGATCGTCGCGGTACTGCAACCGGTGCTCGACGTTGCGCAGGAACACGTACGCTTCGCGCAACGCCCTGATGCCGGACTCGGCAAGCAGGCCGCGCTCGGCGATGGCGGCCAGCGCCGGCAGCGTGCCCCGTACGCGGAGTTCGGGTTCGCGCCCGCCGCGGACGAGCTGCAGCGCCTGCACGATGAACTCGACCTCGCGGATGCCCCCGGGGCCGAGCTTGATGTTCGGCCCGTAATCGCTGCGCTTTCGCTGTTCGCCGATCTGCCGGTGTATGTCGCGGAGGCCTTCGTAGGCATCGAAATCGAGGTATTTGCGGAATACGAAGGGCGCGACGAGCGCATACAGCTCGTCGTGCCGCGCGCCGGTCACGGCCCGCGCCTTGAGCCATGCGTAACGCTCCCACGCACGGCCCTGGGTGACGAGATAGAGCTCGAGCGCCGAGTAGGGGACCGCCAGCGGGCCGCTTTGGCCGTAAGGGCGCAGCCGCATGTCGACGCGGAAAACGTAGCCTTCCGGAGCGATGTCGTTGAGCGCGCCGATCACGCGCCGGCCCAGCCGCTCGAAGAACTCGCGGCAGGAGAGCTTCCGTGCGCCGTCGGTTTCGCCTTCCTCCGGATAGACGAAGACCAGGTCCACGTCGGACGAAACGTTGAGTTCGGCGCCTCCCAGCTTGCCCATGCCGATCACGACGAGGCCCTGCGCCGCACCTTTTTCGTCGCGCGGTTCGCCATGTTCCGCGGCGAGGGCGCGGTGGTGGACCGTGACGGCCGCACGCAACGCCATTTCGGCGAGCACCGTCATGTTCGTGCAGACCTCGGCGAGTCCCGCACGTCCGGTCAGGTCGCGGACGAGCGTCTGGATGAATGCCCGGCGCCGCAATCGGCGCAACGCCGCTGCGAGCGTCGCGGGCTCGCCGCCTTCCACGATCCCCGCGATCGACGCTTCGGCTCCCGCCCAGTCGAACGGCGCGTCCGCCGCCGACACCAGCAGCGCGCGTTCATCCGGGCGCACGTCGAGCGCAGCGGTCGCGTACCGGCTGTAGGCAATGGCCGCTGCGAGTTCGGTGGCGTTCGGCATCGGTTACGTGGTCGGGGTCGGATGCGGAGTGCGCCCCGCGGTCGCCGCGGCGGTTCGTGCGGGAGCTGCGCGGCGCGCGCATCCGCTACAATGCGCCAGCCTCGCCATTATGCCTTCCGTGCGCGCCTTCTTCCGCGCTCCCCGCGCGCTCTCCGC
This sequence comes from Betaproteobacteria bacterium, assembly GCA_031360485.1. Classification (GTDB taxonomy): domain Bacteria; phylum Pseudomonadota; class Gammaproteobacteria; order Burkholderiales; family Casimicrobiaceae; genus CAIWHR01. Next base: position 8,816 of record JANMBN010000187.1, on the reverse strand, counting down.
TGCGCTGTTCCGCTTCGTCCGGACGGTCATCGTCGGCGGAATCGCGGCGTTCGCGCTCGTCCTGCTCGTCGTGCGTTTTGCCGTGTTCCCGCAGGTCGAGTCCTATCGCGACACGCTGGCGTCGGTGCTGGCTCGGCAGCTCGGGCATCCCGTCGAGATCGCGGCGTTGACCACCGGCTGGGACGGGTGGAATCCGAAGCTCATCGTCCAGGGGTTCCAGGTTCTGGACAGCGCGCGTTCCGGCGCCGCACCGCTCCTCGATCTGCCCGAGATAGAAATGATCGTGTCGTGGACGTCGCTTCCGCTGCTGGAGCTGCGTCTGAAGGAACTCGTCATCGACCGGCCGCGGCTCGCGGTCAGGCGCGACCGCGACGGCGTCGTGCACGTGGCGGGCATCGAATTCGATCCGGAAAAGGTACACGACGAATCGCAGCTTACCGACTGGATCCTGCGCCAGCGCGAAATCGTCGTTCGCGACGCGCTGATCATCTGGGACGACGATCAGCGCAACGCACCGCAGCTCGTCCTGGACCGCGTCCAGTTCCGGCTCGAGAACGGCTTCGGCCGGCACCGGTTCGGGCTGAAGGGTACGCCGCCGGCCGAGCTCGCCGCGCCACTCGACCTGCGTGGCGATATCCAGCGCATATCGTCCACGGACTGGCAGCATGCGGAAGGCCGGATGTTCGTCCGGCTCGACTACGCCGATGTCGCCGCCTGGCGCGAGTGGCTGCCGCTGCCCCCGCAGGTTTCGGCCGGCAAGGGCGCGATGCGCATCTGGTTCGAGTTCGCTCGAGGCGAGCCCCGCGAGATCGTCGCCGACCTCGAGCTCGCCGACGTCAAGGCGAGACTCGCCGAGCAGCTGCCCGAGCTCGACGTCGCGCACCTTTCGGGCCGGGCCGGCTGGCGAAGCTCGGCCAACGAGCGCGAAATCTTCGCGCGCGGCCTTGCGTTCACGACGGTGGGCGGCGAGCGACTCGATCCGACCGACTTCACGCTCACGCTCCGCGACGGCACGGCCGAGCGCGCGGCGTCGGGACAGCTCGATTTCGACCGGCTGCAGCTCGAGCCGCTCGTGGCGCTCGGAGCGCACCTGCCGTTTTCGTCCCGTGTCCGGTCCGATCTCGCCCGCTTCGCGCCGCGCGGAACGCTTGCCCAGGGTCGCCTGCGCTGGGAGGGGACGACCGACGCGCCGACCACGTATTCGGCGACGGCTGAATTCACGAATCTCGGGCTGAGCGCGCAGGACGCGCTGCCTGGGGTCAGCGGTCTCGACGGCCGTCTGAAGCTCACGCAGACCGAAGGGGAGGTCAAGGTCGCCAGCCGCAACGTGGCGCTGGACCTGCCGCGGGTCTTTCACGCCCCGATCACGCTCGACAGCGTGCAGAGCGTCGTGAAATGGGAACGCCTCGACGGCGCGACGGCCGTGCGGATCGAACAGCTCGAATTCGTCAACGCCGATGCGATGGGCAGCGCGTCGGGGACCTACCGGACGACCGGGGCGGGCCATGCCGAGATCGACATCATTGCGCAGGCGTCGCGCATCGACGCGCGGCAGGTCCACCGGTACCTGCCGCGATCGATCAACGATGCCACGCGCAATTGGCTGCGCGGGGCGCTCGCCGCGGGATCGGCGTCCGAAGCGCGGCTGAAGGTCGCCGGCAACGTCGCCGAATTCCCGTTCGCGAGCGGCAAGGGCGGACAGCTTGTCATCACCGCCAAGGCGAAGGGCGTGACGCTCGCCTACGCGCCGGGCTGGCCGCCGATCGAGGCCATCGACGGCGACGTCCGCATCGACGGAGCGCGATTGAAGATCGATGCCGTGCGTGGGCGCGCGCTTGGCGTCGACATCGGCAAGACAAGTGCCGAAATCGACAATCTCGCCGCGGACAACCCGCTGCTCGGAATCGACGGCGATGCATCGGGGCCCGTCGCGGGTTTCCTGCGATACGTCAACGAAAGCCCGGTTGCCGCGCGCATCGGGTGGGGCACCGCCGGCGCCGAGGCGTCGGGCAACGGTCGTCTCGCGCTCAAGCTCGCGATTCCACTGGGGCGAACCGAGGACACCCGGGTTGCCGGGGACTTCTCGCTCGCCGATGCGCAGGCGCGATTCGCGGGCGTTCCCGCGCTGTCCAGGATCAACGGCAAGCTTTCGTTCACCGAACGCGATGTCAGGGCACGCGAGGTCGCGCTGGAGGTGCTTGGGGGACCGGCGAAGCTCGCAATCGCAAGCGCCGACGGTGCAACGCGCGTGTCCGGCGGCGGCATGCTGGCGCTCGCGGCGCTGCGGCGCGAGTATCCCAACGGGTATCTGGATCGCGTGTCGGGAACCGTCGACTGGACGGTGACCGCCACCTTGCGCCCCGGGGGCTCGGTATGGGTGGTCGACAGCACGATGAAGGGTGCGGCGGTCGATCTGCCTCCGCCGATCGGCAAGACCGCGTCCGAGGCGATGCCGCTGCGGGTCGAGCGGCGCGACGACCCGCTGCATGCGGGTGCGGATCTTGTCACGGCCTCGTATGGGCGTGTGGCGCAGGTTGCCGCCCACCGAAAGTTGGGCGCGACGGGCGTCGTCATCGATCGCGCGCTTCTTTCTCTGGGCAGGGCGGTCGAGCGCCCTGACGCCGGCAGCGCCGAGCGCCCCGGATTGTGGATTCGCGCCGAGTTGCCCGCGCTCAACGTCGACGACTGGGTGGCCTTGACGCGGCGCGAGGGCGCCCCTGTGGCCGATCGACAGGATCAGCCGTTCGGCTTTTCCGGTGCGGACCTCGATGTCGGCCAGCTCGAAGTGCTCGGCGTCACGTTCAGCGAGATCAAGGTCGCGATGCGTGAAGCGCAGGCTGGGTGGAGGCTCGACCTGAACGGCCGGGAAATCGCCGGAACCGCGACCTGGACGGCGCCCGCGGCGGGTGCGCCGAACGGACGCATCGTCGCGCGGCTTGCCCGGCTCGCCGTGCCACGTCGCGGCAGCGTGGGCTCGTGGCGCGGCGCCGACGGCAAGGACGGTCCAGGGGAGCCGCAGCCGGACGCCGCGGGGAGCAATGCCTGGCCGGAGATCGATGTCGCCGCGGAGTCGATGGTTTCGAAGGAACGCGACCTCGGGCGCCTCGAGCTTGCCGCCAGGCCGCGCGGAGCCGACTGGCAGATCGACCGGTTGGTGCTGGTCAACGACAATGGACGGATCGAAGCCCAGGGAGCGTGGCGCGCCGCGGGCCGCCCGCAGCAGACGAAACTCGACATCGCCGTCGACGCCAAGGAGGCCGGCGGCTTTCTCTCTCGTTTCGGCTACGTGGATGCGTTTCAGGGGGCGCCGGCCAAGATCGATGGCCAGCTCGCCTGGTCGGGCGCGCCGCACGAGTTCGATTTCCCCTCGCTGTCCGGCACGTTCCGGATCGTTGTGGGGCCGGGCCAATTCACCAAGATCGAGCCCGGTCCCGCCGGCAAGCTCCTGGGCGTGCTGTCGCTGCAGGCGCTGCCTCGGCGCGTCACGCTCGACTTCCGCGACGTGTTCAGCGAGGGCTTCGCCTTCGACGAGATCACCGGTACCGTGCGGATCGCGGGCGGCGTGATGACGACCACCAACCTCAAGCTCGTCGGCCCCGCGGCCAAGGTCGACATCGCCGGCGACGCCGATCTCGCGAAGGAAACACAGCGCCTCGCCGTCCGCGTGCAGCCGGCGCTGTCGACGAGCGTGTCGGCGGGAGCCGCGCTGTTGTTTATCGCCAATCCGCTGATCGGCGCAGCGGTTGGCGCGGGCTCGCTGCTCGCGCAGACGATGCTGAAGGATCCGATCGAGAAGATGTTCACTTACGAATACATGGTCACCGGCGGCTGGTCGGACCCCGTGGTCACGCGCAGCACGCAGACGGCGGCTAGCGTTGCGCCGGGAACGCCTGCGTCGCCGGCCGCGACCGCGGGAGTCGTACGCTGATGAACGCCCCCGGCATGTTGCGTGTCGCCGCCGTGCAGACGGTGTCCGGCGGCGACGTCGCGGGGAACCTTGCGCAGGCGGAACCGCTGATCGCACGGGCGGCCGCCGAAGGCGCGCGGCTGGTCGTGCTGCCCGAGTACTTCGGCATCTTCGGTGCGCGGGCGACCGACAAGCTCGCCGTGCGCGAGTCCGATGGCCATGGCCCGCAACAGGCGTTGCTAGCGCGACTCGCATTGCAGCATGGCATCTGGCTCGTCGGCGGCACCGTGCCGCTTGCCTGCACCGATCCGGCACGGGTGCGCAGCGCGTGCCTCGTGTATGGCCCCGATGGGCGACGCGTTGCCCGCTACGACAAGATTCACCTGTTCTCGTTCGCGCGCGGCGACGAGCGTTACGACGAAGGCAAGACCATCGAGCCCGGGACGGAAGTCGTGACGGTCGACCTTCCCTGCGGCCGCGTGGGGTTGTCGGTGTGCTACGACCTGCGCTTTCCGGAGCTCTATCGCTCGATGGGAGAACTCGCGCTGATCCTGGTGCCATCGGCGTTCACCGCGACGACCGGCGCGGCGCACTGGCACCTGCTGTTGCGGGCGCGCGCGGTGGAGAACCAGTGTTATGTGCTCGCCGCGGCGCAGGGCGGCGTGCATCCGGGCGGGCGCCGGACCTACGGCCACTCGGTGCTGATCGACCCGTGGGGAACGATCGTCGCCGAGCACGAGGAGGGACCGGGCGTCATCGTCGGCGACATCGATCCGGCGCGCCTCGCCACGGTGCGCGAGGAGCTTCCCGCGCTCGCGCATCGCGTGCTGTAGCAGGCTGACGCGTCATCGTCGTCTCGTCACCGTCCGGCGGGGGGAGCGCCGGCGGACGCAGATCCGAGGACATCCATGAACGCGCCGAATCCGCAGCGTCCCGTCGACGGGCGCCATTTCGAAGACTACGTCCCCGGTGCCTCTGCGGTGTTCGGCCCGATTCCGATGACCGAAGCCGACATCATCGAATTCGCGCGGCGTTACGACCCGCAACCCATCCATGTCGACCCGGTCGCCGCGACCGCGGGACCTTTCGGCGGCCTGATCGCGAGCGGCTGGCACACGGTCGTCGTTGGATGGGCAAGCCATCGGTTGCGGACACCTACCGACCACGCAACAGTATCAGTACCGCGCCGCCGCCTCCCGCGTTCGGCGGCGTCTCGCAATACGCCAGCACCTCGCCCCAGTGGGCGAGCCACGACCGGACCCTTCCCTTGAGCACCGGTTCGCGATTCGGCGACGTCAGCCCCTTGCCGTGGATCACACGGACGCATCGATAGCCATGCTGGAGCGCATCGTCGAGAAAATCGGCCAGCGCGTCGTGCGCTTCGTCGATCGTGTGGCCGTGCAAATCGATCTCACCCTGTACGGACCATTCGCCACGCCGAAGCTTTTTCAGGATGTCGGTGCCGAGTCCCCGGCGCAGAAACGTCTGACCCGCCTCGTGCTCCTGTCCAACCTCCCAGGATTCCGGCGTCGGCTCCGCGCCGTACTTCGACGCGAGGAGCGCTTCCGCGTCGTCGGCGATGCGCTGCTTGGCAATGGGCGCGGGGCGGACCGGCACATGCTTGATGCGGGTACCGGGCGGGAGCTTGCGCACGTCGGCGAACGCCTGCGCGAGATCGATGTCGCCGTCGACCTGCACAGGCGCAGCCTTGCTGCCCGCCGGTGCGGCGGTCCTCGGCTTCATCGCGCGCGCGGGTGGCGATGCTGCCGGCGCCTTTACGCGCGCCGCGTCGACCAGCTTCCTGAGGTCGGAAAGTTTTGCCATGGACATCCGACCGGGTGCAGGGCCGCCGGCGATCAGCCGCGCGATTCGAGATAGGCCTCGGCGTCGAGCGCGGCCATGCAGCCGGTGCCCGCCGACGTGACGGCCTGCCGATAGACATGGTCGGCGACGTCGCCCGCGGCGAACACGCCGGGCACGCTCGTCGCCGTCGCGTCACCCTCGGCGCCGCCCTTCACCTTGATGTAGCCGCCGGCCATCGCCAGCTGGCCTTCGAATATTCCCGTGTTCGGCGTGTGACCTATGGCGATGAAGACGCCCATGACGGGGAGATCCCGCGTGACGCCGGTCTTGACGCTCCGGATCCGAACGCCGGTGACGCCGGTTGCGTCGCCCAGGACCTCGTCGAGCGTCTGGTCCCACAGCACGCGGATGTTGCCGCCGTCCTTCGTCTTCGCCATCAGCTTGTCGATCAGGATCGCCTCGGCGCGGAACCGGTCGCGCCGGTGGATCACGGTGACGGAACTGGCGATGTTCGAAAGATACAACGCTTCCTCGACCGCGGTGTTCCCGCCGCCGACGACCACGACGTCCTGCGCCTTGTAGAAGAATCCGTCGCAGGTCGCGCAGGCGGAGACCCCCTTGCCCATGAAGGCTTGCTCCGAAGGAAGCCCGAGGTAGCGCGCCGACGCGCCCGTGGCGATGACGAGCGCGTCGCACGTGTACTCGCCGTTGTCGCCGATCAGCCGGATCGGCTTGTCGTCGAGCTTCGCCGTATGGATCTGATCGAAGATGAGCTCGGTTTCGAATCGTTCGGCGTGCTTCTGGAAGCGGGTCATCAGCTCGGGGCCTTGCACGCCGTCCGCGTCGGCGGGCCAGTTGTCGACGTCGGTCGTCGTCATCAGTTGTCCGCCCTGCTCGATGCCGGTGATCACCACCGGCTTCAGGTTGGCTCGTGCCGCGTAAACTGCGGCGGTGTAACCGGCAGGGCCGGAACCCAGGATCAGCAGGCGGGCGTGTCGCGTGGACATGCGTATCTCGCGTCGAAAATCGGTTGAGTTTACTTGATGTGGGGCCGAGCCCCCTTACTGCAACCCGCGGTCGACTTGCTGCGAGCGCGTCGCCGGCCGCCGCCCCGTGGTGTATAATTCGACGCGTGAAGTCAGTATGGCAAATCTATGTTTTTAAAGAAAAAAGAGGCTGTTAGCCGGCGCCGCCAGCCGGTCGCAGCCGCGCCGACGGTCACGCTGTCGCCGCGCTTTGCCCGGCTGGTGCGCGAATCGTGGTGGCTGTTGGTCGTCGCCGCGTTTGTCTGGCTCGCGCTGATCCTCGCGACGTACTCGCGCAACGATCCGGGGTGGTCGTTCTCCGGCGTCGGCGGTCCGATCGCGAACACCGGCGGCATCGCCGGCGCGTGGCTTGCCGATCTCCTGCTGTATCTTTTCGGGCTGTCCGCCTGGTGGTGGGTCGTCGCGGGAGTGGTGCTGGTCGTCGCCGGCTACCGCCGCATCGGGCATCCCGAACTCGCGACCGATCATCCTCTGGCGCTCGGCGTCCTGGGCTTCGTGCTGGTGCTGATTGCGAGTTCGGCGCTCGAGGGATTGCGGCTCTACAACCTGCCCGCCATGCTCCCGCAGGCGGCGGGCGGCGTGCTCGGCAACGTCATCGGCCGCTGGCTGTCGAGGCTCCTCGGATTCAACGGAGCGACGCTGATGCTGCTGGCGGTGTTCGCGGCCGGCAGCTCGCTGTTCTTCGGAATGTCGTGGTTGCGGCTGATGGAGCGCGTCGGCGCGTTTCTCGAGGGCGTGGGCGCGCGGTTCAGGCGCCGGGCGGAGGAGCGCCGCGATCGCGAGCTCGGCGCGCAGGCGCTGGCCGTGCGTGAGGCGGTCGTGCAGGCGAAGCACGACGTCGGCGAGCGCGAGCCCGTGGTGGTCGTGCCGCAGGTCGCCGAATTGCCCAAATCCGAGCGCGTTGCGAAGGAGAAGCAGCAGCCCCTGTTCTTCGACATGCCCGATTCGCCGCTGCCGCCGCTCGCGCTTCTCGACGACGCGCCCTCGGCACAGGAGTCGGTGAGCGCGGAAACGCTCGAATTCACGTCGCGCCTCATCGAGCGCAAGCTCGCGGACTTCGGCGTCGCGGTGCGGGTGCTGGCCGCCTACCCTGGGCCGGTGATCACCCGCTACGAGATCGAGCCGGCGGTCGGCGTCAAGGGTGCGCAGATCGTGAACCTGATGAAGGACCTTGCGCGGGCGCTTTCGGTGGTTTCGATTCGCGTCGTCGAAACCATTCCCGGGAAATCGTGCATGGGCCTCGAGCTGCCCAATCCGAAGCGGCAGATCGTCAAGCTGGTCGAGATCCTGTCGTCGGCCACGTACAACGACAACGCGAGCCCGCTCACGCTGGCCCTCGGCAAGGACATCGCCGGCAAGGCCGTGATCGCCGACCTCGCGAAGATGCCGCATCTGCTCGTCGCCGGCACGACCGGCTCCGGGAAGTCGGTGGCGGTCAACGCCATGATCCTGTCGCTGCTGTACAAGGCGGAGCCGAAGCAGGTGCGGTTGATCTTCATCGACCCGAAGATGCTCGAACTCTCCGTCTACGAAGGCATCCCGCACCTGTTGTCGCCCGTCGTCACCGACATGAAGCTCGCCGGCAATGCGTTGAACTGGTGCGTCGGCGAAATGGAGCGGCGCTACCGGCTGATGTCCGCGCTCGGTGTGCGCAACCTCGGCGGCTACAACGCGAAAGTCGTGGAAGCGAAGAAGTCCGGAAAGCCGCTCGCCAACCCGTTCTCGCTGACGCCCGATGCGCCCGAACCGATCGAGGAAATGCCGCTGATCGTCGTGGTCATCGACGAGCTCGCCGACATGATGATGGTGACGGGCAAGAAGATCGAAGAGCTGATCGCGCGCATCGCGCAGAAGGCGCGCGCCGCGGGCATCCATCTGATCCTCGCGACGCAGCGGCCGTCGGTCGACGTGATCACCGGGCTCATCAAGGCCAATATCCCGTCGCGGATCGCGTTCCAGGTGGCGAGCAAGGTCGACTCGCGGACGATCCTCGACCATATGGGAGCCGAGGCGCTGCTGGGGCAGGGCGACATGCTCTATCAGCCGCCGGGGATCGGGTA
>JANMBN010000178.1:0-5465 GCA_031360485.1 Betaproteobacteria bacterium | reverse complement strand
GGCCACTGGGGCTGGTTCCGCGAGAATATGTTCATGGCGCAATCGGCCGGCGAGCATACCGACGATCCGCGTATTTTCGCGATCAAGCCGATGAATTGCCCGGGACACGTGCAGATCTTCAACGCCGGCCTCCGCAGCTATCGCGAATTGCCCTTGCGCTATGGCGAGTTCGGCAACTGCCATCGCAACGAGCCGTCCGGCGCCTTGCACGGCATCATGCGGGTGCGGGGCTTCACGCAGGACGACGGCCACATCTTCTGCTCGGAGGACCAGATCCAGCCCGAGGTGACAGCCTTCAACCGGCAGGCCCTGGCCGTCTACAAGGACTTCGGGTTCACCGACGTCGCGATCAAGATCGCCCTTCGCCCGGAAAAGCGGCTGGGCTCGGACGAGACGTGGGACCGCGCCGAAAGCGCGCTGCGCGAGGCGTTGCGCGCCTGCGGGGTCGACTGGACGGAACTTCCCGGCGAGGGGGCGTTTTATGGCCCCAAGGTCGAATATCACCTGAAGGATTCGATCGGCCGGTCGTGGCAATGCGGGACGATCCAGACCGACTTCCAGATGCCCGGCCGTCTCGGCGCCGAATACGTCGACCAAGACGACACCCGCAAGGTCCCGGTGATGCTGCATCGGGCGATCGTCGGATCGCTCGAGCGGTTCATCGGCATCCTGATCGAGAACCACGCCGGCGCCCTGCCCCTTTGGCTCGCCCCGGTGCAGGCCGTCGTGCTGACGATCACCGACCGGCAGGCCGGCTACGCCCGCGGCCTCGAAGCCCGGCTGAAGGCCGCCGGCCTGCGCGTGCTGGCCGATTTGCGTAATGAGAAAATAACCTATAAGATTCGTGAACATAGCCTGCAAAAGTTGCCGTATCAACTGATCGTCGGCGACAAGGAGATGCAGGCTCTACAGGTGGCCGTGCGAACCCGTGGCGGCGAGGATCTGGGGGCAATGCCCGTGGATGCCTTGCTTGCGCGCCTCCGCGAGGAGGTTGCGGCGCGTCACTAGCGTGGCGCGAGGCGGGTGGCACGGTCTCTCTTTTGTTCACTTGGAGAATAAGCGATAGCCCAGGACAGAGCGCAGCGGATCAACGGTGAAATCAACGCCCCGGAAATCCGCCTGGTTGGTGTAGACGGCGAGCAACTCGGTATCGTGCCACTGGCGGAAGCCGTGGCGAAGGCCGAGGCGGCGGAACTTGATCTGGTCGAGATCGCGCCGACCGCAAAGCCCCCGGTTTGCCGGATCATGGATTTCGGCAAGTTCAAGTACCGGGAGGCGAAGAAGCAGCACGAGGCGAGGCTCAAGCTCAAGCAGATCCAGGTCAAGGAAGTCAAATTCCGCCCGGGAACGGACGAAGGCGACTACCAGATCAAGCTGCGTAACCTGATCCGCTTCCTGGGCGAGGGCGACAAGGCGAAGATAACGCTTCGGTTCCGCGGCCGCGAGATGGCGCACCAGGAGTTCGGGATACGTCTGCTGGAACGCATACGCAACGACCTGGAGGCGCATAGCGTGGTCGAGTCGTGGCCGAGGCTCGAGGGACGGCAGATGGTGATGCTGCTCGCCCCGAAAAAGGTTGCGCCGAAGGTTCATCACCCAGCGAAGCCCGAAGCCGGTAAACAAGTCTCTCCATCGGAGAGCACCGCCGTGGGCAGCAAATAAGGGACGAAGTCATGCCCAAGATGAAGACGAAGAGCGGCGCGAAGAAACGCTTCCGCGTGCGCGGGAGCGGCAGCGTGAAGCGCGCGATGGCGTTCAAGCGCCACATCCTCACGAAGAGGACGACCAAGAACAAGCGGCAGTTGCGCGGCACCACCGGCATCCACAGCACCAATGCGGATTCGGTCAAAGCCATGCTGCCGTACGCGTAGGGGGACCGGACCATGCCAAGAGTCAAGCGCGGGGTCACCGCCAAAGCGCGGCACAAGAAGGTTCTGACGCAAGCGAAGGGCTACCGCGGCCGACGCAACGCCGTCTATCGCATCGCCAAGGAGGCGGTGATGAAGGCGGGCCAGTACGCATACCGCGATCGCCGCGTGAAGAAGCGCGAGTTCCGCGCGCTGTGGATCGCCCGGATCAACGCCGCCGTCCGCGAGCTCGGCATGAGCTACAGCGTGTTCATGAACGGCCTCAAGAAGGCGTCGATCGACATCGACCGCAAAGTGCTCGCCGATCTTGCCGTGCACGACAAGGCGGCGTTTACGAAGATCGCGGAGCAGGCCAAAGCCTCTCAGGCCTGATCGAGCCGCGCAAGACAGAGGGAGGCGCGAATCGCCTCCCTTTTTTTTCGCAGCGACCACCCCGCGCGGCCACGAAGTCACGACACGCGAAACCGGGAAAACCGATGGACGAACTCGATCGCATCGTCGCTGCCGCGCTTGCCGATTTTGCCGCCTGCGGCGATCCGGCCGCGCTGGAGAACAACAAGGCAAAATATCTCGGCAAGGCCGGGGCGCTGACCGAGCTTCTGAAATCGCTGGGCAAGCTTGCACCCGACGACCGCCCAGCCGCCGGCGCTCGAATCAACGCGACGAAGGTGAAGCTCGAAGCGGCGCTTGTCGCGCGGCGCGAGGCGCTCGCGGAATCGCGGCTCGCAGCGCAGCTCGCCGGCGAGGCGCTCGACGTATCGCTGCCCGAACGCGGCGCGGGATCCGGCGCCCTGCACCCGATCACGCGCACCCTGGAGCGGATCGAAACGCTGTTCCGCTCGCTCGGTTTCGCCGTCGCCGATGGTCCCGAGATCGAGGACGATTTCCACAATTTCACCGCGCTCAACACCCCGGAGAACCACCCGGCCCGGTCGATGCACGACACCTTCTACGTCGAGGGCGGACACGTGCTTCGCACGCACACGTCGCCCGTCCAGGTGCGCTACATGGAAACGCACGCACCGCCCATCAAGATCATCGCGCCCGGCCGCGTCTACCGCGTCGACAGCGACGCCACGCATTCTCCGATGTTCCACCAGGTCGAGGGCCTGTGGATCGCCGAGGACGTCACGTTCGCCGATCTGAAAGGCGTGTTCACCGATTTCCTGCGCAACTTCTTCGAGCGCGACGACCTGAAAGTGCGCTTCCGTCCTTCGTTCTTTCCGTTCACCGAGCCCTCGGCCGAAATCGACATGAGCTTCGGCGACGGCTGGCTCGAAATTTCGGGTGCGGGCCAGGTGCACCCGAACGTGTTAAGGGCCGTGAACATCGATCCCGAGAGATATCAGGGCTTCGCCTTCGGGATGGGGCCGGACCGGCTGGCCATGGTGCGCTACGGCGTGAACGACGTGCGGCAATTTTTCGAGAACGACCTGCGGTTTCTGAGGCAGTTCGCGTAAGGCGACGGGCACATGAAATTCTCCGAACGCTGGCTGCGCACGATGGCCGACCCGCCGGTCGGCTCCGCGGAGCTGTGCGAGAAGCTGACGATGGCCGGGCTCGAGGTCGAGGAAGCGGAACCCGCCGCCCCGCCCTTCTCCGGCGTCGTTGTCGCAAGGATCGAGAAGGTCGATCCACACCCGAACGCCGACCGGCTTCGCGTTTGCGTCGTGGATATCGGCGCGCGCGAGCGGCTGCAAATCGTCTGCGGCGCGCCGAACGCCGCCGCCGGAATGAAGGTGCCCTGCGCAACCATCGGTGCCCGGCTTCCGGGCGGCCTGGCCATCACCCGCGCCACGATGCGCGGCGTCGAGTCGCACGGAATGCTCTGCTCGGCCGTGGAGCTCGGCATCGACGACAACGCGTCGGGGCTCCTCGCTCTGCCGGCGGATGCGAACGTCGGAGCGAGCCTGCGCGACGTTCTCGCGCTGGACGACACGCTGATCACGCTCAAGCTCACGCCGAACCGCGCCGATTGCCTGTCGGTGCTGGGCATCGCGCGTGAAGTCGCCGCGGTGACCGGCGCGGTGCTCGTGCCGCCCCCCGATGCTCCGGCGCCGGTCACGCGCGGAACGTCTCGCGCGGTGCGCGTCGAGGACCCGGACGCCTGTCCGCGATTCGTCTCGCGGACGATCGAGGACATCGATGCCAGGGCCCCCACCCCGGCATGGATGAAAGAACGCCTCGAGCGCAGCGGCATTCGCTCGATCTCCGCCGTCGTCGACGTCACCAACTACGTGATGCTCGAGCTCGGCCAGCCGTTGCACGCGTACGACGATCGCCTCCTGGACGGCACCATCGTCGTGCGCTTCGCGCGACCCGGCGAGAAGCTCACTTTGCTGAACGAGCAGGTGCTGGACCTCGAGCCGGATCTGCTGCTGGTCGCCGACGAACGCAAGCCCCTGGGCCTTGCCGGAATCATGGGTGGCGAACATTCGGGCATCAACGACACGACCACCACGGTCCTGCTCGAAGGCGCGTTCTGGAACCCTGCGATCATCCAGGGCAAATCCCGGCGGCTCGGATTCTCGAGCGATGCCGGCTACCGCTTCGAGCGTGGCGTCGATTTCGGCGGCTGCCGGCGGGCCGTCGAGCGCGCGACGCACCTGATCATCGAGCTTTGCGGCGGCCGCGCCGGTCCCCTGGGTGACGTGCAGGGGGACCTTCCGCGGCGCGAACCCGTGCGCGTGCGCCCCGCGCGCGTCGCCCGCCTTCTGGGCATCGATCTGCCGGCCGAAACCATCGCCTCGCTATTCGGGCGTCTTGGCTTCGCCGTCGAGCGTGCCGGAGAGAACTTCCTGGTCGCGCCTCCGACCTACCGGTTCGACCTCGCGATCGAGGAGGATTTTGTCGAGGAGATCGCCCGTCTCCATGGGTACGACGCGATACCGGCCGTCGTCTCGGCCCACGTGGAGTCGATGCTTCCCGAGGTCGAAACGTCGCTTCGTCCGATCGACATCAAGCAGGCGCTCGTCAACCGCGACTGGCAGGAGGTGATCACCTTCAGCTTCGTGAACTCGGCCTGGGAGGCCGCGCTCTTCCCCGCACGCGAGGCAAAGTCGGCACCCATTGAGGTCTTGAATCCGATCGCGGGCCATCTCGACGTGATGCGCACGACACTCGCCGGCGGGTTGATCGACGTCCTGCGCACAAACCTGGCGCGCAAACAGGACCGCATCCGGGTGTTCGAAGTCGGCCGGTGCTTCACGCGCGCGGGCGCGGGCTACGACCAGCCGCTGCGCCTCGGCGGACTCGCGTACGGCGGCGCGTTGCCCGAGCAGTGGGGCGCCCCCAATCGTCCGGTCGACGTGTTCGACGTCAAGGGCGATCTCGCGGCGTTGGCGTCCCCGCGGACTTTGACGACCGAGCGTTCCGAGCATCCCGCCCTTCATCCGGGGCGCGCGGCGCGCGTGCTCGTCGACGGGGCAGCGGTCGGCTGGCTCGGCGAACTGCATCCGCGTGTCGTCAAGCAGTACGATCTCCCGCGTTCCGCAGTGCTGTTCGAGGTCGACCTCGCTCCCCTGCTCGCCCGGTCGCTCCCGTCGTTCACGCCGGTTTCTAAGCTGCCCACGGTCCGGCGTGACCTTGCCGTCGTCG
>JANMBN010000165.1:0-10882 GCA_031360485.1 Betaproteobacteria bacterium | reverse complement strand
GACCCGATGGCGTCGGCACGATTCGCGACGTAGCTTACACCATGGTGTCGCCCTGTCCTAGTGCACTGAACTAGCTGCCGGCAGCGCGAGTCCCCGCGAAATCCGCAATCGCTTCCCATTCGCGCCACGCCGAGGTGATGGGGTAACGCCAGTCCCGACCGAAGCCGCGCGGCGTGATCCGGATCCCCACCGCGGCCTGACGCCGCTTGTACTCGTTGACCGTTATGAGGCGAACGACGCGCCGGACGTGTTCCGGGGCAAAGCCCATCGCGACGATGTCGGCGGGACTCCTGTCGTGCTCGACATACGCCTCGAGGATTCCGTCGAGCGCGTCGTACGGCGGCAGCGAGTCCTGGTCGACCTGGTCGGGCCGCAATTCCGCCGACGGCGCGCGCGTGATGATCCGCTCGGGGATCACGCGACCGAGGCTGTTCCGATAGTGGCAAAGGCGGTAGACGAGCGTCTTGCTGATGTCCTTGAGCACGGCGAAACCCCCGGCCATGTCGCCATAGAGCGTCGCGTAGCCGACGGCCATCTCCGACTTGTTGCCGGTGGTCAGAACGATCGAGCCGAATTTGTTGGATAGCGCCATCAGCAGCGTGCCGCGAATCCGGGCCTGGATGTTCTCCTCGGCGGCATCGGGCGCGACGCCCGCGAAATCGTCCGCAAGCGCGGCGAGGAACGTCGCGAAAACCGGCTCGATCGGAATCTCGCTGTAACGCACGCCGACGATCGCGGCCATCGCCCGCGCGTCCTCGAGACTGATCGCCCGGGTGTAGGGCGATGGCAGCATCACCGCGCGAACGCGATCGCGGCCGAGCGCGTCGACCGCAACCGCGAGGACGAGCGCGGAATCGACGCCGCCGGACAGCCCCAGCAGCACGCCGGGGAACCCGTTCTTGACGACGTAATCGCGAACGCCCATCACCAGCGCCTCGTAGACGTGATACTCGAGCCGCGGGTCGAGCGATCCGCGCACCGGCCGCGGCGCCCCGTCGTCGAGGGTTGCGAGCGCCAGCGTTTCGTGCCACGCCGGAAGCTGCTGCACGACGTCGCCATTCGCCGCGGCGACGAAAGACGCCCCGTCGAAGACGAGCTCGTCCTGGCCCCCGACGCGATTCACATAGATGAACGGCAGCCCGTTCTCGCGCGCCCGAGCCTCGACCTGGGCGCGGCGCGCCGCCTGCTGCCGCGTGTGGTACGGCGAGCCATTGGCGACGACGACGACGCGAGCGCCCGCATCTTTCGCCTGCCTCGACGGGCCGGGATGCCAAACGTCCTCGCATACGAGCAGGCCGATCCGCGTACCCTCCACGTCGACGATGCACGGGGCATGCCCCGGCTCGAAATAGCGTTCCTCGTCGAACACCGTATAGTTGGGCAGGAGTTGCTTGCGGTAGACGTCGGTCACGCGGCCGTCGCGCAACACGGCGAGCGCGTTGTAGCGCCGGCCGCCTTCCCGTTCGGGGAAACCGACGACAATGGGCGTCCGCCGCACCGGTGCGGCCAGCGCGGCGAGTTCGCGCGCGCACGCGTCGAGGAATGCCGGACGCAGCACGAGGTCCTCCGGCGGATATCCGGAAAGCGAAAGCTCGGGCGTCACGACGAGACGCGCGCCCGCGCGTTCCGCCTCGCCCATCGCCGCGAGGATCGATCTCGCGTTGCCTCGCAAGTCGCCCAGAACCTGATTCAGCTGCGCGATCGCAATCTGCATGGCCATCCCGTTTCGACAGCGAAAAGCCTAATATGGGGGACTCGATGTCGCTTCGCAAGGCCCGGCGCAGCCGAGCGACCCTGTGTTGCCGATGTTGCCGGCGGCCGCCGGTCACGCGACAATCGACCCATTCCCATGGATGCTTCCTGCCCCGCCCGCCACCGTGCGACGGTCGCGACCGCGTTGACCGTGCGCGACGACGTCGCAATCGAGGCGATCGCCCCCGCCAGCTGGAACGAAATCAGCGGCGGAATGCCGCTCGTGTCGCATGCGTTTCTCTGCGCACTGCACGAGACGGGATGTGCGGCGCCGGCCACCGGGTGGACACCGCGCTACCTCACCGCATGGCGGGGTGGTGCGCTCGCCGGCGCGCTGCCCCTCTACGCGAAGGCGCATTCCTACGGCGAATACGTCTTCGACTGGGCGTGGGCGGACGCCTATCACCGCTTCGGACGCCGCTACTACCCGAAACTCGTGGCCGCGATCCCGTTTACGCCCACCCCGGGCGCGCGACTCCTCGCTCGCGACCACGAAGCACGCGGCGCGTTGATCTCGGCGGCGCTGCGGCTCCTGCAGTCGCCGCACGCAGCCGGTGCCGCGCGCTATTCGTCGCTGCACGTGCTCTTTCCATCCGAAGCCGAGGCCGGCGCGTTCGAAGCCGCCGGCATGCTCGTGCGCCACGGCTTGCAGTTCCGCTGGAAGAATCCGGGCTACCGCGACTTCGCCGACTTTCTCGCCACGTTCAATCACGACAAGCGGAAAAAGGTCCGCCAGGAACGGCGCAAGGTCGCCGCTGCCGGCGTCGCCTTCGTGCGCAAGGTCGGCAGCGAAATCACGCCGGCCGACTGGGCCTTCTTTTACCGCTGCTACGAGAACACGTACCGCGAGCATCATTCGACGCCGTATCTCAGCCTCGAGTTCTTCGAGCGCATCGGCGCCGTCATGCCGGACAACCTGCTGATGGCGCTCGGCCGCCGCGACGGCCAGCCGATATGCGCGGCGCTCGACGTCTTCGACCGCGACACGCTGTGGGGCCGCTACTGGGGAACGACCGAACCGCTGCCCGGCCTGCATTTCGAAGCGTGCTACTACCAGGCGATCGAGTTCTGCATCGAACGCCGGATCGCGCGCTTCGAGGGCGGGGCGCAAGGCGTGCACAAGCTCGCGCGCGGACTCGTCCCGGTCACGACCTGGTCGGCGCACGCGATCGCCGATCCGGCGTTTGCGCGGGCCATCGCCGATTTCTGCGCGCGCGAACGCGTCGACGTCGCGCATGCCATCGACGAACTCGGCGCGGCCAGTCCGTTCAAGGGCATCGAAGCGGCGAAGGCGTGACGGTGCCGGACGGCACCGGCGTCCAGTCCGTCTTCGTCTACATCTACATCTTCATCGTCATTTGCACCCGGTTCGCCAATTCGCCACTTCGCCGCCCCGCCGCATTGGCGCTTCCAGTGGCGTCGGGTGCTAGAATTCGCAACGACATTCCGAGCCCGGTCCGCATCGCGCATGGCGCAAGCCCGACCGGAATGTCCGCGCCGACCTCCACGCGACTCCCCGATGAATGAAACCATATTGCTCGAGCGTGCCGGGCGCGTCGCGACGCTGACGCTCAACCGGCCCGACGTGCTCAACACGCTCGACCTCGCGATGGTCGACGCGCTTGTCGCGCGAACCACCGAGGTTGCCGCCGATTCCGATCTTCGCGTCGTGGTGCTGCGCGGAGCCGGCCGTCATTTCATGGCGGGCGGCGATATCCGGACGTTTGCCGCGCACCTCGGTGAGCCGCCGGCGACGCGGAGCGAAGGCTTCCGGCGGATGGTCGAACACCTGCACGCGGCGATCGAAAACCTGCATCGGATGCCGCACCCGGTTGTCGGCTGCGTCCATGGCGCGGTCGCCGGGTTCGGGCTTTCGCTGATGAACGCGTGCGATCTCGTCGTCGCCTCCGACGATGCGTACTTCGCATCGGCGTACCGCCAGATTGCGCTGACGCCGGACGGCGGGGGCTCCTGGGCGCTGCCGCGCCTGGTCGGCCTGCGCAAGGCGATGGAGATCTTTCTTCTCGGCGAGCGTTTCGGCGCTGCCGACGCGTTGGCGCTTGGAATCGTGAACAAGGTGGTGCCGGCAGCCGAACTCGCGGCCGCGACCGAGGCGATCGTGCGCTCGCTTGCCGCCGGGCCGGTGCTCGCGCTGCGCAAGACGAAACGCCTGGTGCGCGAGTCGATGGCACGGACGCTGTCCGAACAACTGCAGGCCGAGGCGATCAGTTTCGCGGAATGCGCCGGAACCGCCGATTTCGACGAGGGCATCACGGCGTTCCTCGCAAAGCGGCCGCCGCAATTCGACCGCGAATGAGCTCGCCGCGCCAGGATGGTGAATTGAAGCGGAATCTCGAAGGCAAGACGCTGTTCATCACGGGCGGCTCGCGCGGGATCGGCCTCGCCATCGCCATCCGCGCCGCGCAGGACGGCGCCAACGTCGCGATCGCGGCGAAGACCGTGGACCCGCACCCGAAGCTCCCGGGCACGATCCATTCGGCCGCCGCCGCGATCGAACAGGCCGGCGGCAATGCGCTCGCGATCGCCTGCGACATCCGCGACGAAGCGGCAGTGCGCGCTGCCGTCGCGGCGACGGTGGCCAGGTTCGGCGGCATCGACATTCTCGTCAATAACGCGAGCGCGATCAGCCTCACGGGCACGCTGGAAACGCCGATGAAGCGCTTCGACCTGATGTTCGGCGTGAACGTCCGGGGCACGTTCCTGTGCTCGCAGGTTTGCCTGCCGCATCTGAAGGTGTCCGCGGTCGCTGGGCGCAATCCGCACATTCTGACGCTCTCGCCGCCGCTCAACATGGATCCGAAGTGGTTTCGCGATCACGTCGCCTACACGATGGCGAAGTACGGGATGAGCCTGTGCGTGCTGGGCATGGCCGAGGAGTTCCGGGACGACGGCATCGGCGTCAATGCGCTGTGGCCTCGCACGGTCATCGCGACGGCGGCCGTCGCGATGATTCCCGGCGCCGCCGAACGCGTCGACATGATGCGCCGGCCCGAAATCCTCGCCGACGCGGCGCACGCGGTGCTGGTCCGCGACGCACGTGCGACGACCGGAAACTTCTTTCTCGACGAGGATGTTCTGGCCGAGGCGGGCGTCGCCGATTTCGGGCACTACGCGATCAAGCCCGGCGCGCCTCTGCTGCCCGATCTCTTTCTCGGCTGAGGCGTCTGCGAGCGGGCCCGGACGCGCGGCCCCCCGCAGCGTGGGGTTTCAGCCGCACGGCGCGGGTTGCGCTATCGGTTTCCGATATCGTCGTCGATGCTGGCCGGAACGATCGTGCGCGGCGCTTCGTTTCCCGTCGCCGTCGTGACCTTTGTTCCGCGCCGGATCCGATTGCCGAGGTCGTCGTCGATGACCGCCGGCACGATCGCGCGTGGCGCCTCGTTCCCCGGCATCCGGTCCGCCTTCGGCTCACGTCGATCGCGATTGCCGATGTCGTCGTCGATGACCGCCGGCGCGATCGCGCGGGGCGCTTCGTTTCCCGGTGTCGCGTCGGAGGCAGGGCCGCTCCGGTTGCGATTGCCGCGACCGCGCTTCTTGCCTTGGCCTCCGCCGGGTCCGCCGGATCCAGGGGCGCGATCGGGCCCCTTGGGTCCGCTGGCGCGCCCCGGTCCTTGCGGGCCGCCGGGTCCGTGGCCGCGACCCGGTCCCTGCGGGCCGTTGCTGCCGCCCGGACCACGTCGTCCATGGCCGGCACCCGGTCCATTGCCGCGACCCGGCCCGCCCGGTCCGTTGCCGCGACCGTGTCCCTTGGGCCTCGGCGCGTCCGTGCCGGGTAGTCCTTCGGGAACGGCGCCCGGAACGGTGAGCGTCGTCATCACGTAAGGCGACGACGGGCCGTGCCCGCCGCGCGCTTCCGCGTGGCGCGGCTTGCCGTGTTGCGGGCGGCCTTGTTGGCCGAACGGACGTCCACCCGGTGCTTGACCGGGACCGCCGCGGCGCGGACCGCCCTGGCCCTGCGGCCGGCCATGCGTCTTGCCGTGGCTCTTGCTGAAGAACTTGCCGACCGGAGTATTGCCATGCGTGGGCAGACCGTGGACGCTGTTGCCCGGCTCGATTCCTTCGAAAACCGCAGGCAAGTCGGCATCGGTCGAAACGTCGCGCGGCGGCCCTGCCTCCTGCGTCGTAGCCGCATGGCTGCGTTCCCGCCCGTTGCCCGACGGGCGCGGGCCGGAACCCTGCGGGCGCCGGGCCTGCGCTTGCGGCCTGCCACCCTGCACTTGCTTTTGCGGAGTCGGGCCGGTGGATCTCATGCCCGCAGCCGCCAGCACCGCGCCGACCTCGTCGGCCGTCAGCTCGAGCGTCTGCCCGCGTTTCACGCGCGAAGGCATGGCGACGGTACCGTAGCGCGTGCGAATCAGCCGACTCACCGTGAGGCCCAGTGCCTCGAAGAGCCGGCGCACCTCGCGATTGCGTCCCTCCTTGAGGACGACGTGGTACCAATGGTTGGCGCCTTCGCCGCCTCCATCCTCGATCTTTTCGACCTTTCCCGGGCCGTCCTCGAGCTCGATGCCAGTGAGCAACGCTTGCTGCTGCTCGGGTGTCAGTAGGCCCATCACGCGGACTGCGTACTCGCGCTCGACCTCGTAGCGCGGGTGCATCATCTTGTTGGCGAGCTCGCCGGAATTGGTGAAGAGCAACAGCCCCTCGGTATTGAAGTCGAGGCGTCCGATCGCGATCCACTTGCCGTTGCCGATGTTCGGCAGCTTCTCGAACACCGTCGGCCGCCCCTCCGGATCGTCGCGCGTCACGATCTCGCCGGCGGTCTTGTGATACATCAGGATTCGCGCGCGCGGCTCGGCAAAACGGACCTTCACGAGTTCGCCGTTGATCCTCACCTCGTCCCCGGGCCCGACCTTCTGGCCGACGTCGGCGGGCTCGCGGTTCACGGTGATGCGGCCGGCGAGGATCATTTCCTCCATCGCGCGGCGCGAACCGAACCCGCACGAGGCCAGCACCTTGTGCAGGCGTTGCGGCTCGGTGAAGATGTCGTCAGTGGAGGAGCGATGGCGGGGCGGCGCCAGGCTCTCCGAAATCTGTTGCAGCGCCAGGCTCGGCTGCTGCATCGGGCCCGTGGGCGGCCGGTGCCAGGACCGGGATCGCGAGCGCGAGTTGCGCTTCGTTGGCTTGGGTGGGTGCATCGGGTATCTCCAGCAGGTGGGAAGCGTCGAGCTCGGCCAGGGAGGGCAGCTCGGACAACGAGGAAAGGCCGAGATCGTCGAGAAAGGTCTTGGTGGTCGCGTAAAGCGCCGGGCGGCCCGGCGTCTCGCGGTGGCCGACCACTTCGACCCATTGGCGGTCCTCCAGCGTCTTGACGACGTTGGTGGACACGGCGACGCCGCGGATGGCTTCGATATCGCCGCGGGTCACGGGTTGCTGATAGGCGATGATCGCCAGGGTTTCCATCACCGCGCGCGAGTATCGCGGCGGCTTTTCCGGCGAGAGCCGGTCGAGATAGGACTGGACGGCCGGCAGGCACTGGAAGCGCCAGCCGGATGCGACCTCGACGAGTTCCACGCTCCGCCCCGCCCATCGGTCTGCAAGCTCCTCCAGCAGCATGCGCACCGCCCCCGCATCGAGCGGCGGATCGAACAGCTTGGCGAGCTGCGGCACGGCAACGGGCTCGCCGGCGGTCAGCAGCGCCGCCTCGAGGATGTTTCGAATGTCCTGCATTTCGTCCATCGTGAAGTCGTGCTCCCGGCCCGGTCACGACGCGAGCGCGAAGCCCCGTCCGCCCGTCAACTGCGCGTATATCGGCGCGTAGGGCTCCGCCTGCGCGATCGCGACGAGCTGCTCGCGCGCGAGCTCCAGCAGCGCGAGAAACGTCACTATGAGGTGCGCCACGTCCGCACGTGGCGCGAACAGCGCCGTGAACTCGGCAAAGCGCGAAGGCTCCAGCACCTTGAGTATCCGGCTCATCTCCGCGCGCACCGACAGCTGCTCACGGCTTACCAGATGATGCCGGTTGATGCGCGCGCGCGCAACCAGGCCCGCCCACGCCGTCCGCAGGTCGGCCGGAGACACCTCGGGCAAACGGGCTTCTGCCACCCGGTCGAACCAGATGCGGACGGTCGCGAAATCGCGATCGGCGAGGGGCAGCGCATCGATCTCGCGCGACGCCTGTTTCATCCGCTCGTATTCGAGCAGCCGGCGGACAAGCTCCGCGCGCGGGTCTTCGGGCTCCGCACCGGGTGCCACGGGCGGCTTCGGGAGCAGCAGCCGCGACTTGATCTCGATCAGCACCGCCGCCATCAACAGATATTCGGCGGCGAGCTCGAGCTGGGTCCGTCGCATCATTTCGACATAGCCGAGATACTGGCGAGTGAGTTCCGCCATCGGGATCTCGAGCACGTTGATGTTCTGCTTGCGAATCAGGTAGAGCAGCAGATCGAGCGGCCCCTCGAACGTGTCGAGGAAGATCTCGAGCGCCTCCGGCGGGATGTAGAGGTCGTGCGGCAACTCGAGCATCGGCTCGCCGTAGACTTTGGCGACGATCGCTCCGCCCTGCTGCGCAAGGTCGACAACGGCGATCTCGCTCATCGGTCGCGCACGAACGTGGGGCCGCGTTCAGGCGGCCTGTGTTTGTTCGCCTCGCCGCATCCGGCTGAAGCCGGACCCACGAGGAATGCGTTCGCCTCGCCGCATCCGGCTGAAGCCGGACCCACCAGGCATCCCGCTGAAGCCGGACCCACCCGGAATGCGCGTCCCGCGGCATCGATTTCCGAGGTTGACGCAGGATGCCTCATGTGTAGTCCAGCCCCATCGCGGCGCGGACTTCGCGCATCGTCTCCTCGGCAAGCTTGCGCGCGCGCTCGCAGCCATCGGCGACGATGTTGCGCACGAGCGTCGGATCGTCGAGGTAATGCTGCGCCCGCTGCCGGATCGGCTCCTGCTCCCGGTTGATCGCGTCGATGACGGGCTGTTTGCATTCGAGGCAACCGATGCCCGCGGTCGTGCAGCCCTTGACGACCCAGTCGCGCGTCGCCGTGTCGGAATAGATCTGATGCAGCGGCCAGACCGGGCAGCGGTTCGGATCGCCCTTGTCCGAGCGCCGCACGCGCGCCGGATCGGTCTGCATCGTGCGGATCTTCTTCGTGACCTCGGCGGGCTCCTCGCGCATCAGAATCGCATTGCCGTACGACTTCGACATCTTCTGGCCGTCGAGGCCCGGGACTTTCGGCGTCTCCGTCAGCAGCGGCGCGGGTTCCGGCAGGATCATCCGCCCCGTCCCTTCGAGGTAGCCGAATAGCCGCTCGCGGTCGCCGAGGGCAAGATTCTGCGTCTCGTTCAGCAAGTCCTTCGCCGTCTCCAGGGCGGCGGCGTCGCCTCTTTCCTGGTACGCCGTGCGCAGTTCGCCGTAGCGGCGCGCTTTCTTCGCTCCCAGCTTCTTGATGGCCGCCTTGGCCTTGTCCTCGAACCCCGGCTCACGGCCGTAAATGAAGTTGAAGCGGCGCGCGATCTCGCGCACGAGCTCGATGTGCGACACCTGGTCTTCACCGACCGGAACCATGTTGGCACGGTAGATCAGGATGTCGGCGCCCTGCATCACCGGGTAGCCGAGAAAACCGTAGTTGGAGAGATCGCGGTCCGCGAGCTTCAGCTGCTGGTCCTTGTACGTCGGCACGCGCTCGAGCCAGCCGACCGGCGTGATCATCCCGAGCAGCAGCGCAAGCTCGGCATGCTCGGGGACGCGCGACTGAATGAAGATCGTGGAACGCGTCGGATTGATCCCCGCGGCCAACCAGTCGACGAACATTTCCCAGACGCTGTCGGCGATCGATTCGGTGGCGTCGAAGTGCGTCGTCAGCGCATGCCAGTCAGCGGCGAAATACAGGCATTCGTACTCCTCCTGCAGCTGCACCCAGTTCTTGAGCGCACCGTGGTAGTGGCCGATGTGCATGCGGCCGGTCGGGCGCATGCCCGATAACACTCGGTCGAGAAACATGTTCGTTGGATCCGGTACCAGGCAGGCCGGGCGGTCAGAGACCGAGTACCAGCGCGAGTACGTATTCGGCGCCGCGGAGGATCGGCCGCATCAGATCGCTCAGGATTCCCGTAGCCAGCAACAGGATGACGACCATGAATCCATACGGCTCGAGACGCGCGTAACCCGCCGCCAGCGACTGCGGCAGCAGGCTGACCGCGATGCGGCCTCCGTCGAGCGGGAGAATCGGCAATAGGTTCAACGCAATCAGCATCAAATTGATCTGTATCCCGGCACCGGCCATTTCCATCAGCCCGTTGCTCGGAAAGAGGCCGCTCGGCGCGGACGCCTTGAGCAGGATTCCCCACGCCACGGCCATCAGGAAATTGGCGAATGGCCCGGCGCCGGCCACCCAGAACATATCGCGCTTCGGATTCCGCAGGTTGCCGAAGTTCACGGGCACCGGCTTCGCCCATCCGAAGATGAAGGCCGGCACATGGGTGATCGCGGCGATCGCCACCAGCATTCCCGGGACAAGGATCGTGCCCACGGGATCGATGTGCTTGATCGGATTCGCCGTCACGCGCCCCAGCATCCAGGCCGTCTGGTCCCCGAACAGCTTGGCGACGAAGCCGTGCGCGGCTTCGTGTAACGTGATCGCGAAGACCACCGGCACCGCCCAGAGCACGATGGTCGCGAGCGAAACATCCATTGGCCGCCTATTTTACCCTAAGTGGGGTCGGAGACGACTTTCCCGCCGGCCGCGGGTTCGGCGATGCCGTCCAAGCCGATCGCAAAGTCGTCTCGGACCCCGTCTATCGCTGAAGGTCGGAGGATTCGAGTCCGAGCCGCGCGGGCTCCCCCGCTCCGAGCCGCACGATGACCGGCGGCGCCACGGCGAGATCGAGAACCGTCGTGGGCGCTGCGGGGCACGCGCCCGCGTCGATGACGAGATCCAGGACCGGGCCGAGCACTTCCCGGATCGTCTCGGCATCGTTGAGCGGCTCGACGCTGCCGGGAAGTATCAGCGTGGAGGACAGGATGGGTTCCCCGAGCTCCGCGAGCAACGCCTGCACGACCGGGTGGTCCGGCACGCGCACGCCCACCGTGCTGCGCTTCGGATGCTGCAACCGGCGCGGCACTTCGCGCGACGCGGGCAACAGGAACGTGTACGCGCCGGGAGTTCCC
>JANMBN010000150.1:0-13399 GCA_031360485.1 Betaproteobacteria bacterium | reverse complement strand
TGCGCCGCCCACGAGCGCAAATCTCCCGACGCCACGTGACGGTGCGTTGCGCTTCCTCGCCATTGCCCCGAAGGGTTGCGCAAATCTTCGGCATCTCCAATCGACAAGCCAGCGCCTGGAGGCCGCGTCTCGGTGTTGGCGCAACGAGCCTTTGGCGTCAATTCCCGCCGATCGACGGCGACAAATCGTCGCGCAGCCATGAGTCGCATGTTAGTCGCCACCAAACCGATTGCGTGCCGTGATCTTTGCGCCGGGTCAAAGGATCATCAGATGGCGCGTCGATGTTTTCGCCTGCGGGCGCAAAGCCACCCGAGACAAACCTCCGGAGCGCGCGCAGCGATCCATCATTCGGAAACGGGCGGGAATGCGGGGACGCGCACGATGAGCCCGCGCAAAAAAGAGGCCGGCGTGCGCCGGCCATTTCAAGCTCGGGAATGGGGCTCGTTCAAAGCTTGAGAATCCACTCCACGATTTCCTTGAGGTCGTTGTCCGACACCTTGAGCGAAGCATGGACTGCGGCCGCCTTCATCGCGCCGACCGCGTCGGCCTGCGTCTTCCCCTTGAACTTTTTCGCCACGTCCTTGTAGGCCGGGCCGACCTTCTTGGTGTCGACCGCGTGGCAGCCGAGGCAGCCCGAACTCTTCGCCAGGTCCTCCCCTCTATCGGCGAACGCCGCCCCGGTGGCAAGCACGCCGCCGGCCAGCATCACCACCAGCGCTGCCACTTTCATTGCTCCTCCATTCGTTGTGTTTCGGTCGCCCTTGCGTGGCGATCACTTCGCCGCCGGCAACGGCGGCGCGTCGAACCGGTAGGTCACCGTCAGGTAGAAGATGTTCGAGTGACCGTTCGTGTAGGCATCGTAGCCATTGAGGTAGCTCAGCGAAGTGCCCGTGCGGCTGGCTGGGACGATGCCGCCAGCGCCACTGTTCGTCACGATCGGCAGCGCGTACTGGAACCCGTCGGTGGCGATGTCGTTGTGATCGTATTTCATGTATGAGTAGCCGCCAGTGAACGACCAGTTCCGGTTGTAGTTCCAGACCCCCTTCAGGTTGAAGTACTGCTGCTTGCTGTTGTCGAAGTTGCTGATGGGCAGCGGCATCGGCGTGATCGCGAGGCTGTTCTGCACGCCGAACGTCGCGGTGCCGTCGTTCGACACGTACAGGTACGAGCCCGTCAGCTTGAGGGCGTCCATCGCCTGCCAGTCGGCGCCCACCCCGATCATCCACGTCTTGTCCTTGGTCTGCGAGTTCCAGTTGTAGGAACTGTTGAGGACCGGCGCGGCAGACGGGTCGTAGCAGTTCGGGTTGGTGGTCGTGCAGTAGCCCGGCGGCGAGTTGTTCGGAGCCGTGCCGCTGCCGCTCGAGACCGTACCGATATAGCGGTGGTTCGACGGGTACTTCGTATCCTCCCAGCTGCCGAATGCGTTCAGCTTCACGGTATCGGACGCGTTCCAGAAGCCGCTCAGGAAGTAGCCCTGCCGGTCGGACTTGGTGCGGCCATAGGTGACGTCATCGTAATCGACCTTGGCCCAGGTGCCCTCGAACGACAGGCCGACGTTTGCCATCGGAGTCCAGTCGAGGGTCAGCTTCCACAGGTCCGTGGTGCTGCTCTGCAGGTCGAATGCCGACGTGAACGGCAGCAGGTAGTCCGGGTTGTTCGCCCCCCCGTTGGGAAGCGGGTCGTTGCTGAAGTTGTGCGTCGAGTCGCGCTTTACGTACTGGTACTTGAGGCGGCCGGACAGCGTGTCGAGCATCGTGTTCTTGTACTCGGCCCACACCTTGTTCGTGTGCGACTTGTCGTAGTCGACGCGGGTCTGGTCGATGTCGTAGTAGTCATAGCCGAAACCGAGCCGATTGCCGCGCGCGAACCTCCACCACGCGTCGAAGCCGACGTTGTTCTTCTTGTAGTTGTAGAGCTCGTTCTCGCAGTTGCCGACGGTCGTCGTCGGTACACCCGCCACCACGAGATTGCCGCAGCCCAGGCCGGAGGCGAGTGGCTGCGTCGGCGCGTTGCCGAATTCGACGAGGTCCGATTTGTTCTCGAGCTTCGTCCAGTAGTAGTAGGCGCGCGTGTTGAAATTCGTTGCCGGTGTCGCGGTCCACGCGAGTGCGAGCGACTGGTTGACGTGCTCGCCGTTGAAGCTGGTCGCGTCCGGCAGCGTATTGCTGTAGACGCCGTTGGTGTTGAGCGCCGTGAGGGCGAGCGGCGTGTCGCTCGTCGTCTTCGCCCACGTGTAGCGCGCCGAGACCACGGACTGCCACGGCAGGTCGCGGTAGTTGCCGGAGACCGTGAACTTGTTGAACGTGTTGGCCGGCGCGAGGTACGTCGTGTCGAGCAGATTGCTGGTTGTCGCGACGCCGCCGACGGTCGGGCCGAAGAACGCGTTGGTCCAGCGCAGGGTTTCGTTCGAGTTCTCGAACTTGCTGTAGTCCCAGCGCACCGCGAACGTCATCTTCGAGCTCTGATAGCCGCCCTCCACACCCCAGTTGCTCGTCTTGAAATCCTGCGGGAACGCGAGGTCGGTGAAGCCATTGCCCGGGCTCGTGCCGTTGGACGCGGAGCCGACCCGGGTGCCGTTGAACGTGACCTGGTTGCCATCGGCCCGGACGTACCAGGGGCTATTCTTCTGCCACTCCGCGTAGCCGCCGGCGTCGCGACGGTCGTAGCCCAGCCGGAAGCCGTTCCAGCCGGCGGTCGGCGGGTTGGTCGGCAGCGCGGCCAGCGGGAACGTCGCCGTCAGCAGGTTGCCGCCGCTGCCGTTGTAGGGCGTGAAGGCGGAAGAGGAGAACGTGTGCGGGATGTCGTTGAGGTACAGCCCTGACTTGAACACGTCGTACACACCGCCGCGGAGGAACAGGTACTGGTCGGTGCGCCCGAAGTTCTCGCCGTAGCCCTGGAACCACGTGTTGCTGTTGCGCCCCTGGACGCCGACGTTCGACATCACCCCGTTGCCGAGGTCCTGGTACTCGTTGAGCCTGTACGTGTCGGTCGCGCTCGTGTTGTTGTGGATGCCACCGAGGGTGGCGCTGCCCTGCACGCGCATCGGGTCGTCCGCACTCTGGCCGAACGCGGGCGCGACGGCGAACAGGCTGGCGAGGACGGCAGAAAGAAGTTTCTTGCTCATGTTGGTCTCCCCGCCTTATCGAATGAAGAACTTGCCACGGTTACCCGGCGCGTTCGAGCCGTGGATCGCGTTGTGGCAGTTGTTGCACGCGCGGGCCACGAGGCGAGTGTTCACGCCCGGGTTGGGCTGTCCCGTCCGGCTCGGCGGGCAGTTCAGGACCCCGCTCGTCACCGACGTGTCGCCCGGCTGGCAGTTGAAGGCGCCGGCGGCGCCATAGACCGTGCCGGGGTGCCGCGACCAGTCGTGGCAGTCCTGGCACAGGTTCGGCGCGGACTCGTTCAGAAGCCGGTTGTGGACCGAGCCGTGCGGGTTGTGGCACGTGGCGCAGTTCTCCTCGACCGGCGGATGGTTGTTCACGTACGGGCCGCGCTTGTCGGCATGGCACGAGTAGCACTGGTCGTTGATCGTCGGCTGCTTCAGCATAGCGGGCGTGATCGCGCCGTGCGGGTTGTGGCAGTCGGAGCACTTGACCTTGCCCTCGATGATCGGGTGGTGCGAAGGCTTGAAGTTCGCCGCGCGGATGGACTGGTGGCACTGCCAGCAGATCTCCGCCTGGTTGGGCAGTGACGTCGTCGTGAACTTGTTGATCGTCGGCGACTTGTCCGGCGGATTCAACCCGACATAACTCGGGAAGAGCTTTTCCCCATGGATGCTGTGGCAGTTCGCGCACGTCACGTCGTTCAGCTGGTGCTTACCCGACGTCCAGAACGCGAGATTGCGGTTGCCCGAGTGGCAGGTGAGGCAGACCGCCGTCCGTTCGTTGGCCGTGTGGCCCTTGCCGAACGGGTTGGGCGGCTTGGCCTTCATCGGATCCTTCAAGTGCTCCGTGGCGTCGCCGTGGCACGTCTGGCACATGCTGCCGTTCGCGTCGTTCTTCGCGCCGTGCGCCGACAGGTCCATCGCGCGCCAGTTGGACTCGTGGCAGTTCGCGCAGATCGGCCTCGCGCCGGCGGACGCGGCTGCCGTCTGCTGGGCTGCCGCGGGCATCGCCAGGAACGCCGCGAGCATCCACAGCGATCCGGTCGCCACGAGGTTGGACTTGAATGACATGGGGTCCCCTTTCCCGTTACCTTGAGGCGCCCGCTGCGGAGAAATTCCGCTGGAGGCGCCGGCTTTGCCGCCCCGGGGGCCGCGCCTGCAATCGGTCCCCGCCAAAACGGACGCGCTCGTCGGGAAGCTCTCCGATACAACAAGACCTCGTCCTGTCTTGGATTCAACTCCGGATGCGCTGCGGGAAGGTTGACGCAGGTCAATTGGCCATCGGCGCCGGGGCCATCCGCCGGGGGTTGCAGCACGTTTGCAACGCGACAAATTGCCGCACGGGCCTGACGTTTCGTCGGAGAGGACTGCGTCGCCCGCCCCGGGTCGAGGCGGTCAGGGCGCAGACGGCGATGCGGGTCGAGCGCGCCCGGCAGCGGCTGCTCGAGATCGCCCGATCTCAGGTGCCGAAGAGCTTGACGTCCGCGGCGCCTGGATGGGCGTCCGCGCCGACAGTGACGCGGCGTTCCAGCATCCAGCGCAGGAACCCCGTGGAATCCATCGGTTTCGCGACGTAGTAACCCTGGATCCGGCGGCAGCCGAGACTCGCGAGCAGGTCGTGCTCCGCCTTCGTTTCCACGCCCTCGGCGACGGTCTTCAGCCCGAGCTGGTGGGCGACCGCGATCGTGTGCTCGATCATCATCCGGTGCTTTTCGCTGGTGCTGGCGCGCGTCACGAACGAGCGGTCGATCTTGACCTCCGTGAACGGCATACGCGACAGCTCCTGCATCGACGAGAACCCGACCCCGTAGTCGTCGATCGCCAGCCCGAAGCCCCGCATCCGCAGCCGCGTCAGGTTTTCGAGCGCGGCAGCGACGTTGAGGATGGCCTCGGTCTCGGTCAGCTCGAGGATCATTTCCGACGGTTCGAGTCCCTGCCCGCTCACGATCTGCGTCACCGCATCGGCGTAGTTCGGATCGGCGAGCGATGTCGCGGACACGTTCACGGAAACCGTCAGCCGCAGGCCCTCGCCGCGCCAACGGCCCGCCTCCATCGCGGCCAGCGCCAGCATGATCCACGACAGCTCGTCCATGTACCCGGCGTGAACGAGCGGCGGAAGGAACAGCTCCGGCCCGAGAATGCCGTAGGCCGGGTGGCGCCAGCGCGCTAACGCTTCGGCTCCGACGACCCTCCCGGTGGCGAGCTCGACGACCGGCTGGAAGAACGGCTCGAACTGCCCCGCCGCGATTCCGGTGAGAACGACGTCCGATGTCGGCGCGAACGCGATGTCCCGCGCGGCCTCGGCGTCCGGCGTCGGCGGCAGATAGTGCCGCAGGACCGTGAAGAGCTTGTCGCGCGTGGCGGGCTTTTCGATGGTGCCGATGATCCTGACCCCATAGGCCTGCGTCATCGTTGCGGCGGACGCCAGCAGAACGCCATCGAGCGCGCTGACGAGGATCACCGAGACCGGGAGCGCCCTTTCGCCGATTCGACGAACAAGCTCCATCCCGTCGATGTCGGGCATCTGGAGGTCCGAAATGACGATGTCCACGGCCTCGCCGGCCCGGCCCAGCACCTCGAGCGCAGCGCGACCGGACGCGGCCTCGACGATGTTGGGCATGCCCATCCTGTTGAGGGTGCGGGCGAGGAGATAGCGCTGGTCGGCGTCGTCGTCGACGATCAGGAATCGCAGGCTCCTGACGGGAATGGCCATCGCCTCGGGCACGATCTCGATCACGGAGTCATCCTGGCGTGAGGCAGTGGCATTGCGTGCGCATCGCTCGCGATCGTCCGGCAGGCGCGAGCGATCGCCGGCTCGGCTCGGCCGCGCCGCCCAATCCGTTCAGCATGTCTTCCCGCTTCGCCATCCCGGTACCGCCCGCCTCGCGTGTAGTCGACAAACATCCATGTGGGGATCGCCCGACGCCGCCCCGCAGGGGCTTCGCGCGTCGGAACGCCTTCCAAGCTGCATCCTTCATGCCAGGACGGGACCCACCTGCAACAATCGCCCGATCACACTTTTCAAGGCCAGTTCCGCGAAGGATCACTGCACCTTTCGGGGAACCGCGGCGTGAATCCGGCAGAAGATGCCGTGTTGCGTAAAAACGCTCGCTCCGGCGCGCGAATGGCGAAGCAGTTCGAGAAGGCGAAATTCGCGGCGCCGCGGCTGCGACGCGAGCGTCATCGCCATTGATCCCCGCGGCAAGAAACCTCTACGCGGAAAGCGCGCGGGATGCGACACTTCGATCATGGTTGCCGCGCAGCAGGAGAACGAATCCCCCTATGCCTGGGCACGCCTGTCCGCATCGCTCGCCCTGATGACTCTCGGCGGCGTCGGCATGTACGCGGTGGCGGTTGCGCTTCCGCCCGTGCAGGCGGAGTTCGCGGCGACGCGCTCGGAAGCATCGCTGCCCTACACGCTGACCATGATCGGTTTCGGCTTCGGCGGGATCCTGATGGGCCGGCTCGCCGATCGCTTCGGTGTGATGGTACCCGTGCTGATCGGTGCGTTGGCCCTCGGCCTCGGCTTCATCGCCGCCGGTCTGGCGCCGAACCTCGTTCAGTTCAGCCTCGCGCACGGTCTCCTGATCGGGTTTTTCGGAAGCTCGGCCACGTTCGTGCCGCTGGTCGCCGACGCCTCGCTGTGGTTCACGCGTCGCCGCGGCATCGCCATCGCGATCTGCGCCAGCGGAATCTACGTGGGTGGCGCGATATGGCCGCCGGTGCTGCAGCACTATTTCGAATCGGTCGGCTGGCGCCAGACCTACATCGGCCTGGGCGTGTTCTGCATCGTCGCGATGCTGCCGCTGGCGCTCGCGTTGCGCCGACGACCGCCGGCGTTCGTTCCCGTGGAAGCCGCCGTTCGGACAGCGCATCCCTCGGCGCGGCCGCTCGGATTCTCGCCCGGCGCCCTGCAGGCGATCCTGTGCGTCGCCGGGCTCGCCTGCTGTGTCGCGATGTCGATGCCGCAGGTGCATATCGTCGCCTATTGCGGCGATCTCGGGTTCCCCGCCGCGCGCGGCGCGGAGATGCTCTCGGTGATGCTCGGCTTCGGCATCGTGAGCCGCCTGGTGTCGGGCTGGATCTGCGACCGCATCGGCGGCCTGCGCACGCTGCTCCTGGGCTCGGTCCTCCAGGCGATTGCGCTGGCGCTGTTCCTGCCGTTCGACGGGCTGAATTCGCTGTATGTCGTTTCCGCGTTGTTCGGACTCTTTCAGGGCGGGATCGTGCCTTCGTACGCGATCATCGTGCGCGAGCACTTCACCCCGCGCGAGGCGGGCGCGCGCGTCGGCACGGTGTTCATGGCGACGCTGTTCGGCATGGCGCTCGGTGGATGGATGTCGGGCCTCGCGTTCGACCTGACGGGCTCCTATCGCGCCGCGTTTCTCAACGGGATGGGCTGGAACCTGCTAAATGTCACCATCGCCGCCGGCCTCCTGTACCGCTCGCGACGCCGCATCGCGTACGCTTAGCGTTGGGGATCAATGCCTGAGCCCGCCGTTGGTGAACAGCCCCACGATCGCGTCGAGCAGCGCGCGCAACGAATCCGCCAGGATATCCTGGTCGAATGTTTCGCGCATCGCCATCGCCGCGTAAATGCTTGCGGCTTCTTCCTCGGGCGGAATCGTGGCCGCGGGCGACGGCAGCGGGTAGTTGTGTCCGTGCCGTCGGTGCAGCTCCCAATCGCAGGCGGCCTCGATCCACGCCAACAGGCCCGGCGCGATCTGCGGCGCGTTCTTCGCGGCGTCGACCAGCGCTATCAACTCGACCTCGTCGAATCGGGCCAGCACCGCGGTGACTGCGCTCAGATCATTGTCCATGGCACCAATGTGTGCCGGGCATGACGGGTGCCCCGCGCTTCGTTCGCACCGCCTCTGCCATCATCGATCCCACGGGTCTCGCCGTTGCCGCGACCAGGCAATTCTTGTTTGTCCCGTCCACGATCCGGGCACGGACGCGATTCTACGCAAAAAGTAGCGTCGTCGCCGTTGCCGCCGGGTCCCGCAACGGCGAGCGGGCCATTGCCAATGCGAAGCCCCATGGTAACAGTCGAGGCGGTTGCGCTGACGCGCGAGATTGGACGGCGACGGCGATTCGCCGGATGATCCGTTGCTTTGGCATGAGGCGCGGCATCGATGGACAACCCGAACGGACGAACCCGCCCTTCCCCAACGACCGGAGCTGACGCGTGAGGTGGTCCGTCCTCGACCAGTCGACGGCGACGCAAGGCCGCACGCAGGACGTCGCCATCCGCGAATCGCTCGCGCTGGCCGGGCTATGCGATACGCTGGGCTATCACCGCTATTGGGTGTCGGAGCATCACAACAGCGCCAGCATCGTCGGCACGGCGCCGGAAATCCTGATGGCCGCCGTTGCCGCCACGACGCGGCGCATCCGCGTCGGCAGCGCCGGCGTGATGCTGCCGCATTACTCCGCGCTCAAGGTCGCCGAGCAGTTCCGCGTCCTGGAAGCCATCGCCCCGGGGCGCATCGACCTCGGCGTGGGCCGGGCGCCGGGTTCGGACCGGCTCACCGCCTTCGCGCTGAATCCTCATGCGAATGCTGCGGCCGAATTCCCGCAGCAGGTGCACGAACTGCGATGCTGGGTCACTGGCATCGGGCTGCCGGACGACCATCCCCTTCGCGCCATCGCGGCGCATCCGCAAGGCCCCACCAGTCCGGAGATCTGGATTCTCGGCAGCTCCGACTACGGGGCACAGCTCGCCGCCCATTTCGGTCTGCCCTATGCGTTCGCCTATTTCTTCAGCGACGGCCGGGGCGTGGACGAGGCGCTCGCGCTGTATCGAAAAAATTATCGGCCCAGCGCGCGTCATCCAGCGCCCGTCGCGACGATTTGCGTGTGGGCGCTCGCCGCGGATACCGAAGCCGACGCGCGGCGACTGTCGATGACGCGCGAGTACTGGCGCATCGGTTTCGAGCAGGGTCGCCGCAATCCGCTCGTCTCGCCCGAGGAAGCGGCGGCGCATCCCTATACCGATGCGGAGCGCGCACGGATCGACGAGCTGCGCCGCATGGCCTTTGTCGGCACGGCAGAACAGGTCGCCGCCCGGCTGAATGCGCTGGCGCAGCGGCTGGCGCTGGACGAAATCGTGATCAATACCTGGACGCATGACCCGGTCGCGCGACGCCGCTCGTACGAACTGCTTGCGGCGGCCTTCGGGCTCGGAGCGGGCGGACCCGCGACCGTTTGACACGTACGCGTTCGTACGTGCCTATGGGTGCGGTTTGCGCACTGCGGCAGTCACTCCGCCAGCGTCAAGTGCAGGGTGAAGTAGTAGTCGCGCAGCGTCACAAGCTCGCTATGCACGTCGGCGGGGAAGCCCTTCCGATTGCCGCGACGGTCCGCGAGGAGGTGGGTGAAATAGGCGCGGCACGTGGTTGCGTTGGCCCATTCCACCGCGAGGACATTGACGATCCGCGGGTATTGGGCGGCAAGTGATTTCGGCTGCACATCGGCGGGCAAAGTCGCCAGCCACTCGCGGCTGACCGGCAGCAATCGGTTCGCCGGCTCCGCCTTGCGCAGAGACGACCAGTCGAGCGCGACGCCTTGACCGTTGGGTGGCCGAAATGCCGCCGTCGGCGTGCCGCCGCGCGGGTCGGCCTGGCTTCCGTCATCGCTGGTCGGGCGTTTGTTGCGTGTCTGATAGATGGACATCATCGGGGGCCCCCGCTTCGGCTCTCTGCGCCTTCAGCGACGCCCGTGGCTAACGTTTGTATTGGCCAAAGCAAATATCGGGCCAATTGGACACCACAATGGGTGCCGGACCGTCTTTACGCCCGCGAGACCGGCCGTCCGGAAAGTTGCGCCCGGACAGGCACGTCCCGTTGCCACGCAATGCCCGCGCCGGGTGCGGCACCGGGAAACTTGTCGCAGTGCCGGTGCTCACCGTTCCGGATTTTCGGTTCGGCCCGACGGTGGGCGCAATTCGACTCCCTCTGGCTCCGCTCTGCACCGAAGGCTCCCTTCCCACGAGCAGAGAAAGTTCGAGCATCGGAATCGCCGAACGGGCCAAGCGAGGCTGATCAACCGGTCCACGGCCCTCCGCGGAATCCGCTGCATTGGCGTTCCGCATCGCGGGCACGGTTGCTCCGGCGAAGCGTTCGCGAGCACGTACGCTGACTGCCTGTGTCCGGCGCTCATGAACCTAGGAGTGTCCGCCCGGTGGAATGATTCCCCTCCGATTATTCGCTGCCCCCAAAGACGGCGCAATGGGGAACCGACCAGCGTTGCCGCGCGACGGACCTGCGGGCAAGGATCCCGCGGCGGCGGCGCGCAGGTGCGGTGAAAAAATCCTGCGCGCATCGGGCCGGACGCGCCGGCAATTGCGAAGCCACCGGCGGCACACGATCGTCGAGAAATGACGGCCCCGCTCGGGGGCCGTCATTGCTGCGTTTGGTGGAGGTGGCGAGAATCGAACTCGCGTCCGGAAGTGCTCGACAGTCAGGACTACATGCTTAGTCGCGTCATTTGGCTCTCACCCCATCGTCGCCGGCGGACAGGCTGCGACGGAGCCAGTCACCTTGCTTTAACGCTTCGCCCAAGTGACCCGGGCGGGCGCGATCGCTCTGAATGTCCTCGCTGTGACCGTTAAGGCATCACCCCAGCCGAGCGCTGCCGGGTGCGAGGTCCGGCGGGATTAAGCCGCCAGAGCGTACGTTTCGTCGTTCGCAGTTAAGTTTGCGATTGCAGTAGGATTTACGAGGACCTGCCCCTCGGCATGCCCCGAGCTGCGTTGCTACCCCCGTCGAAACCAGTTCACCCCCGGTGATCGCCGTGGTGCGCCGCGATGGATCCGCGACGCGCAATTCGCTCAAGAGCGCCCATGATACCACCGGTGCCGGAAGCGCTCCGGTGCGGGCACGATATCTGCTAGGTGGGGTAGACTTTCCCGGGTTACAAGACTCTTCGTCCGCCCCGCCAGCGCATCATGCCGCCCGCCGAACCGAACTTCCGAATCGTTCCCGTGATCCTTTCCGGCGGCGCCGGCACGCGGTTGTGGCCGCTGTCGCGCGAGACGGCGCCGAAGCCGTCGATGCCGCTGCCCGACGGCGAGACGCTTCTCGCGAAGACCGCCGCGCGTGCGCTCGGGCTGCCCGGGGTCGCGGAGCTTTTCACCGTCACGAACCGCGAGTACTACTTCCACACCAAGGACGCGTACGCGGGACTCCGCGGCCGGCAACCCGCGCGGGCCTCGTTCCTGCTGGAGCCGTTCGGCCGCAATACGGCGCCGGCCGTCGCACTGGCCGCGCTCTGCGTCGAAATGACGAAACGCGGCGACGTCGTGCTGCTGGTGCTCCCCGCCGACCACCTGGTTCAGGACCACGCCGCGTTCTCTGCGGCGGTCGCTCGCGGCGCGGACCTCGCGCGGGGCGGTTCGCTGGTGACTTTCGGGATCGGTCCCACGCACCCCGAAACCGGCTTTGGTTACATCGAGTGCGGCGACGCGCTGGCGGAAGGAACGCCGCCCGCGTTCGCGGCGAGCCGGTTCGTCGAGAAGCCGGCACTCGCGAAGGCGCGCGAGTACCTTGCGGCGGGCAACTATGTCTGGAATTCGGGGATGTTCTGCTTCACGCCCGCGGCGATCCTCGCGGCGTTCGCGCGCCACGCACCCAAGGTGCTCGACGCGATGCGCCCGATTGCGCAAGCGCTGGCCGGCAAGATCGGCGGGCCGATGCTGGAGATCGACGCAACGCTGTTCGCGGCGGTCCCGGACATTTCGCTCGATTACGCGGTCATGGAAAAAGCCGCGGCCGCCGGCGAAGTCGCGGTCGTGCGCGGCGTGTTCGACTGGAGCGACATCGGCTCCTGGCAGGCCGTCGCCGAGCTCACGCCGCCCGACGCACACGGCAACCGCGGCCAGGGCGAGCGCGTCGCGATCGCGACCACGGGGACCTACGTCCACGGCGATGGCCGGGTGGTCGCCACGGTCGGCGTGGAAAACCTCGTCATCGTCGACACACCCGATGCATTGCTCGTCGCGCACCGCGACCACTTGCAGCGCGTGAAAGATGTCGTCGTCGAGCTGAAGGCGCGGGGCCACGAGTCGTACCGGCTGCACAAGACCGTCGCGCGCCCGTGGGGTGCGTACACCGTGTTGCAGGAGGGCCCCGGCTTCAAGATCAAGCGGATCGAAGTGAAATCCGGCGCCGCACTCTCGCTGCAGCTCCATCACCGGCGCAGCGAACACTGGGTGGTCGTGGCCGGCGTCGCCAACGTGACCCGCGGCGAGGACACGTTCATCGTCAGAGCCAATGGATCCACGTACATCCCGGTCGAGACCCGGCACCGGCTCGAGAACCCCGGCAGCGAACTGTTGGTGATGATCGAGGTCCAGTGCGGCGATTACCTCGGCGAGGACGACATCGTCCGCTTCGACGACAAGTACGGGCGGGTGCCCGCGTAGTCGCCCGGAAACGTTCGGGCAGACGCGGTTTCCTTCAATTTGCTCGAGCCGCCGCGTGCGATCGGTCGGACGTTGTTGCTGACCGTGCTACTCACGCGGAAACGTCGGGGTCGATCTGCCGTTCGATCCGCGCGATCTGATCCTTCAGCAGGAGCTTGCGGCGCTTCAATCGCGTCAGCTGCAGCTGGTCGTGTCCCGGCTCGCCGGCAACGCGGTGGATCCTCTCGTCGAGCGCGCGATGCTCGACCTGAAGCGCGACGAGCTGCTGCATTAGCGCAACGCGGTCCGCGTTGCCGATGTCGTTCATCCCCTGTTCGCGCAACCCATCGCGCCCATCCTTCGCTCAGTCAGTTCCTGCCGGCGCCGGACGGCGTCCCGGCCGGCACTTGATCGCGATTCCGTCAGGATAGGCGCAATGTGCGCGACGGTCGAGCCGTGTCACCCCCGCGTATAATCCGCGCTCGATTCGCAGTTGCACGTGCCTCCGGCCAACATCGCCGTCGGGCCGGCGGCTGCGGCCGCCGCGATGGCGTCTGACGCCGCCGGCGCCGCACAGGGCAGCAGCGCCGCCGTGCCCGCGACTCCCGCCCTCGCCGCGACCATTTCGATGCTCGCCGCGCTGCCCCCGCTCGCCCCTCGTTTTCCGGACGCCGGCCGGAAAGCGCGATCCGGTCCGCTCCCGGGATCCGCCGATGCGCTCGCCCTCGCGCAGCTCGCGGAGACCTGCGCCCGCGAGAAGCGCCTGCTCGCGATCGTCAGCGCCGATGCGCTCGCCGCGCAGCGCATCGCCGACGAGCTGCCGTGGTTCGCGCCGGGGCTCAAGGTCGTGCTGCTTCCCGACTGGGAAACGCTGCCCTACGATCATTTCTCGC
>JANMBN010000146.1:0-21664 GCA_031360485.1 Betaproteobacteria bacterium | reverse complement strand
CGATGGCGGTGTAGCGCGCGCGGCCGCGCCGGCGCTATCGGCGCGGCCGTAGTCGCAGTCGGCTACAGCCTTTCGATGATCGCCGCGATGACCTGCCCGCCGCCGATGCACATCGTGATGAGGCCGAAGCGCCCGCCGGTGCGCTGCAGCTCGTACATCGCCTTGATCGTGAGGATGGCGCCGGTCGCGCCGATCGGATGGCCCAGCGCGACGGCGCCGCCGTTCGGGTTGACCTTCGCCGAGTCCATCCCGAGCTCCTTGGAGACTCCGAGCGCCTGCGCGGCGAACGCCTCGTTCGACTCGATGACGTCCATCTGGTCGAGCTTCAGCCCGGCCTTCGCCAGCGCGCGCTTCACCGCCGAAACCGGACCCAGCCCCATGATCGTCGGATCGATGCCGGCGTGGCCGTACGCGACGAGCCGCGCCATCGGCTTCAGGCCTTTCTTCGCGGCGGCCGATTTTTCCATCAGCACGACCGCGGCCGCCGCGTCGTTGATTCCCGACGCGTTGCCGGCCGTGACCGAGCCGTTCTCCTTGATGAACACGGCGCGGAGCTTCGCCATGCCTTCCATCGTCGAGTCGCCGCGCACGTGCTCGTCGGTGTCGAACATCACCGAGCCCTTCTTGCTCTTCAGCTCGACGGGCAGGATCTGGATTTTTAAATGGCCGGCGGCGATCGCCGCCGCCGCGCGCTTGTGGCTCTGGACGGCGAACGCGTCCTGTTGCTCGCGCGAGATGCCGCATTTGGCGGCGACGTTCTCGGCGGTGACGCCCATGTGCACCGTGTCGAACGGATCGGTCAGCGCGCCGACCATCATGTCGAACGACTTGGTCTCGCCCATCCGGGCGCCCCAGCGCTGCGTCGTCGACGCGTAGGCGGCGCGGCTCATGCTTTCGACGCCCCCCGCGACGGCGGCATCGGTATCGCCGAGCAGGATGTATTGCGACGCCGAGACGATCGCCTGCATCCCGCTGCCGCACAGCCGGTTAAGCGTCAGCGCACCCGTGTCGTGCGGCAGGCCGCCGTTCACGCAGGCGAGACGCGAGATGTACATGTCCTTCGGCTCGGTGTGGATCACGCTGCCGAACACGCACTGGCCGACGTCCTTCGGGTCGATCTTCGCCCGGCTGACGGCTTCGCGGACCACGCGCGCGGCCAGCTCGCTGGGCGCGATGTCCTTCAGGCTGCCGCCATAGTCACCGATCGCGGTGCGGACTCCGCTCAGGATGACGACTTCTCTTTGCTCGCTCATGGATCTTCTCCCGGAAATGGACGTCGATTATCCCGCGAATCGACGATTCCCGCACTAGACCCTGTTCGGGCCCGGCGCCCCGGCATCAGGCAGCTTCCGGTGCGCGCCGCCGGCTCCGGCGGCCCGCTCGAAGGGTTCAGCCGCCGATACGACGCTGGGTTTCGCGCCCAGGCTTCGGGGTCCGTAAAGCGGCGTATTGACATCGGCAAACGCGAACATCGCGCCCATCCGCCGGTCGAGACCCGCCTCGAACCCGCATTCGCCCATGAACTGGCGCGGGTTGCGGAAGGTGCCGAACAGCATGTCCCAGACGGTGAGATCCGCGTAGTTGTAATAGTGAACGCCCATCCGGTGATGCACGCAGTGCGCTTCCGGACGCTGGATCAGGTAACCCACCCACTGCGGCGTGCGCACGTTCCAGTGCTGGAAGAAGCTGTTGAATGCGATGAAGTAGCCGGTGAGCGCCGCCGCAAGCGGATCGAGGCCCAGCACGATCACCGTGACCCCGAGCTGCAGCAGCGTCTGCACGACGATTTCGGTCGGATGGAAGACCAGCGAGCCGGCGATGTCGACACGCTGCGGGCTGTGATGGATCTGGTGGAAACCGCGCCAGAGGAAGCCGACGTTGTGCACGGTTCGATGCCAGGCGTAGATCACGCCTTCCAGGACGACGATGCCGGCCAGGGTTCCGCCGATGACGCCGAGGCGCGTTCCATCGAGGAGCCGGTGGTCCGCAAGCCATGGTTCGGGGATCAGCAGCGGGACAACGGTCGAGATCGTCATGACCAGGACGAGAAAACCGAGCCCGATCCACTGCCAGCCGCGGCGCGGCGGGAACTCGCGCGCGGGCCGGAGGCGCTCGGCGGCGAGGAACACGAAGTAGGTGACGGGGACGAGCAGCCCGATGATGTCGACGGTTTCCATGCGTTCCTCCTTTTCCATGCGACCGTGGTGCGGTGGCCTGGCGTGGCGTGCCCTTACACTGTAAGTCGATTGCGCCAATATACCCTTACAGCGTAAGATTACAAGAGGGGGCATCGATGCGAAAGCGCGCGGATACGGTCCAACGAAGTGGAGCGGCCGCGGCCGGGGGGACCAGACCGGCCGGCCCGGCGGCCAGCCGGCGCGCAGGCGGCGCCCGCATCAAGGGCGGGGCGGACGGGCCTCCCGGGTTGCGGGTTCCTCTCTCTCGCGAGCGAATCGTGGACGCGGCGCTCGAGCTCGTCGAGGATCATGGGCTGCCCGGACTCACGGCCCGGCGACTGGGAACGGCGCTCGGCTGCGAAGCGATGAGCGTGTATCACCATTTCCCTAGTCAACGCCATCTGCATGACGCGTTGGTCGAGCACGCGATCGCCGGAATCGGTGAGCCCCCCGCGGATCTCGACCCGATCGACCGTCTGCGATTCCTCGGCGGGGAGTACCGGGCGATGGCGCACCGTTACCCGCGGCTCTTCCCGCTCGTCGCGCTGCATCGGCTCAACATGCCGGCGGGCGTCGCGTTCATCGAGCGCATGCTGCGCCATTTCCACGCGGCGGTTCCCGAGGACCGGCTCGCGGCGCAGGCATTTCGCATCTTCGGGTACTACGTGCTGGGTGCCGCGCTCGACGAAACGTCGGGATACGCGGAGGGGCCCTCCGCAGCCGTCCCGGTCGGCGACGACTTCATCGCCGGCGAGTGCCCGCTCCTCGCGGCCGCGGCGCCCTTCTTCAAGCGCGCCCATTTCGACTCGACGTTCGCCCTGGGCTTCGAGATCATGCTGAAGGGAATCGCCGAGCTGCGCGCGACGCTGCCGGCGATCGCCCGGCGGTCACCCAAGCCTGTCGTGCGGCCCAAAGCGTAGACGGTCGGGCGGAAGGCCGACACCACGTTCCCCGATTTCGGTTGGACGCGACCTGCAGTCGAAGTACTATCGGCCACCGCTCCACTCCTTCGATACGTGATGCCTTCCCTGCAGCGCGGCTCCATGCTCGGCAGTGTCCTCGGAATCCTCGTCTGCGGCATCGCGGGCGGCGTCGCGGCATGGCAGCTCGTTGCAGCGCTCGGCATCGGCGGCGTCGTCGGCGCGCTTGTCGCGACGATGATCGGAGTGGTCGTCGCCACCGCACTGTGGGCGGCCGGGTCGACGCTGCTGCGTGCGGCGGGCTGGATCCGATAGCCGGCACGGCCGCTGACGTCGGCGCCGTCGCGGGTCGGTCGATCGCGGCGTCCTCGTCCGCGCCCGCAATCGATCAGTGCGGTTTTTCCATCGCGGAAAACACCCGTTCGCACCGCTGCCGGTCGCGCCCGTCGGCAATCCCCGGCTCGGCACACCACGCGAGCAGGCGCTCGCCCGCGGTGCCGGCGCCGGACGTCGCCGCGCTCTGGAATCGCTCTCTCAGCTGCTTGACCTGCAGCGCCAGGCGCTGCGCTTGCAACTCGGCCGGCGATTCGAGGCCCAGCGACATTTCGAGTCCCATCAGGATCTCGCCGCGCGATTCGGCACCCTGTTCGATTCGTGCCGCGTAGCCGGCGGCCGCGGTTTCCCCGGAAAGGACGGAGAGCGCGGCATCGCGCCGCGCGACCATCTTCTTCTCCCATGCGGGCGGGAGCGCCGGCAGCGCTGCCCAGCGCTCGTTCGCCGCCGCCGTTGTCGTGCCTTCCGCAGTGCTTCCGGCCGTCCGCGCCAGGGCGTCGAGCTCGTCGCACAGGCGCTCCTTCGCCGCCAGGGTCTGCCATACGGCCGCCGCGCGCGAGCGGGTACGCGCCGACAACGCCGCCTCGACCGCTGTCTTCGCGTTCCTGAACCGGGATTCGACGCCGCGCAGCGCGGGATCGAATCCGCCGATCCGCTTCCGCCACTGCTCGTCCAGATCGCGCAGGCCCCGACGCAGCTCGTTGTCGTCCTTGTCCGCTGCCGCCGCAAGCTGCTCGACACCGACGCAGATCGCCTCCAGCGCGTGGCGGCTTTCGTGCTTGAGGCCGTCCTCCTGCTTGCGCTTGGCGTGCCGCGCCTCGAAGACCGCATCGCACGCGGCGCGAAACTGCTCCCAGAGTGCGCGCTCGTCGCGCTGCGCGAGTGCCAGCCCTTTGGCATGCGCCTGCCATCGGGCCTGGATCGCCTTGACCTGCGAGGGCGCGTCGCGTTCCATCGCCTTCGCCGCCAGCGCGGTGACCTCGTCGATCAGCGCCTGCCGTCCCGCCCTCGCCTCGTCGCGCGCGGCCGCCAGCGCGTCGCGCAAGGGGGCGAGCGCCGCCTTGAGCCGGGCGTCGAAACTC
The DNA here is from genome assembly GCA_031360485.1 of Betaproteobacteria bacterium. Classification (GTDB taxonomy): domain Bacteria; phylum Pseudomonadota; class Gammaproteobacteria; order Burkholderiales; family Casimicrobiaceae; genus CAIWHR01. Next base: position 17,152 of record JANMBN010000146.1, on the reverse strand, counting down.
TTCCACGCCCTCGGCTCGACGCTGCCGAGATCGCCCTCGCGCCACCTGCGGTCGGTTTCGCGCAGCCAGTGCTCGATCGCGCGCCAGTCGCGCGGCTCCGCGAGCAGCGTCGGCGCGTGTGCCGCCGCTGCCGCGATGAATTCGTCGCGCCGCTTGCGGGCGTCTTTCCTCTGCGCCGCCATTTCCGCGAAATGCCGCGCCGCGGGGGCATAGGCCTTTTCGCACGCGCGGTCGAAGCGCTCCCACAGCGATTTGGGGACGCCCGCGTGCTGCTGGTCGAGCGCCTTCCATTCGTCCCGCAGCTTCTGGATGTCGGCCGCGAGTTGCTTGGGGTCCAACCCGGTCGTCGCCGCGGCGGCTTCGGCACGCTCGCACAGCTGAATGCGTGCGTGTTGCTGCCCGAACGATTCCCAGCGCTCGAGCTCGACGAGCTGCTGCATTAGCCGGCCCAGCCGCTGCATCGTCGGCTTCGGCAGCAGGCCGGCGCCAGCCTTGCGCACCCTGATCTCGTCGGCGGCCGTGCGGGCGGCCTGCATTTGCCCGGCGGCGAGCGCCTGCTCGGCGGTGTGCAGCAGGCCGTGAACGTGTTGCCGCGCCGTATTCGCCTCCTGCTCCGCCGCGCGAACCTGCGCCAGCCTGCGTTGCTCGACCACGATCAACGCGGCTTCGAATCGCCGCGTCAGCGCGGGCGTGCGGATGGCTCGATTCAGCGCCTGCCAGCGTTCCGGGAGCTTCGCATCGTCGATCGACGTGCTGCCGGCAAGCTGCTCGGCTTCGACGACCAGCGCTTCGGCATCGGCCCGGGCGTGCAGCTCCTGCGTCCAGAGTTCGACGCGTTGTTCCGCCTCGTCGAGCCTCGAACGCACGGAATCGTCCTCATATCTGCCGGCCTCGCCGCGCAGTTCGCCAAGCTCGGCGCAAAGTCCCGCGAGCGCTTCGGGCGTGGCGGGCGGATCCTCTGTTTTCAGCCACTCGGTGAGCCTGCGCTCGAACCGCGCGCGCGACCGCTGCTCCTCGTGCTCGCGATCGAAGCGCGCCTGCAACGCCTGGCGGGCCGCGTCGGAGCGCGCAACGCGGGCATTGTCGCCGCCGATGTCCAGCGCCTGCCAGCGGCGGTTGAGTTCGATTACGGCGGTGAGGATCGGGCCGGGCTTGGTCGCCAGCGCTTCCAGCTGGTCCAGGATCGCGTCCGCTTCGGCGGCTTGGCCGTCGCGATCCGCGATCGCTTCGAGCCGCTTCCGTGCGAGCCGGGCCACGCCGTGATCCTTGTTCCTGGCGGCGTCGGCAAGCTTGCGCAGACCCGCCGGCGTGCGCACGCGCTTCGCGGCGGCCATCCGCGTTTCCGCGTGTTCGGCGACCAGCGCGACCTCGACCAACGCGTCTTCGTCGCGCAACGCGGCGATCGCGACACGGCGGCGGTCGGCGTCCCGCGCTCGGCGCGCCGTGTCGGACCGGATCGCATCGGTGCACCCGTCGGCCTCCAGCATCGCCGTCGCGGCCTCGTGGTGCTGCGTTTCGGCGAGCACGGGCCCCAGCGCCGCTGCGAGCACCGTGCGCACGCTTGAATCGGTTTCCGTTTCCCAGGCCGCGGCAAGCGCGGCGACGTTCCGGCAGCGCCGGGCCGCCGTCGCGCGAACCTCCGGCACCGGATCGGCCGCCAGAAGACTCGCGAGCTCATCCGAGTCGGGCGGCAACGCCGACGCGCCGAGCACCCGCTGCGCGGGGTCGGTGTGCTCGTGCAAGGCGGAGCGAAAGAGGCGCCTGGTGATCATGAAAAGCTAGCGCCGTGGGCCACCGGTTGCGGAGCCTTCCGTCGCGGGAAACGGGATGTTACCCAAAAAGCGCTTTCCCGGTGGCGGATGCGCCCCGCGCCCCTGGCCAGGGTCCCGGGCCGACGACGGGCCGACCGGATGCAAGGCCGCCGTGGCGCGGTGGCCGGGCGCCATCATCGCGGTCAACGCCGGCTGGAATTGCGCAGTCCAGGATTGACCCTGTCGATATCGGATTGGACCTGCGCGCGGCTGCGCTCGTAAACGATCTCGCGTCCCATCGCGCTGCCGAAGTAGGCCAGCGCGTTGCGCGTCGGCACGAGTTCGCAGCGGACGCTGTGGATGCCTTCGCCGAGGACAACCTGGATCCGCCCGGCCTGCTTGCTGAGGACGACGACCTCCATCGTCTGGCCGCTTTGCGTTGCGCGTACGGTGATCTTTTCGCTGTTCATCGGGTCGTCTTTCCGGCCATGGAGGGTTGTTATGCGGGACGGCGCCGTTTGCGGGGACGTCGGTTGAAGCTCCGCTCGAACGATCGTCGCCTCGCGGCCATCGGTCGTCGTCGGACTTCGTCGGCCGTGGTTCCGGTGCGGACGGGCGGCGGTTCCGCCCGGCGGATGGTCGGATGGCCGGGAGGTAGAATCCCGATAAGATACAGGCTATCCGATGCGCTCGCTTACGCACCTCTTCGAAAATAACATCGCGTGGTCCGAGCGCATCCGGCGGAACGACCCGGATTTCTTCGCCAGGCTTTCGCGGCAGCAGAGACCCCGATACCTCTGGATCGGATGCGCGGACAGCCGGGTGCCGGCCAACGAGATCGTGGGCCTCCTTCCGGGCGAGCTTTTCGTGCATCGCAACATCGCCAATGTCGTGGTTCACAGCGATCTCAATTGCCTGTCGGTGGTGCACTTCGCTGTCGAAGTGCTGCAGATCGAGCACATCATCGTCTGCGGCCACTACGGCTGCAGCGGCGTCTCCGCCGTGCTTCAGGACCAGCGCGTCGGCCTCGCGGACAACTGGTTGCGCCACGTGCACGACGTATGTTCGAAGCACGATGCCAGGGTCGCCGCGATCCCCGACATGCCGCAGCGCATCGACCGCCTGTGCGAGCTCAACGTGATCGAGCAGGTGGGCAACGTCTGCCAGACCACGGTCGTGCGAGATGCGTGGGATCGCGGTCAGGAGCTCGCGGTGCACGGGTGGATCTACGGTCTGAACGACGGGCTGGTCCGCGACTTGGGCATGACCGTCACGAACCCGAAGGACGTTTCCGTTGCATACGGCGCGGCGCTCGCCGCGCTGTAGCGTCGCGCCGGCGCGTTCGGCATGGCGAAACAGGTCGGCCGCTGCCTGTCGATGGATCGCGACTCGAGTCCGATCGGAACTTGATGGCACGGTCAACCCTCGGCCACGCTGGATACTGGACGGCGCGTGAGGCCGGTGCGATGATCGTCCGCGCCGGCGCGGGCCCGATGTTGCGCGCGCCGCGGCGAACGGAGGGGCGGGAATGCCGAGCTTTCTATTGCACGTGAACGGCGATGCGAAGACCGTCGCTGTCGACGATCCGAGCGAACCGCTCCTGTACGTGCTGAGAAACACGCTGGGCCTGACGGGTGCCAAGTTCGGCTGCGGCCTCGGTCAGTGCGGCGCGTGCACCGTGCTCCTCGACGGCGAGCCGGCGCGCTCCTGCGTCGTGCCGGTGTCGCGCGCGGCGGACCGCCGGATAACGACGGTCGAGGGCCTCGGCTCTGCCGGCAAGCCGCATCCGCTCCAGGCTGCGTTCATCACCGAGCAGGCGGCGCAGTGCGGTTATTGCGTCACCGGCATGGTGATGACCGGTGCCGCGCTGCTTGCGAAGAAACCCAACGCGACACTGCAGGAAGCCAAGGACGCGCTCGCCGGCAACCTCTGTCGTTGCGGCACCCACCAGCGCATCCTGCGCGCCATGATGCGCGCCGCCGGGAGGGCCGTGACATGAGTCTTCCTTCGGACGGCCCGGCGGAAGGCGACGCCGCTCGCGAAGGCGCCGGGCGCAGTGGCAGCGACGCACCAACACGCGTGTCCGTGTCGCGCCGCGAGTTCATCCAGGCGACCGGCGCGCTCGTCGTCGGTCTCTCGCTCTCCGGTAGCGGCGCCGCCCAGCGCCTGCCGGCGGCCGAAGCGGCGCTCGGCAAGACGCTCGATTTGAACGACGTCGACGGATTCATCGCGATCGGCGCCGACAGCCGAGTGACGATCTTCTGCGGCAAGGTCGATCTCGGGCAAGGCCTGCGCATCGCGATCCCGCAGATGGCGGCGGAGGAACTCGGCATCGGCGTCGAGCGCATCGTGATGATCGAGGGCGACACGGCGCTCACGCCGGACCAGGGAGCGACCGCCGGCAGTTCCGGGATCATGCGCGGCGGCGTGCAGATCCGGCAGGCGGCGGCGACCGCGCGGGAAGCGTTGATCGGTCTCGCCGCGGCGCGCGCGGGGCGCCCCGCGTCCGAGTTCACGGCGGTCGACGGCGAGATCCGGCCGAAGGCGGGCGGGCGGGGCTACCGGTTCGGCGAGCTCGTCGGCGACAAGCGCTTCGGATTGAAGGTCGACCCCAAGGCGCCGCTCAAGAGCCCGGACGCCTACGCCGTCGTCGGCAAGCCGCTCGCGCGTCCCGACATTCCGGGAAAGGTCACCGGCCGGCACGTCTTCATGCACGACTTCAGGATCGACCGGATGCTGCACGGTCGCGTGGTTCGGCCGGCGAGCGTCGGCGCGAAGCTGCTCGCGATCGACGATAGCGCGCTCAAGGAAATCAACGGTGCGCGGGTCGTCCGCATCAACGATTTCGTCGGCGTTCTCGCCGAAGACGAATGGGCCGCGATCTCCGCCGCGAAGAAGCTCAGGCTCTCCTGGTCGGACGAACGCTCGCTCGTCGGGCACGACGGCGTGCGCGCGTGGATGCGCGCCGGCCCGTTCGAGTCCGACGAGTTCCTGGTCCGGAAGGGCGACACCAAACAGGCGTTAGCGGACGCCGCCAAGCGCGTGTCGGGCGAGTACTACTGGCCGATGCAGACGCACGGCTCGATGGGGCCCTCTTGCGCCGTCGCCGACGTGCGCGACGGCAAGGCGACGATCTGGAGCGCGTCGCAGGCGACGCATCGGTTCCGCCTGACGATTGCCCGCGTGCTCGGTCTGCCGAGCGAGGCGGTCCGCGTCGTCTATCTCGACGGCTCTGGTTGTTATGGAATGAACGGACACGACGACGCGGCGGCCGACGCGGCGCTCCTTTCGCGCGCCGCTGGCCGCCCCGTGCGCGTGCAATGGATGCGCGAGGATGAGCACGGCTGGGATCCGAAAGGACCGCCGCAATTGCTCGCGCTCGAGGGCGCGCTGACCGATGACGGAAAGATCGCCGCGTGGCGCACCGAGATGTGGCTGCCGAAGGCGACCGCCAATCTGCCGAACCTGCCGCTGCTGGGCCCCGAGGCGGCGGGCATTGCGCAGACGCTCGGAATTACGACGGGCCTCAGCAGCCAGAATGGCAATCCGCCGTACGCCGTGCCGAACCAGGAGGTGCTGGTGCACTGGCTCCGGACCGCGCCGCTGCGTCCGTCGAACCTCCGGGCGCCAGGCAAGATCGCGAACTGCTTCGCCGTCGAGAGCTTCACCGACGAACTCGCCGCCGCGGCGGGCCGCGATCCGTTCGAATTCCGGCTGCAGGGACTTTCCGATCCGCGCGGAATCGAGGTCCTGCGCCGTGCAGCGGCGCTCATCGGCTGGCAGTCGCGGCCCGCGCCGGCGAAACGCGGCGCCGGACGCGGCATCGCCTACATCCACTACAAGAACAACGAAAGCTATGTCGCCATGGCGATGGAGGTCGACGTGGAGCGATCGTCGGGCGCGCTCCGCGTGCGTCGCGTCGCGTGCGCGCACGATTGCGGCCTCGTCATCAATCCCGATGCGCTGCGTGCTCAGATCGAAGGGAGCATTCTGCAGACGCTGTCGCGAACGCTGTTCGAAGAGGTCGCCTTCGATCGTTCGCGCGTGACGAGCGTCGACTGGGCGAGCTATCCGATCCTGACGTTCCCCGACGTGCCGGAGATCCTGATCGACCTCGTCGACCGGCCGCGGGAACCGCCGCTCGGCGCAGGCGAGGCGGCGGCGACGCCGGTGCCGGCCGCGCTCGCCAACGCGATCTTCGACGCCGCCGGGATCCGCCTTCGCACGGTTCCGTTCACGCGAAAGCGCGTGCTGGCGGCGCTGGCCTAGAACCGCGCCGATGAATTCCTTCGCGCCGATCACCGCGCATCCCGCCCTTGCGTGCGCGGCGCTGCTCACGGTTTCGAACCTGTTCATGACGTTTGCGTGGTACGGGCACCTGAAGCACCTGCAGGGAAGCCCGTGGTGGACGGCGGCGCTGATCTCCTGGGAAATCGCGCTGTTCGAACATCTGCTGCAGGTGCCCGGCAACCGGATCGGCTAGAGCGTGTTGTCGCTGGCGCAGCTCAAGGTCATGCAGGAAGTGATCACGCTCGTGGTCTTCGTGCCGTTCGCGGTGATGTACATGGATCAGCCGGTCAAGCTCGACTATCTGTGGGCGGCGCTGTGCCTGCTGGGCGCGGTCTACTTCATCTTCCGGAGCTGACGGTCGCCGCGGCGCGCGACTTGATGAAGTCGACGAGCATCGCTTCGGCATGGCGGATGTGCGCCGTCAGCAGCTTGCACGCCGCCGCGACATCGCCTGCGCGGCACAGCCGCACCAGAGCCGCGTGCTCGTCTTTCGCCCGCTTGCGCGCGCTGCTGGTGAGAGACAGCTGGAGGCGCGTGTAGCGGTCGGTGTTTTGCAGCAGCGCGGCGACGATGGCGAGCGTGCGCGGCTGCTCCGCCCGCGACACGAGGCGCTCGTGCAGCGTCGTGTTCAATTCGCCCCAGCGGCCAGGGTTCATGGTGCTCATTTCGGCGCTGTATTCGGCAACTATGCGATCGAGCGCGGCGTAGTCGTCGGCGGTGAGGCGGGGTGCCGAGCGGCGGAGGAGGCGCGGCTCGAGCAAGGCCCTCAGCTCGAACAGCTCGCTGATTTCGGCCGGCGACAGTTCCGCGACGAGCGCGCCGCGATGCGGCACGATCTTGACGAAGCCCTCACTCTCCAGTTGCACGAGCGCCTCGCGGATCGGGATCCGGCTCATGCCGAAGCTCTCGGCGAGCGCGTCCTGCTTGAGCTGTAAGCCCTCGGGAAATTCACCGCTCAGGATCCGCCGCCTGAGTTCGTCCGCCGCGGCGAGCGCCAGCGTCCGGTGGCCGAGGGCCGGTGGCGTCGCGCTCACATTTGTGGCCTGCGGCGGTTGAATTCGGGCGGCACGTCGACGGCCCGGCGCGATTTTCCGCACCGGCTTCGTTATCCGCGAATTACGCCGGCCGCAGGGTTCAAGCGGCGGCCTTCAGCCCGACATCGGGCAGCTTCGGACGCGTCGCGAGCGCCGTCTTCATGATCGCCTGGATCTCGGCCGTTTCCTCTGCATCGAGTGGCAGTCGCGGCGGACGCGTCAGGTGCGTGCCGCGGCCCATGATGTGCTCGCACAGCTTGATGCACTGGACGAGGTCCGGCCGCGCATCGAGATGGAGCAGGGGCATGAACCAGCGGTAGAGGCTCATCGCTTCGGCATACCGGCCCGCACGGGCGAGCCGGAACAGCGTCTCGCCCTCGCGCGGAAACGCGTTCGACAGGCCCGAGACCCAGCCCACGGCACCGACCATGATGCTCTCGACCACGACGTCGTCGAGCCCCGCGAACAGCATGAATCGATCGCCGACCATGTTGTGAAGATCGGTGAAGCGCCGGGTGTCGCCGGAGGATTCCTTGAAGCAGACGATGGTCTCGCAATCGGCGAGCGAGGCGAGGATCTCCGGCGTGACGTCGTTCTTGTAGATTGGCGGATTGTTGTAGACCATCACCGGCAGGTCGGTCGCCCTGGCGACGCTGCGGAAATGCGCGGCGGTCTCGTGCGGCTTCGACGAATAGACGAGCGCCGGCATCACCATTACGCCGTCGAGGCCGATGCGCGCCGCCTCCTTCGCCATGTCGATCGCGAAGGCGGACGTGAATTCGGCGATGCCGCTGATGACCGGGACGCGGCCGCGCGCGACCGCCTTCCCCGCCTCCATCACCGCAACCTTCTCGGCTTTGGCGAGCGAACAGTTCTCGCCGACCGTGCCGCAGACGATGAGTCCCGACACGCCGTCGCGGATCAGGCCTTCCATGACGCGCGCGGTGGCGTCGATGTCGAGCGAGAGGTCGTCGCGAAACTGCGTGGTGACGGCGGGGAACACGCCTTCCCATGTGACGCGCTGGCGCATGTCGGGCTCCTTTGGCGGCCGGAAAAATGAGCTTGATTTTAAATTGTATAACATATATTGTTTTCGAAGCGACCCTCGCGGGAAGCGGCGGGGAGCCCCGGCCGCGGCTTGGGTCGCATCGGCACGGGCCGCGGTATTGCGCCCGATTGAATCGCTAAAAGGGGGGTATCCAATGATTGGCCGTCTGGGACTGTTCTCCGCCATGCTGATCAGCATGGCCGTCGTCACGCCGGCGCAAGCCGACAAGCTCGACGACATCATCGCGTCCGGCAAACTGCGCTGCGCCGTCGTGCTCGACTTCCCTCCGATGGGGTCGCGCGACGAGAAGAACACGCCGATCGGCTACGACGTCGACACGTGCAACGACCTCGCGGCGGCGCTCGGCGTGAAGCCCGAGTACGTCGAGACCCCGTTCCCGGACCGCATCCCGGCGCTGACGTCGGGCCGGGCTGACGTCGGCGTGGCATCGACGTCGGATACGCTCAAGCGGGCGCAGACGATCGGCTTCTCGATTCCGTATTTCGCGTTCAAGATGGTGGTGCTGACGAAAAAAGGGATCGGAATCGACTCCTATGCCAGCCTCAAGGGACGCAAGACGGGTTCGGTATCCGGCACCTTCGAGGCCATCGCCCTCGAAAAGGACGTCAAGAAGTGGAACGATCCCAAGGGCTCGTTCCGGGCCTACCAGACGCAGGCCGACGTGTTCCTCGCGCTGGCGCAGGGCCAGATCGAGGCGACGGTCGTGACCTCGACGGTGGCCGCGGCGACGGTGAAGGGCGGCAAGTTCAAGGACCTCCAGGTCGGCAAGGATGCGCCGTACGACATCGACTACGTGGGCCTGATCGCGCTGCGCCAGGATTACGGCTTCCTCAACTATCTGAATCTGTTCGTCCACCTGCAGACGCGCACCGGCCGCGCGCAGGAGCTCTACCAGAAGTGGATCGGCGGCACGATGCCGGACCTGACGGTCAAGGGCGTCTACCGCTGAACTGACGCAATCTGCGGCGCCGCCGGCGGCGGCGCCTGTAGCAAGACGGACTCCGGCCCGGGTACCATGCAGGCGCGATGAATTACACGTTTCACTGGTACCAGGCGTTCCGCGCGCTGCCGGAAATGCTCGTCGGTGCGCTGGTCACCATCGAAGTCGCGGTTCTTTCGATGGTGATCGGCATCGCCGCAGGCATCCTGCTGGCGCTTGGCCGCAACTCGAAGAACAAGCTGCTGTACGGAGTGTCGACGGCCTGGGTCGAGGGCGCGCGCAACACGCCGGCGCTGTTCCAGATCTACATGGCCTATTTCGGCCTCGGTTCGCTCGGCATCTTCGTCGATTCGTTCCCGGCGCTGCTGATCGGCATCTCGTTCAACAACGCCGGTTATCTCGCCGAGACGTTTCGCGGCGGACTGCGCGCGGTGCCGCCGACGCAGATGCGCGCGGCGCGCTCGCTCGGCATGAGCGCGCCGAAGGCGTTCCGCCTCGTCGTGTTGCCGCAGTTGTTTCGGACCGTCTTCCATCCGTTGATGAACCAGATGGTGTGGGCCATCCTCATGACCTCGCTCGGCGTGGTCGTCGGCGTCAACATCGATCTGACGGGCGTCACGCAGGAGCTCAACGTCCGCACCTTCCGCACGTTCGAGTATTTCGCGATGGCGGCGGTGATCTACTACGTCATCACCAAGCTCGTCACGCTCTCGGCCCGCGCTGCGGCGTCGCGGCTGTTCCGGTATTGAGGCGGCCAGGCTCCCATGATGGACGGTTCGGATTTCGGCCTGCAGGAGCTGCTGCTGATGCTCAAGGGAGCCGGCGTGACGCTGTCGATCACGTTCTGGGCCGTGCTGGGCGGCACGCTGATGGGGCTGGTCTTCGGCCTGGTGCGTTCGGTGGCGCCGTGGTGGATCAACTGGCCGCTGGGCGGCCTCCTCGACGTCTTCCGTTCCGTCCCGCTGCTGATCCAGCTCGTGCTGGTCAATTCGTTCAAGTCGATCATCGGCCTCAACGCGTCGGCCTTCGTGGTCAGCTGCGTGGTGCTCGCCTTCTACACGTCCTCCTATTGCTCGGAGATTGTGCGTGCCGGCGTACAGGCGGTGCCGCAGACCACGCGGCGGGCGGCGCGGTCCCTCGGTCTTACCTACTGGCAGGATTTGAGGGAGATCGTCTTTCCCATCGCGCTCCGCGTTTCGCTGCCTTCATGGACCGGCCTGACGCTCGGCGTCATGAAAGATTCGGCGCTGGTTTTGTGGATCGGCGTGATCGAGCTCCTGCGCACGTCGCAGGTGATCATCACCCGCATCCAGGAGCCGCTTCTGGTGCTGTCCGTCTGCGGACTGATCTACTTCGTCATCAGTTACCCGATCTCCCGCCTGGGTACCCGGCTCGAAGCCAGGTGGAGGGACCTTGATTGAGATAGAGGACGTCCACAAGTCCTTCGGGCCGCTCGAGGTGCTGAAGGGCATAACGATGACGGTCGCCAAGGGCGAAGTCGTGTCCGTCATCGGGGGCTCGGGCTCGGGGAAGTCCACACTGCTGATGTGCGTGAACGGGCTCGAAGCCATCCAGCGTGGCCGCATCCTCGTGGACGGCACGGAAGTGCACGCGCGCACGACCGACCTCAACAAGCTGCGGCAGAAGATCGGCATCGTCTTCCAGCAATTGAACGCGTTCCCGCACCTGACCGTGCTGGAAAATGTGATGCTCGCGCCGCGCAAGGTGCTGGGGAAGAGCCGCGCGGAGGCGGAGGCCATCGCCGTGCGTCAGCTGAAGCACGTGGGACTCGAGGAGAAGCTCTACGTCTACCCGTCGAAGCTCTCGGGCGGCCAGCAGCAGCGCGTGGCGATTGCGCGAGCGCTCGCGATGTCGCCCGGCTACATGCTGCTGGACGAAGTGACGTCGGCGCTCGATCCGCAGCTCGTCGGCGAGGTGCTCGACACGCTGCGGATGCTGTCGGGCGAAGGGATGACGATGATCGTCGTCACGCACGAGATATCGTTCGCGCGGGAGGTTTCGAACCGCGTCGCGTTCTTCAAGGACGGCCGGATTCACGAGATCGGGCCGCCCGAGCAGGTCATCGGCAGCCCGCGCGAGCCGGAGACCGCCCAATTCATGAAATCGGTGTTGTCGAACACCGCAAGATAGGACTTCCGTGAAAATCACCGCGATCAAGGCCTGGCAGGTCGATCTGCCGCTGAAGGAGGGCCGCTACAGCTGGTCGAACGGCAATTTCGTCGAGGTCTTCGACGCCACCGTGGTCGCCGTCGAGACCGACGCCGGCATCACCGGCTATGCCGAATGCTGCCCGCTCGGATCCGCCTACCTGCCGGCCTATGCGCGCGGCGTGCGCTCCGGGCTCGAGGAAATCGGACCCAAGCTCATCGGCCTCGACCCCACCGATCTCGGTGTGCTCAACCGCCGCATGGACGCGGTCCTGCGCGGTCACGCTTACGTGAAGGCACCCGTTGACATCGCCTGCTGGGACATCCTCGGCAAGGTCGCCGGCCTGCCCGTGTACAAGCTGCTGGGCGGCAGCGAGCAGACCGACATCGTGCTCTACCGCGCCATATCGCAGCTTCCGCCGGACGAGATGGCGCGCAACATCGCCGGGTACCGGAAAGACGGTTACCGCAAGTTCCAGCTCAAGGTGGGCGCGGACGCGAACGACGACATATCCCGGATTCGCGCCTGCCGGGAGATGCTGGAACCCGCCGACATCCTCGTCGCCGACGCGAATACCGGATGGACGATGCACGAGGCCGCGCGCGTCGTCGCGGCGGTTAAGGACGTCGACGTCTATATCGAGCAACCCTGTCCGTCGTACGAGGAGTGCCTTTCCATCCGGCGCCGGACCGGGCTGCCGATGGTGCTGGACGAGGTGATCACCGGCACCGACGTCCTTGTGCGCGGACTCTCCGACGACGCGATGGACGTGATCAACCTCAAGATCTCCAAGGTCGGCGGCCTCACCAAGGCCCGCTTGCTGCGCGATCTCTGTGTCGCCGAGGGAATTCCGATGACCATCGAGGATACCTGGGGCGGCGATATCGTGACGGCGGCCATCGCCCATCTCGCGCGCTCGACGCCGGCCGAGTTCTGCTTCTCGGCGACGGACTTCAACAGTTACGGCACGGTCACGATTGCCGACGGCGCGCCGCAGCGAATCGATGGCCGGATGACCGCCGCGGACCGTCCGGGCCTCGGCATCGAGCCCCGATTCGATGTCCTCGGCGATCCGGTGGTCGTCATCGCGGCCCGCTGACACCCGACGCGGCATCACGGAGACACGTGCCATCCGTTCCTCCAAGGTCATTCACGTCGTAAGCTGCCACGCGGAAGGCGAGGTGGGCGACGTCATCGTCGGCGGCGTCGCCCCTCCGCCCGGCGATACGATCTGGCAGCAGTCGCGGTTTATCGCGCAGGACGAAGTGCTGCGGAATTTCGTGCTCAACGAACCGCGCGGCGGCGTGTTTCGCCACGTGAACCTGCTGGTTCCGCCCAAGGATGCGCGCGCCCGGATCGGCTGGATCGTCATGGAGCCGGCGGACACGCCGCCGATGTCGGGCTCGAATTCCATCTGCGTTGCGACGGTCCTGCTCGACACCGGGATCCTGCCGATGCAGGAGCCGCAGACGCGATTCTCGATCGAAGCTCCCGGAGGCCTCGTCGGGATCACGGCCGACTGCCGCAACGGCAAGGCCGAGCGGATTGGCGTGCGCAATGTTCCGTCCTTCGCCGACCGGCTCGACGCCAGGATCGAAGTCGCCGGGATCGGCACGCTGACCGTCGATACGGCCTATGGCGGAGACAGTTTCGTGCTCGTCGATGCGCGGACGCTGGGATTCGCGATCACCGCCGACGAGGCGAAGGACATCGCGGAGACCGGGCTCAGGATCACGCGGGCGGCGGACGAGCAGCTCGGCTTCCGGCATCCCGAGCTGCCGGAATGGGACCACATCTCGTTCTGTCAATTGACGGCGCCGATCCGGATCGAGAACGGTGTCGCGACCGCGAGCAATGCGGTCGCGATCCGGCCCGGCAAGATCGATCGCTCGCCTTGCGGCACCGGTTGTTCGGCGCGCCTCGCCGTATTGCACGCGAAGGGCGTGCTCGCGACGGGAGATCGTTTCGTGGGCCGCTCCATCATCGGCTCGGAGTTCCGCTGCCGCATCGAAGCCGAAGCGCGCATCGGCGACAGGGCGGGCATCGTGCCATCGCTCTCCGGACGCGCCTGGATCACCGGGACCCATCAGCACATGCTCGATCCGGATGACCCCTGGCCCGGCGGCTACCGGCTGTCCGACACGTGGCCGATGCCAAGGCCGTAAACCAAACGCCGCGCGCAGCGCGGCCATCCGGGATCGTTCACGCGACATGCCTCTCCACAAGATCGAAGTCATCGATTCGCACACCGGCGGCGAACCGACGCGCGTCGTTGTCGCCGGCGGCCCCGACCTCGGTACCGGCCCGCTCGCGGCCCGCCGCGAGCGGTTCCGGCAGGAATTCGACCGCTTCCGATCCGCGGTCGTCAACGAGCCGCGCGGCTCGGATGTCGTCGTGGGGGCGCTGCTGGTGCCGCCGGAGGACGCGTCGTGCGCGGCGGGCGTCGTCTTCTTCAACAACGTCGGTTATCTCGGCATGTGCGGCCACGGGACGATTGGCCTCATGGCGACACTCGCGCATGTCGGCAAGATCGAACCCGGAGACCATCGGATCGAAACCCCCGTCGGGATCGTCACCGCGACGCTCCATCCGGACGGAGACGTTTCCGTCGCCAACGTGCCGAGCTGGCGCGCGAAAAAGGCGGTGACCGTGGACGTGCCGGGCATCGGCTCCGTCACCGGCGACGTGGCGTGGGGCGGCAACTGGTTCTTCCTCGTCGAAGGACACGGGCAGGAATTGTCATTGGCGAACGCGGACCAGCTGACCGATTATTGCTGGCGGGTTCGACAGGCGCTGAACGCGCAGGGTTTTCCGGACGTCGATCACGTCGAGCTCTTCGGCCGGCCGACGATGCCTGCCGCCCATTCGCGAAGCTTCGTCCAGTGCCCCGGGAAGGCGTACGATCGCTCCCCCTGCGGCACGGGCACGAGCGCGAAACTCGCGAGTCTCGCGGTCGACGGCAAGCTGGCCGAAGGCGCCGAGTGGATCCAGGAAAGCATCATCGGCAGCACGTTCGCCGGCAAATTCCGCTGGCTCGATCGCGCGACCGGAAAGGTCGAGCCCGTGATCAAGGGCAGGGCGTTCGTGAACGCCGAGTCGACGTTGCTGGTGGACGACCGGGATCCCTTCGCCTACGGCATCCGCTGATGGGGAAGCGGGTCGTCATCGTCGGTGGCGGCGTCATCGGCTTGTCCACGGCTTACTACTGCGAGCGCCGCGGCTGGTCGGTCACTCTCGTCGAACGCAACGCGGAGCGGCGCGACGGCTGCTCGTTCCAGAACGCCGGCATGATCGTGCCGAGCCACTTCACGCCGCTGGCCGCGCCGGGCATGTTCGCGCTGGCCCTCAAGTGGATGTGGAATCCGGCGTCGCCGTTCTACGTCAAGCCGCGCTTGTCGTGGGACTTGCTCGATTGGGGCATCGAGTTCTGGCGGGCGGCCACGAAGGAGCACGTCCAGCGCGCCGCGCCGTTGCTGCGCGATCTGAGTCTCGCGAGCCGCGCCTGCTTCGAGGAGCTGGCGGCGCTGCCCGGAAGTGATTTCGGACTGGAGAAAAAGGGCTTGCTGATGCTGTGCAAGACGCGGCACGCTCTTGACGACGAAATCGGGACGGCCGAAACGGCTCGCGCGCTTGGAATCCCGGCGGAAGTTCTCGACGCCCGGCAGGCGGCGGCGCTCGACCCCGGCGTGCGGATGGACATAGCCGGCGCCATCCATTATCCGAAAGACTGCCACCTCGTGCCGGATCGCTTCGTGTCCGGCCTGCAGGACCGGCTTGCGGCAGGGCGAACTGAATTCATCTGGAACACGGAGGTCGTCGGCTGGCGCGTCGAACGCGATCGGCGTGTCCGCGCCGCCAGAACGAGCGATGGCCGCGAGATCGAAGCGGACGAATTCGTTCTGTGCGGCGGCGCGTGGTCGCCGCTGCTGGCGCGTGAACTCGGATTGAAGATTCCGGTCCAGGCCGGCAAGGGCTACAGCCTCACGCTGCCGAGGCCGCGCCAGTTGCCCGCCATCTGCGCCATCTTCACCGAGGCGCGCATTGCCGTGACGCCCATGGCCGGCGCGTTGCGCTTCGGCGGGACGATGGAAATCGCCGGCCTCAACGAGGACATCGATCCCGTGCGCGTGCGCGGCATCGTCAATGCGGTGCCGCAATACTATCCGCAGTTCGAGCCCGCGGACTTCGACGGGGTGGCGCCATGGCGGGGCCTGCGTCCGTGCACGCCGGACGGGATGCCGTACGTCGGGCGCACGGCGAAGGTCGCGAACCTTTCTCTGGCCACCGGCCACGCCATGATGGGCTTGTGCCTCGGCCCGATCACCGGCAAGCTCGTGGCTGCAATCATTTCGGGCGATAGGCCGCCATACGACCTCACCCAACTCTCCCCGGATCGCTATTGAACCCGCGCTATCTCCTCGTCGCCTTTTCGGCGGGGTACCTGCTGTCGTACCTGTATCGCACGGTCAACGCCGTGATCTCGCCCGAGCTCACGCGCGAGCTCGGACTTGCCTCCGGCTCGCTCGGGCTCCTGACCAGTGCCTATTTCGTCGCGTTCGCCGCGCTGCAGCTGCCCGCCGGCATCCTGCTCGACCGCTACGGGCCGCGCCGCGTCGAGCCGGTGCTGCTGGCGGTGGCCGGCACCGGTGCGCTGCTGTTCGCGATGGCGGAAGGCACGACGGGGCTCGTCGCGGCCCGCGCGCTGATCGGAGCGGGAGTCGCCGTCTGCCTGATGGCGCCGTTGAAGGCAATCGCAACGTGGTATCCGCGGGAGCGGCAGGCGTCGCTGGGAGCGTGGGTCATGACCGCCGGAGGCGCGGGCGCGCTGCTGGCCGCGACGCCGACGGAACATGCGCTGCGATACGTGCACTGGCGCACGTTGTTCCTGGGTCTCGCGCTGGTGACGTTCGCCGTCGCGATCTGGATCTGGCTCTCCGTGCCGGACACGCCGAAGCCTGTCGCGAAATCCGGTTTCAACGCGCAATGGGCCGGCGTGCGCAAGGTGTTGGGCCATCCGCGGTTTTGGTGGATCGCGCCGCTCGGCGGCTTCGGCATGGGCGCGTTCTTCGCGGTGCAGGGGTTGTGGTCCGTGCCCTGGCTGATCGAGGTCAACGGTTACGGTCGCGCCATCGCGGCGCGCCATCTGCTCGTGATGGGCGCCGTGATGCTCGGCGGTTTCCTGGCGCTCGGGTTGTTCGCGACGCGGCTCGCGCGGCGCGGCCTTCATCCGCGGCATTTCTTCGGCTTCGGGTTCGCGCTGAACACTGTGTCGTTCGCGGCGATCTTCGCCCAGCTGCCCGGCACCTATGTCTGGTGGTCGCTCTACGGTCTCGGCGCCTCGACCAACATCCTCGCGTTCACGGTGCTGACCGACGGCTTCGGGACGGAGTTCGCGGCCCGCGCGAACACCGCGTTGAACCTGCTGATGTTCGCCGGCGGCTTTGCCGCGCAATGGGGCATCGGCCTCGTCGTCGACGCCGCCCGTGCGGGCTTCGCGCTGGACATGGCGGGCGGACTGAAGTTCGCGTTCGCGACCGTGCTGGCGCTCGAAATGCTGACGTATGCATGGTTCGCGTGGGGTTGGCGGCGCCACGGCCCGTACTCGCACGCGGCGTTCGCCGCCTGACAGCGGATCCGGAGCCAAGTGCGCGCCATGCATCTGCACATCCTCGGCATCTGCGGCACGTTCATGGGCGGACTCGCGGCGATCGCGAGCGCCGCCGGCCACCGTGTGACGGGTTGCGACGCGAATGTCTATCCGCCGATGAGCACGCAGCTCGAGGCGCTCGGCATCGCGTTGACCGAGGGCTTCGACCCGGGGCAACTCGTGGGCGTGGCGCGCGGCGCCGACGCGTTCGTCGTCGGCAACGTCATTTCGCGCGGCAACCCGTTGATCGAG
>JANMBN010000127.1:0-5395 GCA_031360485.1 Betaproteobacteria bacterium | reverse complement strand
GCCGGTGGCGACCACCGCCATCGTCGTGCGGCGCCGCGGATGCCGGCCAATCGCCGCGTCGACGGTGCCACCGTGCACGATGTCGCCCGCGGCCAGCGCGATGTATTCGCGCGTCACGGTTCGCGCCTGCAGCTGGCGGACGAGGGCGGTCTGCGCGGTGAGTGTCTTCGCGACGACCATGAGGCCGCTCGTGTCCTTGTCGAGGCGGTGGACGATGCCCGCGCGCGGGACGCCGGCGAGCTCTCGCGCGTGATGCAGCAGCGCGTTCAGCAGCGTACCTTCCCAGTTGCCGCTGCCCGGATGCACGACGAGGCCCGCCGGCTTGTCGACCACCAGCAGCGCGTCGTCCTCGTGGACGATCGCAAGCGCGATCGCTTCCGCGAAGTACGGGAGCTCGCGCGGGTCGGCCTCGGCGCGCACGACGACGCGCTCGCCGCCACGAACCCTGCGCGTCGGCGCCGCGGGATCTCCGTCGAGCGCGACCCGGCCCGCGTCGATCCAGCTCCTGAGCCGGCTGCGCGAGTATTGCGGGAGCGCGCGCGCCAGCACGACGTCGAAGCGCTCGCCGGCGGCTTCCGCCGGAAGGGTCAGCGCATGGGTCGTCGCGTCGCGGGTCTCCTCGGCCGCCGGCATGCCGGGTGCGTGCCGGCGAGGGGCGGCGGAAGGCGGTGCGCGCATTCGGATGGCCAAGGTGCGATGGGGCGTCGGTTATAATCGGGCGAGTCAGAGGAGCGATCGAACCGCATGCTTACGTTGGCCTATCCGCTTTCTTTCCTGCGCGCGCGTCCCGACGCGTGGCGGAGCTTCGCCGCCCGTCTCGCGGTCCTGCTCGTCGTTCTCGTGCTCGGCGGCTGCGGTTTGCTGCCCGAAGTCAAGGACGAGTTCGCGAACTACAACGCCGAGCGCCTGTACAAGACTGCGCACGACGCGATGCTGGAAGGAAATTATACGCGGGCGATCAAGTTGTTCGAGACGCTCGAGGCGCGCTTTCCGTACGGACGCCACGCGCAGCAGGCGATTCTCGAATCGGCGTACTCCAACTATCGTGCGGGCGAAACGGCGGCGGCCATCGCCGCCTGCGACCGCTTCATCCGCACCTACCCCAATCATCCCAACGTCGACTATGCGTATTACCTGAAGGGACTCGTCAATTTCCGCGAGGACCAGGGCATCATCGGCTACGTATACGAGCTCGACCTTTCCGAGCGCGAGCCGAAGGGCATGCGCGAGTCGTTCGCCGCGTTCAGGGACCTTGTCGCCAAATTTCCCGAAAGCCGGTACGCGCAGGACTCGATCGACCGGATGAAATACCTGACGAACTCGCTTTCGCTGTACGAGGTGAAGGTCGCGCGCTACTACTTCAACCGGGGTGCCTACGTCGCGGCCATCAACCGTGCGCAGGGTTCGCTCGTCACTTATCCGCGCACGCCGGCCAACGAGGATGCGCTCGACGTTCTCGTCAAGAGCTACGACAACCTTGGGCTGGCGCAGCTTCGCGACGACACGCTGGCCATCCTGAAGCGCACGTTTCCCGCGAGCGTCTATCTCGCCAGCTCTCCACCGAAGGCGTGGTGGAAGTTCTGGTAGCAAAGTAGGGTCAGAGACGACTTTTTTGCGCGCTCGATCACTGACGGGCGGTGTGCCAAAAGTCGTCTCTGACCCTACTTTGTCCGCGACCGGCTCCCGATCCGGGAGGCCCGCCCGTCGTCATTCCGACGCCGCCGTTCACCGGGCCTCCGCAAGAAACGCTTCGACATCGCCCAGTTCCCGCGTCCTCCGCATCGGCGGCAGGCTTCGCCAGATCCGTTTGCCGTAGGGCTTGTCCGTGAGCCGCGGGTCGCAGATCATCAGCACGCCGCGGTCGGTCTCCGTGCGTATCAGCCGGCCCGCGCCCTGCTTCAGCGCGATCACCGCCTGCGGCAGCTGATAGTCGAAGAACGGATTTCCTCCTTCAGCGCGCAGCTGTTCGAGCCTCGCCGCGAGCAGCGGATCGTCGGGTGGCGCGAACGGCAGTTTGTCGATGATCACGACGGACAGCGCCGCGCCCGGCACGTCGACTCCCTCCCAGAAGCTCGCGCTGCCCAGCAGCACCGCGTTGCCGAGTTCGCGAAACCGTGTCAGCAGCTCGCTGCGCGAACCTTCGCCCTGGACGAGCAGCGGCCAGTCGAGGCCCTCCCGCGAAAAGGCGTCGACGAGCATTTCGCGCGCGGCGCCGAGCGCGCGCAGCGTCGTGAAAAGGAGGAACGCGCGGCCTCCGCTCGCCCGCAGCACGGGCAGGACGGCCGACACGACGGCCTCGGTGTGCTCGCGCGAATTGGGTTGAGGCAGGTCGCGCGGGACGTAGAGCAACGCCTGCGATTCGTAGTCGAATGGCGACTCCCAGCACCCTGTCCCGGCGCCGGCCAGTCCCAGTTCGCGCTGGTAGAGGGAGAAATCGCCGCCGACGGCGAGCGTCGCGGACGTGAACACCCACGAGCGACCCGAATCGGCGACCTCCTTCGAGAAAACGTCGGCGACCGTCAGCGGGGATGCATGCAACTGCCACCCTGCCTGCGTCACGTCGACCCAGCGTATCCACGCCCCCGGCGCGACGGCTTCTTCCGCAGCGGATTCGGCGAGGCCGGCCCGCCAGCGTGCAAGCTGAGCCACCGCTTCGGCCGCGCGCTGCGCGCAGTTGCCGATGTCTTCGCTGCGCTCCGCATTGAGCCCGAGTTCGGTGGCCAGGCGATCGAGCGCCACGGTGAGCTCGTCGAGGGCGTCGGCGAAGCCGTCCTTTTCCGCGGCCACGCGCTGCGCGAGCTTGCCGGGCACCTCGCCCAGGACGAGGCGAAGCTTGCGGATCGCCGGGCCCACGTCCGACGCGGCATCCGGAAGGTCCCCGACTTCGCGCGCGCCGGCGCGCGCGGCCGCTTCGGCATCGCGCGCGAGTTCGGCGAGCTGGCCCGCCGTCAGCTGCTCGCCGAAGAACAGCGTCGCGGTGTCCGGAAGCTGGTGCGCCTCGTCGAGGATCACCGTGTTGCACGCGGGGAGAAGTTCCGCGAGCCCCTCGTCGCGCAGCATCACGTCGGCAAAGAACAGATGGTGATTGACGACGACGACGTCGGCTTCGAGCGCGGCCTTGCGCGCTTTCAGCACGAAGCAATCGGCATGGAACGGGCAGTTGCCGCCCAGGCAGTTGTCGCGCGTCGAAGTGACGAGCGGCCAGATCGTCGCATTCTCGGGGACGTCGGCGAGCGCGCCGCGGTCGCCCGTGTCGGAGGCGCGCGAGAACGCGACGATCCTGACGAGGTGACGTGCGTCGTCGCGCGACGGAAATCTTCCTTCGGCCGCCGCGCGCTCGAGGTGATGGTGGCAGACGTAATTGGCGCGCCCCTTGAGCAACGCGAGAGTGACGGGAAGCTTCAGCGCATCGCGGACGAGCGGCAGGTCGCGCTGGAAGAGCTGATCCTGCAGCGTTTTCGTGCCGGTCGATACGATCACCTTGCCGCCGTACAGCAGGGCCGGGACGAGGTACGCGAACGTCTTGCCGGTGCCGGTGCCGGCTTCGGCGATGAGCACGGACCGTCCGCCGATCGCCCCGGCCACCGCATCGGCCATCGCGAGCTGTTCGGGACGGAAGCGGAACCCCGGCAGCGCCCGGGCGAGCGCGCCGCCTTCGCCGAAGATCGCATGGAGCGCGGGACTCCCCGCCGTCGCAACGCCGTCGGCACGGGCGGTCTGCGTGGCGCGGCTCAGTTCGGACTCTTGCGCGGGACCGGCGTAGCGGCGGCAGTGGCTGCCTTGGCCTTGGCGGCGGGCAGTGCGGCGCGGACCAGATTGGCGCGATCGACGAAGGCCACGTACGGTTTCGCCACGCGGGCCTTGTACTCGTCGTCGTTCTCGCCGGGATTCCATTTGAGCTCGGCGAGCGCCGCCAGCCACACGTCGTGCAGCGCGCGCAGTGCGTCGATCGCGGGGCGGCTGGCCGAGGCTTCGCGCAACGCGGATTGCAGGGGCCGCGCCATCGACTGCTTGTGCTTGTCCACGCAATACGCGCTCTTGGCCCCGTTGACGCCTTCGTCGGCCTTCTCGTAGCCGAACTCGATGATCTCGAGGCTCTTCACCTGGCGGCACATCGTGTAGAGATGGTCGATGGCGTCGAGGTAGCAATCGATTGCGCCGCCGATCGCATGCGGGCAAAGGTAGGTGTCAGGATGCGGTGCTGAACCCGGCTTCTGCGCGGCGGCCGGCAGCGCGGCGATCGCGATGAGGCCGAAGGCGAGCAAAGCAAACGGGCGGCAGAGCATCGATGGCGGACGGAACATGGCGTGGGCACGCGAAGCGGAGATCGCGAATGCTAACCCGCGCCTGCGCGTTCGCTCAAGCCGATCGGATGGATGAGGGGCGGAGTCCCTTTCCCCACGCAAGCCTGGGGCCGCCTTCACGCGGCTTGCCGTGCAAGTGTGGGGCCGCCTTCAGGCGGCTTGCGCGGGTCGGTCTTTCCGTTCCGCATCCGGCTGAAGCCGGACCCACGACGGGCCTCAGAGGGTCGCGGCCTTCAGGCGGCTTGCACCGGTTGGTCTTTCGGCATCCGGCTGTAGCCGGACCCACGATGGACGTCAGAGCGTCGCGGCCTTCAGGTGGCTTGCTGCGCAAGCGTGGGGCCGCCTTCAGGCGGCTTGCGCGGGCCGGTCTTTCGGCATCCGGCTGAAGCCGGACCCACGACGGGCCTCAGAGGGTCGCGCCGCCGGAAACCTCGATCACCGCGCCATTGATATACGACGCTTCGCTGGACGCGAGCCACGCATAGGTGGCGGCGATTTCCTCGGGTTTGCCGAGCCGGCCCATCGGCACCCGCTCTTCCATCATCTTCTTGATCTTGGCGGGCATCGACGCGAGGATCGGCGTCTCGATGAAGCCCGGGCAGATCGCGTTGGCGCGAATGCCCTTGCGGCCCAGTTCTCGCGCCCATGTCTTGACCATGCCGATGACGCCGAATTTGGTCGCCGCGTAATTGGTCTGGCCGAAGTTGCCGTAGATGCCGACGATCGACGATGCATTGAGGATGCACCCCGAATTCTGGGCGAGCATGATGTCGACGACCGCCTTGGTACAGTTGTAGACGCCCTTGAGATTGACGTCGATGACGCGGTCGAACTGGTCCTCGCTCATCTTCCGGAACTGCGCGTCCTCGACGATGCCGGCGTTGTTGACCAGCGTGTCGATACGTCCCCATTTGGCCATCACGCCCTCGACCATCCGCGTGATGCTGCTCTTGTCGGTCACGTCGACCACGAACCCGATGGCGTCTCGTCCAGTCGCGGCGACCAGGCGGACGGTGCTCTGCATCGACTTTTCGTTGATATCGCACACGGCGACGTTGGCGCCCTCTTTGGCAAACTTGACGGCGGTCGCC
>JANMBN010000116.1:0-10119 GCA_031360485.1 Betaproteobacteria bacterium | reverse complement strand
GCGAGCCCTCGCCGGCGTTGTCGGCTTCTGGAACGCTTTGACATCTACTGTCGGCTAACGTTGACCTGTTCCCGCCATTTGGCCCCCGGCGTACGACGCCGCCAGAGCACGGTTCCGGCCCGCCATCGTTGCCTGATCGATCCCCGCCGGCTGCACTTTTGCCGTAGATTGCCGGGGGTTCGTACAATCCTTTGCGCTGGCGCCGCCCGCGGTCATGCGCTAGAGTTATCCGCGAAGTGCGGCAGGTGGAGGCGGGGTTCGCCATGATCGGCGCAGCGGTAACTGCTGATGCGCGTATTGCACAATTGGCCCGATTACGACTGCCGGCGCATCCTCAAGAACTGTCGGGCAGCGATGGAAAAGTATGCACGCCTCCTGATCTGCGAACAGATTCTCGAACCCGATCCGGCCCGCGGCGACGCCTTCCACTATCTGCTCGACCCCAGATGATGCTCGGTTTCGCGGTCGCGCGGCTTTGCGTCAGTTCGCGTACTGCCGGCCGGGAGCGGAACACATGAAGCGTCGCGCGTTCATCACACTGCTAGGCGGCGCAGCGGCGGCATGGCCTCTCACGGCGCGGGCGCAGCAGCCGGCAACCAGGCACCGCATAGCGATTTTCCATCCGGCGATCCCGGCTACCCTCATTACCGAAACGGGCGGAGGGAGCGCATGGCGCGCGTTTTTCGCGGAGCTTCGCCGCTTGGGTTATGTCGAAGGAGAAAATCTGATTGTCGAACGCTATTCCGCCGAGGGGCATCACGAGCGTTATGCCGATTTCGCCCGGGAGATCGTGACCCGCAGCCCGGATTTGATCGTCACCGGAACCAACCCCGTCGTGATCGCCTTCGCGGCGGCAACCAGCACGATACCGGTCGTTGCGTTCATGCTGGATCCGTTGAGAGCGGGGTTGGTCACCAGCCTGAGCCGACCCGGCGGCAACCTCACCGGCATCACCCTCGATGCCGGAATCGAGATCTGGGGGAAGCGGCTTCAGGTGCTGAAGGAAGCAATCCCTTCGACAACCAAGGCCGCATTTCTGGGTATGCGCGACGGGTGGGAAGGATCTTCCGGACAAGTCTTGCGGGACGCGGCCGGCCGATTGGGAATTTCGCTGGTCTTTATCCTCCCGCAGAAGGGGACGCCCTCGGAAATCGAGCGCGTCTTCGCTGCGATGGAGAGGCAACGGCCTGACGCAGTGTTGGTCAGCGGGGAAGGGGACCTTTATGCTCACCGCCAGCTGATCGCCGAGCTCGCCGTCAAGAACCGTTTGCCGGCGATGTGTCCTTACCGCGATTATGTCGAGGCCGGCGGGCTGATGGCTTATGCCGTCGATCTCGCGGAGCTGCTCAGGCGCATGGCCGATGACGTGCACGCAATCCTCAAAGGGGCCAAACCGGGCGACATTCCGATTTATCAGCCCACCAAGTTCGACCTCCTGATCAACCTGAAGACGGCGAAGACGCTCGGCCTTACCCTCGCGCCCGCGCTGCTCGCCCGCGCCGCCGAGGTTTTCGAATAGCGTGCTGTTTGCTGCGGTGCATGAGTCCGGCTAGTCGGCCATGCAAGGGAGCTGCAAATCTGACACCGACCGCCAGATCGGATGTGGCTTACGACAAGTGAACGCAGGAACGGCGTCGCGTTTCGAATGGCACAATCACGCGGGGGGCGCCGAACGTGCATGCTAGAATTGACCTGCACGCCGCACGCCGCGCGTGGTTCACGACGGCGTCGCGGATCTGCCGTCCCACGATCGTTCGTATCCCATGGCCAACCCATCCGCGCCGCGCCGGCTTACGATCGCCACGCGCGAATCGGCGCTTGCGCTCTGGCAGGCGGAGCACATTCGTTCGCGGCTCGCGGCGCTGTATCCCGGGTGCGAGGTCCGTCTGGAGGGAATCACGACCGAGGGCGATCGGGTGCTGGATCAGCCGCTCGCCGACATCGGCGGCAAGGGACTGTTCATCAAGGAGCTCGAATTGGCGATGGCGGACGGCCGCGCCGATCTCGCGGTCCATTCGCTGAAGGACGTGCCGATGGACGTGCCCGAAGGCTTCACGCTCGCGGCGATCGGCGCGCGCGAGGACCCGCGCGACGCCTTCGTATCCAACCATTATCTCGACATCGCGAGCCTGCCGGGCGGCGCGCGGATCGGCACGTCGAGCCTGCGCCGCGAGGCGCAGCTGCGCGAGCGTGATCCGCTGCTTTCGATCCTTCCGCTGCGCGGCAACGTCAACACGCGGCTGCGCAAGCTCGACGAGGGACAGTACGATGCGATCGTGCTCGCCGCGGCAGGGCTGAAGCGCCTGGGCGCTGCCGAACGGATTGCGTCCTTCCTCGATCCCGAAGAGTGCCTTCCCGCCGTCGGGCAGGGAGCGCTGGCGCTCGAATGCCGAATCGACCGCGCCGATGTCATCGCCGTGCTGGCGCCGCTCGCCGATCGCGAAACGACGCTCGCGACGACGGCGGAGCGCGCGTTCTCGCGGGCGCTTTCGGGGAGCTGCCACACGCCGCTCGCCGCGCATGCGGTTTTCCTGCACGGCAAGCTGTGGCTGCGCGGCCTGCTCGCGAGCCGCGACGGGAGCGAAGTGATGCGCGGCGAGCGATCGGCCGCGGCGAGCGAGGTCGCCGGCGCCGATGAATTGGGGCGCGCCCTTGCCGGCGAGTTCCTCGAACGCGGCGCGGCGCGCCTCGCGGCCGCCTAGCTTCGCCGCTCGCCTCTATGGCGGCAACGCCCGGGTCATCGGTGCAGCCGGCCGCGCCCCTAGCAGGTCTCGGCGTCCTCGTCACGCGGCCCGCGCGGCAGGCGGGCGGGTTTGCGATGAAGGTCGCCGCGCTCGGCGGCGCGCCCGTCGTCTTTCCCGCGATCGTGATCCTGCCGCCGGCCGATCCGTCGCCGCTGGCGCGTGCGCATGCGGCGCTGTCGGCATTCGACTTCGCGATCTTCGTTTCGGCGAACGCCGTCGAGTACGGGGCGCCCGATCCGCGGCGATGGCCCGGTCGGCTCGTCGCGTTTGCACCGGGCCCTGGAACCGCGGAGGCGCTTGCCGCGGTCGGCATCGCGGACGTGCGCATTCCGGCGACGACTTACGACAGCGAGGGTTTGCTCGCCATGGACGAGCTCGCGGAGGTGCGCGGAAAGCGGATCCTGATCTTCCGCGGCGACGGCGGACGCGAGCACCTTGGCGAAACGCTCTCGGCGCGCGGTGCACGGGTCGATTATGTCGGCTGCTATCGCCGCGCGCGACCCGAAGGCGGCGCCGCCGGACTTGCCGAGGCGTTCCGCGAAGGACGGATTCAGGCGGTGACCATCACCTCGAGCGAGGGGCTCGACAACCTCTGGGCGCTCGCGGACGACGCGACGCGCGCGGTGTGGCGCGCGTGTCCCACCTTCGTCCCGCATCCGCGGATCGCCGCGCGTGCGCGGGAAATCGGGCTTGCGGTTGTCGAGACGGGCGCCGGAGACGCCGGCCTCGTCGCAGGGTTGCTAGAATGGGCCGCCACTCCCCCCACAACGACGAGCTGAAACCATGCCACCCGACGTCATCGTCACCGCGCCGCTTCCGCCCTTCCTCTACGATCCGCTGAAGGCGTCGTACACCTGCCACGACTACGCGCTGGCGGCGGACAAGCCCGCGCTGCTGAAGGCCGCCGCCGCGAAGGTGCGCGGGCTCGTCCAGGGCGGCGGGACCGTGACGCCCACGGCGCTGCTCGACGCGCTGCCGGCGCTCGAGATCATCTCGGTGTTCGGCGTCGGCTACGACGGCGTGCCGGTCGACTACTGCCGGCGGCGCGGGCTCAAGGTGACGAACACGCCCGACGTGCTGACCGACGACGTCGCCGATGTTGCCGTCGCGCTGGTGATGATGACCGGTCGCGGCTTCGTCCGGCTCAATCGCTTCGTGCATGCGGGCGAATGGCAGAAGCGGGGGCCGGAGCTCACGACCAAGCTCGGCGGCAAGACGGTCGGCGTCCTCGGCCTCGGCCGGATCGGCAAGGCGATCGCGGAGCGGCTTTCGGCGATGGGGATGAAGATCGCGTACACGGGCAGGAAGCCGCAGGAAGTGCCGTACCGGTTCATTCCCGATCTCGAATCGCTCGCGGCGGCGTCGGACTTTCTCGTCGTGGCCTGCCCCGGCGGCGCCGCGACGAAGAACATCGTCGACGCGAAGGTGCTCGCGGCGCTGGGCAAGAAGGGCACGATCGTCAACATTGCGCGCGGCTCGATCGTCGACGAGCCGGCGCTTGTCGCCGCGTTGCAGGCGGGGACGATCAAGGGTGCGGGGCTCGACGTGTTCGCCGACGAACCGAACATCCCGCCGCCGCTCCTGGCAATGGACAACGTGGTGCTGCTGCCGCATGTGGGCAGCGCCACGCGGGAGACGCGGCAGGCGATGGGCGACCTCTGCAAGGCGAACCTCGACGCCTGGTTCGCCGGGAAGCCGTTGCCGACGCTGATCCCCGAACTGACCTGAACGCGCGACGCTCCGATCGGGCAAGCCCCTGCCGCGTGATTCAGCTGTCCGGCGCCGGCGGTGCAGCGGACGGCTTCGGCGCCCACAGCACGGCAACCAGCGCGGCGACGAC
The DNA here is from genome assembly GCA_031360485.1 of Betaproteobacteria bacterium. Classification (GTDB taxonomy): domain Bacteria; phylum Pseudomonadota; class Gammaproteobacteria; order Burkholderiales; family Casimicrobiaceae; genus CAIWHR01. The sequence goes on along the minus strand of JANMBN010000116.1, from coordinate 5,535 downwards.
GAGCGCGAGCGCGGTCCACTCGCTCGGCCCCGGCCGCTCGCCGAGCACCAGCATCCCGGCGAAGACGCCGACGATCGGCACCGGCAGCACTGCCATCGACGAGATCGCCACCGGCAACGTGCGTGCGAGCGTGAACCACGCCCAGTGCGCAAGCGTCCCGGCGAGGAAGATGTTGTAGAGGAGCGTGAACCAAGCCGTGGCCGACGGCGCGTGCAGCGGCGCCGGCGCCAGCAAGGGCGCGAGCAGCGTAAGCGGGATCGAGCCCAGCAGCATCATCCAGCCGCTCAGCGCATTCTGCGGCAGCGGCAGTCTCCATTTGCGCAGGAGCACGGTTCCGAACGCCCAGGCGACCGCCGCGCCGAGGATGAGCAGAGCGGCGGTCGGCGTGCGCTCGAGATGCCGGATGTCCTCGCCCAGCAGCACGCCCATCCCGAGCATGCCGAGCACCATGCCGACGCCCTTCCGCATCGACAGCGGCTCGTGCAGCAGCGCGAGCGAAAACAGCACGCCCCATATCGGCATCGTGTAGGCGAGGATCGCGCTGCGCCCGGCGGGCAGCTGCTGGAGGCCGAACAGCACGAGGCCGTTCCAGACGGCGATATTGAACGTCGCCAGCACGACGGCCTTTCCCCACAACGGACGCGGAATGCGAATGGAATCGCCGGAAAGCTTCGAGACCGCCAGCAACCCCAAGGCGGCGAACGGCAGCGTCAGGGCACGAAACGTCAGCGGGGCGAGTTCGGCAACGCCCATCTTGAGCACCGGCCAGTTGCAGCCCCAGACGAGCGTGAGCACCGCAACGGGGATCAGCGCCGCGGCGGTGAGGTGCGGCGTGGTCGGCGCCTCCGTCCGCGGCGGCGTGCTCACCCGCGACCGCCGCGAAGCGCGCGAACGCGTGAGTGCAAAGCGTTTCGCGTCACCCGCGCTCCCGCAACGGCAGCACCTCGCCATACTTGCTCTGGTGCAGCGCGCGCGCCTGCGTTACCCACGTGTCGCGGCGGATGCGGCCGGGGAACTCGTGCAGCTTCGCGTCGAATTCGTCGATGTCGCGCTCGGTCCAGCGCGCGATCTGCCGGTAGGTCGCCACACCGAGCTGGTGCAGCATGCGCTCCAGCACCGGGCCGACGCCGACGATGAGCTTGAGGTCGTCGGGCGCACCCGTGCCGAAGAACGGCGGCGGAGCGTTGTTTTCGAGATCGATGACGAGTTGCCGGTAGCGCGCGGTCTCGGCGCGCGAGGACGCGATGTCGGAGAAAAGACGTCTTCGTTCGCCGGCGAGTTCGGCAAGCTGCGTGATGTCGGCGTCGCGCGAAACGAGCGCGTGGCGGAGCGTCGCGGTCTCGGACTCGAAGTTCCTGATGATTCGGGCACGTTCCGCGATCAATTCACCGGCCGCCGGCGGTGTGGGCGGCGACGGTTCCGCAGCCGCCGCAACCGGCGAATCCTCCAGCAATGGCGCGGCCGCCGCTCGCGGGAATTCCCGCGGGCTCGCCGCAGGCGGCGCGGATTCCCGCCGGCGCGCGCGGCCGACGGCGTAGCCGACGCCCAAGGCGGCGACGATGGCGGCAAGTACGAGGATGATCGACACGGGCAATGTTTCGGCGAGAGCGTTGCTGGACGATGCCGCGGATGTGCGACGGCCACACCTTGCCGGCGGCTCGCGGGCATGGCGGCGCAGAATTGGAATTGTAGACGAGCGCGGCGCGTCGGCCAAACGCCGCGCGGGCGACCGTCCGGTTCCGCCTGTTAGAATCGAGTGCGAATGTTGCGCTGATGCCCATGTCCGACCCGCTCGACCGCCCACTTCCCGCCGCCGGTGACGACTCGGCCCCTGCGGAGGCAGGCCGAGCGGCACAGGATCCAGGTTCCGGCGCCGCGGCGGCGCCGCCGGCACACGCCGTCCGCGCACGCGCTGTCTCGCTTCCGATGCTGGCCGGCGTCGTCGCGCTGGCGCTCGCCGCCGCGCTCGCCGTCTGGCTCGACGCCCGGCGCACTCAGCAGGCGTTCCGGATGGAGGTTGCACAGCGGCTCGCCGGTGTCGAGTCGTCGACGCAGGCGGCCGGCCGGGCGCAGACGCAGCTCGCGACGGACCTGCGCGACGCACAGGCGAAGATCACGCTGCTCGAGGCGCGGCTCGCCGAGTCGCAGGCGGAACAGGCGGCGCTAGAGGCGCTGTATCGCGATCTCGCGCCGTCGCGCGACGAGATCGCCCTTTCGGAAATCGAGCAGGTGCTCCTCGTCGCGAATCAGCAGCTGCAGCTCGCCGGCAACGTCACGTCGGCGCTCACGGCGCTGCAGGTGGCCGAAACAAAATTGCAGCGCCTCGATCGGCCGCAGTTCGTCGCGCTGCGGCGCGCCCTTTCGCGCGACGTGGATCGCCTGAAGGCCGTTCCCTTCGTCGACGTTGCCGGCATGAGCCTGAAGCTCGATCAGGCGCTTGCCGGCATCGACGCGTTGCCGCTCGCGATGGACGAGCGCCTGCCGCCGCCGATGCCCGACAAGGCGGCTGCCGGCGATGAATCGCCGTGGCGCCGCTTTCTCCGGGAACTCTGGAACGATGTGAGGCAGCTGGTCCGGATCGAAGTCGCGGACCGGCCGGCGGCGCCGCTCGTGCCGATGTCGCAGCAATACTTCCTGCGCGAGAACCTGAAGCTGCGGCTGCTCACCGCGCGGATTGCGTTGCTCGCGCGCGATGATGCGAGCTTCCAGGCCGACCTCGCGGCGTCCGACGCCTGGCTCAGGCAGTATTTCGACTCGCGCGCGAAGCCGGTGCAGGCGCTGCAGGCCACGATCAGGCAGCTTGCGGGAGCGCCGATGCCGGGCGTGATGCCCGACCTCACGCGGAGCCTCGAAGCGCTGCGCGTGTTGCGGCTAGCCCAGGACCGCGGACCCGGGCGGACGAACGCTGCGTCACCCGTGGCGCGATAGACCGGACGCCGTGCGCATCCTCTTCTGGTTCCTCCTGCTTGCCTGCGCAGCGGTGGCCGTCGCGCTGGCGGCGAGGCTGACCACCGGCTACGCGCTGTTCGTCGCTCCGCCGTACCGGGTCGAGCTTTCGCTCAATCTACTGCTGGTCCTCGCCATCACCGGCTTCGTCGCCGGCTACGCGTTCCTCCGAGTCGTCAAACGAGCCCTCGGCTTGCCGCAGGAAGTGCGCGCGTTCCGGCGGCAGCAGCAACAGGAGCGCGCGCGCGCCAAACAGGACGCGTCGGTTGTCGCGCTGCTCGAAGGCCGCTACGGCAGGGCGCGGCAATACGCGGAGGAAGCGCTGGCGATACCGCGGTCCTCCGGCCTGTCCGCGCTGCTCGGCGCGCGCGCCGCGATCGACGCGCGCGACTTCGCCGCCGCCGAATCCTTCCTTGCGCGCCCGGACGCGCTGGTCGCAAGCCTCGCCGTACCGCGCCTGATGCTCGAGGCCGAGATCAAACTCGAACAGGGGCAGCCGCTCGAAGCGCTCGGGATTCTGCAGTCGCTGCGCAAGGAAGCCGGGTCGCACACCGCGGCGCTTCGTCTCGAGCTGCGCGCTCTGCAGGGCGCGGGACGCTACGCCGAGATTCCGCCGCTCGTCGATCAGCTGGTCAAGCGCAAGGCGTACGGCGCGACGGAAGGCGAGTTCGTGCGCGCCGCGGCGCATGCGCAGGAGCTCGCCGCGCGGGTCCACGACACCGTCGGGCTCCGCGCCTACTGGGCCAAACTTTCCGACGCCGAGCAGCGGATGCCGAAGATCGCGCGCGCGGCTGCGCAGAGTCTCGTGGCGCTCGGTGGCGACCGCGAGGCGGCCGAAATACTGGCCAGGAGCCTCGAGCACGAATGGAATCCGGATCTCGTCCTGCTGTACGCGGAATGCCGGCCGGCGGACCCCATGGCGCAGCTGGAGCGGACCGAAGGCTGGCTCGCCCTGCACAGCCAGGACGCGACGCTTCTCTACGCGCTGGGGGTGCTGTGCGAGCGGGCGCAGTTATGGGGCAAGGCGCAGTCGTATCTGGAGGCGAGCCTCGCGCTCGGCGCCACCTATCGTACCCACGTTGCGCTGGGCGAGCTCTTCGCGCGATTGGGGCGTGACCACGAGGCCAACACGCATCTTGCGGCGGCGCTGAAACTCGCGCTGGCGGAACTCGAGGACGGCGTTGCCAACGCATGATGTGGTCATCGCAACCGAGGCCCCGGCCCGATCGAGGGTTACGGCGATCGACGGCCTGCGCGGCGTGGCGATCATCCTCGTCTTCCTCGTCCATTTTTCGGGCACTTACGCGGCCTTGTTCCGCGGGCTCAACTTCGATCTCGTTACCGAAGTCCGTCAGCTCCGAGGTGGCGACGCGCTCTTCTATTGGGCGTTCTATTCGCACTACGGCGTGCAGCTGTTCTTCGTGATCAGCGGGTTCGTCATCAGCCGATCCTGGGCCGATGCGCGCGATTACTCCCGCTATCCGGATTTCCTGCTGCGGCGGGTCGCGAGAATCTATCCGGGCTTTCTCGTCTCGCTGATCGTCGCGGTGCTGCTCGGCGCGTATCTCTCGGGAACGCTGCATGTCGAGCCGCGGACGTTGGTTGCCAATCTCCTGTTTCTGAACGGACTGTTTTCGCTTGGCATCCCGGCGTACAACGCCGTCACCTGGTCGCTGTTCTTCGAGTTCGTGTTCTACATCTTTGTTCCGATATTCATCGTCGCCGGTTCGCGGCTGGGCGAACGGCGGCTGGGTGCGGTTGCGTTGTTCCTGCTGTCGACAGTCGGTCTTGCCTTTGTCGGCTATCCCGAGTGGTTTCTCCTGCTCCCGTTCCTGCTCGGGTCCGCAGTCGGCCTGCTGCGGGCGGAGGAGCTTCGAAGGGCCGCCGCGCGGCTTTCGGACGGAATCCTCGTGGCGGCGTACGCGGTGACGACGACGGCGGGCATGGCGTTCGTGCCGCTTCCACGATCGACGTCAGCGGGATTGCTTTGGACCCACCAGAATTGGCTGTTCGTCCTTTGCTTCGGCGTCGTCGCGACGCTGATCCTGGTGCGGGCCGGTTACGGAGACGGCCTTCTGCGGAGGCTGTGCACCGCCCGGCCATTGCAGGCGCTGGGCAAGGTGTCGTTTTCGTTCTTTCTCCTGCATTACCTTGTGATCACCGCATTGCTCTCGGCGGCGAAGGGTCGGGTCGACGGCTCGATCACGGAAGCCGTGCTGTCCGGAGCGCTTGCATTCGTCGGGTCGTATCTCGCCGCCTGCGTTCTGTACCGGGTCGCGGAGGAGCCGTATTTTCGAAAAGTAGGGTCAGAGACGACTTTTCGGCACGAGCCGGAAAAGTAGGGTCAGAGACGACTTTTCGGCACGACCTGAATTCGCGCTCCCGGCAAAAGTCGTCTCTGACCCTACTTTTCCTCGGGACGGGCGTCCGGCGCATCGGTGAAGCTGTCCGCATAGAATTCCTCGGGCGGCAGGCCGCGTGACGCTATAAAGCTCTTGCGCGCCGCGTCGACCATCGGGGGGCCGCCGCACACGTAGGCCTGGTAGCCCGAAAGGTCGGGGAAGTCGTCCAGCACCGCCTGGTGGACGA
>JANMBN010000044.1:0-2894 GCA_031360485.1 Betaproteobacteria bacterium | reverse complement strand
CGAGCGAGCTTCCCGCGTCGACCGAAAAGTGTCCCGGGAACGGCGCGGTGTTGTACCCGATCGCGTGCAGCCACGCCGCCGCCGCCGCAGCAGCGCCGACGGTGACGAGCGAGAGCGCGAGCGAACCGCGGGGCTTCGCGGAGGCGATCTCCAGCACGAGCAGCAGCACGATTCCGGCGAGCAGCAGGTGCTCGGGCAGCATCGCGGTGAAAATGGGTTGCCAGTTCATAATGCCCCCTTGGCGCTTCGCGCCGTCCCCCCGAGGGGGAGCAATTCCATGCGGCCTCCGCACCGTTCGTAGGCACTCGCTGCACCACGGTGTCGGCCGCCACCCGCGCTCGCGGACGCGCCCTTCGGGCCTGGGCTTCGCCCCGCTCGCGCGGGTGTCCTGGGGCGGCCCGTCGCGCTCATGGGGCTTTCGCGGGCAGCCGCGCCGTCGTGACCAGCTGCTGGTATTGCTTGGCGGCGAGCTCGGTCTTCTGCATCGGTTCATCGGGAAAGAGGCCGAGCGCGAAGATCGCCACGACCAGGGCGCCGAGGATGAGCTTTTCGCGGAGGTCGAGGTCGGCGACCGGCGCGTGCGGCACCTTGGTCACGCCGAACAGGAAGTGCTGGGTGAGGCGCAGCATGTAGAGCGCGCCCAGGACCACGCCGCTCACCGCGCCGGCGGCGAGGATCAGCGGGTACGCGTCGCCCTGCTGGTACTGCGGCCAGGCCGCGCTGAACGCGCCCAGCAGCACCAGGAATTCCCCGGTGAACCCGGACGTCGTCGGCAGCCCCACCGACGCCAGCGTCAGCACCATGAAGAACAGCGAGTACACCGGCAGCAGCCTGGCCACGCCGCCGTACGCGGCGAGATCGCGCGTGTGGCACCGTTCGTAGATCATCCCGACGATCAGGAAGAGCCCGGCCGCAGTCAGGCCGTGGCTCACCATCTGGATCACCGCGCCCTGGATGCCCAGGAGGTCGAGGCTCGCGAGGCCGAGCATCACGTAGCCCAGGTGGCTGATCGACGAGTACGCGATGATCTTCTTGATGTCGTTCTGCACCAGCGCGAGGCAGGCGCCGTAGACGATCGAGACGACCGCGAGCGTCATGATCAGCGGCGTGAACGCCCGCGTCGCGTCGGGGAAGAGCGGGAAACCGAGCTTCATGAAACCGTACGTCCCCATCTTCAGCAGGACGCCGGCGAGGATCACCGAGCCCGTCGTCGGCGCCTCGACGTGCGCGTCCGGCAGCCAGGTGTGCAGCGGCACGACGGGCACCTTGATCGCGAACGACAGTCCGAACGCCGCGAGCAGCAGCGTCTGCACCGGCAGCGGTAGCTGCGCGCGGTAGAGATCCGCGAAGGCGAACGACGTGATGCCGGTCGTGGTCTTCAGCGAATACACGAGATAGATGACGGCGGCCAGCATCAGGATGCTGCCGAACGCGGTGTAGAGGACGAACTTGTACGTCGCGTACAGCCGGCGTTCGCCGCCCCAGAGGCCGATGATGACGAACATCGGGATCATCATCGCTTCCCAGAACAGGTAGAACAGGAACAGGTCCTGCGCGACGAACGCGCCCAGCATCGCGAACTGGATCAGGAACACCATCGCGTAGAAGAGCTTGACGTCCTTGGTGACCGCGGTGAACGCGCCCGCCACGACGAGCGGGCCGAGGAACGCGGTGAGCAGCACGAGCAGCACGTTGTAGCCGTCGAGGCCGATCTGGTAATACACGCCCCAATCGGCGATCCACGGGAGCCGCGTCTCGAACTGCAGGCCGGCGACGCCGCCGTCGAATCGCACGTAGAGCCACGCCGTCAGCGCGAACTGGACGAGCATCACGGCGAGCGACACGCCGCGCATCAGCCCCTCGGCCCGCGCGGGCAGGAGGACCAGCAACCCGATCCCGATGACCGGCAGGAACAGGATGAGGTTGAGAAGCCCCGCGTCAGCCATGGCGGAAACTCCACGCCAGCGCGCCGATGCTGCCGGCGAGCACGAGGAGCGCGTACAGGTGCAGGTTGCCGGTCTCGACGCGGGAGAACGCGCCCGCCGTGCGCTGCGCGAGCCGCGCAAGCCCGTTCAGCGTGCCGTCGAGGAGGATGCCGTCGCCGAGGCGCAGGAAGACGCGATCCGACACCCACACGAGCGGCCGGCCGATGCACACCTCGTACGCCTCGTCGACGTAATACTTCGCGGAGAGCACGCGGTGCGCGGTCGGAAATCGCCGGGCGATCCGCGTCGCGCGCTCGATGCCGCCGCCGAACACCAGCCACGCGCCGGCGAGGCCCGCAACCGCGATCGCCACCGACAGCACCAGCAGCGGGAACTCGAAGTGGTGCAGCGCTTCCGGCGTCGTGGCGAGCGGCAGGAGCGGCTCGAGGAAGTGCGGCAGCGCGACGAAGCCGCCGAGCGCGGAGCCCACGGCCAGCACCACCAGCACGCCGGTCATCGACAGCGGCGACTCGTGCACGTGGTGCTCGACCTCCGGCTTCATCCGCGAGCGCCCGAGGAACGTGAGCCACAGCAGCCGGAACATGTAGAACGCCGTCATCAGCGCGGTGGCGGCCATCACGGCCCACAGCAGCGGCGAGCCGCCGCGGGAGCTCGCGTAGGCATTCCACAGGATCTCGTCCTTCGACCAGAAGCCGGCGAGCGGCGGAATGCCGGCGATCGCCGCCGTGGCGATCGCGAACGTGACGAACGTGACCGGAATCTTCTTCGCCAGGCCGCCCATCTTGCGGATGTCCTGCTCGCCTGCCAGCGCGTGGATCACGCTGCCGGCGCCGAGGAACAGGCAGGCCTTGAAGAACGCGTGCGTGTAGACGTGGAAGATGCCCACGCCGTAGGCGCCGACACCCAGCGCGACGAACATGAACCCGAGCTGCGACACCGTGGAATAGG
>JANMBN010000556.1:0-5872 GCA_031360485.1 Betaproteobacteria bacterium | reverse complement strand
CGCGTCACCGATCGCGAAGATCGTCGAAATCCACGAAATGAAACTGGACGGCGGCATGATGACGATGAACGCCGTCGACCGGCTTCCGTTGCCGGCGGGCAAGCCCGTCGAGCTCAGCCCCGGCGGCTACCACGTGATGCTTTTCGCCCTGACCAAACCGGTAAAGGAAGGCGACGTCGTCCCGCTGACCCTGACCTTCGAGGACAAGGCCGGCCGCCAATCGACCGTCGAGGTGAAGGCAGCGGCGCGGGCGCTTGCATCGGGCGCGCCGGCATCCAAACCCTGAAGTCCGCGCGAATCCGTCAACGAACGACCGACAAGGAAACCCGGATGATCTACGTCATCGCCACGCTCGAACTCGCAAGCGGCACCCGCAGCGCGTTTCTGGCGGAATTTGCCAAGGTGGTCCCCCTGGTCCATGCGGAAGCCGGCTGCCTCGAGTACGCGCCCGCCGTGGATGCCGAAACCGGCCTCGCGATACAGTCCAGGATGGGGCCCGACAAGGTGGTGATCATCGAGAAATGGGCGGGCGTCGACGCGCTCAAGGCGCACGACGGCGCGCCGCACATGCAGGCGTATCGTGCGCGGGTCAAGGACTACGTGCGCGGCAAGGAGATACGCGTCCTCTCGCCGGCTTGAGCTCCGGGCCCGGCGGCGCGACGGGAATGTCCGCCGCGTATAAGATCCCATCGCTGGCGATCGTCCCGACCGTCGGCCATTGTGCAGAGCACAAAACATTCGCGTTGACAGGTCCCCGGCAACCCTGTTCAATTGGTCTGACCACCTGACCAAAGCACCGTTGCCGCACGGACGGCCGGCGGCGCCGGGCGGGCCCCATTCAAAGGAGGAATCAATGCGAGATCCGATACGCGCAGCGATGCGCTGCCTGGCCGCCGTCGCGCTGGCCGTTTCGTTTGCCGCCGCGGCCCAGGCGCCGATCACGCTGCACGGTGCCGTGCAGTTCAACGACGACCACGCGTTCACGAAGGCGTTGGTGCGGTTCCAGGAACTCGTGGTGAAGTACTACGGGAAGCCCGTGAACTTCGTCCTGCACAAGAACAGCGAGCTCGGCCTTGAGAAGGACTACTTCGCCTACATGAACCAGGGCATCTCGGTCGACTACGGCATCGTCTCGCCGGCGCACATGTCGACGTTCTCGAAGGCGGCGCCGTTCATCGACGCGCCATTCCTGTTCCGCGACCTCGACCACTGGAACAAGGTGCTCGACGCGGACACGCTGAAGCCCGTCGCCGACGAGGTGGCGGCCAAGGGCGACGTGATGCTGATCGGGTTCGCGGGCGGCGGCACGCGCAACATCTTCGCCAACAAGCCGGTCCGCAACATGGCGGATATGAAAGGGCTCAAGGTCCGCGTCCAGGGTGCGCCGATCTGGAGCAAGACGTTCGCCGCCGCCGGGATGTCCCCGACCGTGATCGCGTACGACGAGGTCTACAACGCGATCCAGAACGGCGTGATCCAGGCCGGCGAGAACGAAGCGGCAGGCGTGGAGGCGATGAAGTTCTACGAAGTCGGCCCGAATCTCAACATGACGCAGCACGCGATCACGATCCGGCCGATCTGCTTCTCCGGCAAGACGTTCAAGAAGCTACCCCCTGACCTGCAGGCGGCGATCGTCAAGGCGGGCAAGGAAGCAGGGGTCTACGGTCGCGAGGTGGAGTCGAGCCAGGACTCCGCGAAGCTCGACGCCCTCGAGAAAGCCGGCAAGCTCAAGAAGATCCCGTTTGCCGACCGGGCCGCGATGAAGAAGGCGGCCGATCCGGTCATGGCGGAATACGCGAAGGAAATCGGCGCCGAGGCGATCTACAACAAGATCAATTCGATGTAGCCCACGGACGCAGGCCCGGCGCAAGGTTCCCCTCTTGCGCCGGTCTTTTTTTGTCCCGCGTCGCGGTCAACCCGGCTCCGGAAGGCGCATGCGCAAATTCATCGACGGTTATTACAAGCTGCTCAGCGTGCTGCTGGGCGCGAGCGTCGCCATCCTGATCGTCCCGGTGACGATCCAGATGTTCTCCCGCTTCACGGCACTGATTCCGGCCTGGATCTGGACCGAGGAGATGGCGCGCTTCCTGTTCATCTGGATGGTGATGCTGGGGGCGATGATCGGCGTGCGCGACGGGTCCCACTTCGACGTGGACGTCTGGCCGGAGTTGAAGCCCCGGCCGAACGCGCTGCTGCGGCTCGTCTCGATGGCGTTCGTCCTGCTGTTCGCGCTGGTGTTCGTCTGGTACGGCATCAAGTTCGTGCAATTCGGCTGGAACCAGACCTCGGAGCTCGCCGACATGCCGATGACGTGGATCTTCGCCGCGTGGCCGCTGACGGGCCTCACGTGGCTCCTGTTCGGCTTCGAGCGGCTCCGGGCGGACCTGCGCGTGCTCATCGACGGCCCCGGCCCGAAGAGCGGCGGGATCACGCATCGCGAGATCGGCACCGGGAGCGTCGTATGACCGGCGCCGCGCTCACGCCGGCCGTGGCGGCAATGTGGCTGTTCGGCACGTTCTTCCTGCTGTTGATTCTGCGGGTGCCGGTCGCGTTCGCGCTCGGGCTCGCCTGCCTGCCGGTGCTGTTCATCGAGCCGCGGCTCTCGCCGATGGTCGTGTTCAACACGACATTCAAGGCGTACAACTCGTTCATCCTGCTCGCCGTGCCGTTCTTCCTTCTCACGGCGAACCTCATGAATGTCGGCGGCATCACCGACCGCCTGGTCACGCTGTCGCGGACGATGGTCGGCAACTTCCCCGGCGCACTGGCGCAGATCAACGTCCTCCTCTCCGTGTTCTTCGCCGGCATCTCCGGCTCGTCCACGGCCGATGCGGCGAGCCAGGGCAAGATCTTCATCGAGGCGCAGGTCAAGGAGGGCTACGACCTCTCGTTCTCGATCGCGATCACCGCGGTTTCGGCGGTGCTGGCGGTCATCATTCCGCCGTCGATCCTGATGGTCGTGTGGGGCGGCGTGCTGCAGGTGTCGATCGGTGCGCTGTACCTCGCCGGCGTGATCCCCGGCCTGCTGATCGGCCTCGCGCAGATGGCGACCGTGCACGTGTACGCGAAGGTGCGGCACTACCCGACCTACCCGCGTGCGACGTTCAGGCAATTCTTCACGGCGGCGGCGATTTCGGTCCCCGCGCTGATGACGCCGTTCATCATCGTCGGCGGCATCCTGCTCGGCTGGTTCACCGCCACCGAATCCGCGGCCGCCGCGGTGATCTACGCCGCCGTGCTGTCGCTTGGCTTCTACCGCGAGATGGACCGCCACCAGTTGTGGCACGCGCTGCTCGAGACCGGGAAACTCTCGGCCATCGCGCTCTTCTGCGTGGGGACGGCGTCGGTTTTCGGATGGCTCCTCGCGTATTTCCAGATTCCGAAGGCGTTGCTGGAGAACGTCACGTCTTGGGGACTGGGCCTCGCCGGCGTGGGCTTCTTCATCGCCTTCGTGTTTCTCGTCGTCGGCTGCTTCCTCGACGCGATCCCGGCGATCATCATCGTCGGCACCACGCTGCAGCCGCTCGCCGAGTCGGTGCACATGCATCCCGTCTCGTTCGCGATCATCGGCATCGTCGCGCTCGCCTTCGGCCTCGTCACGCCGCCGTATGGGCTGTGCCTCATGATCTCCTGCGCGATCGCGAAGGTGCGCCTGAGGTACGCGCTCAAGGACACGATGATCATGCTGGTGCCGATGCTGCTGGTGCTGGCCATGCTCATAATCTGGCCGCAGATCCCTCTGTGGCTGCCAGCGCTCATCCGGCCGGAGTTCTTGAAGTAGACTCTTGGCGAGCGGCGGGTGAGAATCTGCCACAATGCCGGCGCTCCAGGTTGCCTTCGCTCGCGGGCGCATGAATCATCCTAAGTACCCTGGTTCATAAGTCCGCACACGTATCTTGAGGTCATGCAGCTATGCGCAGCAAGGGGTCAGGTTGGGACCGGAACTTGTTGAGGAGCTTGGCAAGATCGTGACGTGTGAATTTCCACTGGAAGGGTTGAGCCAAGGCTTCGTAGTGGGTCTGAAAAGCGAGCAGGCGTTGTTTGACCGCGGCCAACGACGGGAAGTCGTTGGGGGTAAGTACCTTGCGCTGGACAATGGAGAAGTAGATCTCGATCTGATTGAGCCAGCTCGCATGAACGGGACCATGCACGGGAACCAGTCGTGGATATTTCGCCTGGAGTCGGGCCACGCAGCGCGCCCCGCGATGCGAGGAGCCATTGTCCATGATCCAGAAGACCCGGCGAGCTTGGTTGTAGGGCGGCTGGTGCATGACGTGGCCGACGAGTCGCTCGAACGGCGCGATGCCGGTCTTGCGCTCACAGCGGCCAAACACTTTGGCACGGTGGACATCGAGGGCAGCCAGGTAAGCCCACGCGCCGCAACGGACGTATTCGTGCTCGACGCGCATGCCCACGCCCGGCTGGGGCGGCAGCGTCGGGTGGATACGCACCCGCGCTTGGATGCTGGTCTTCTCATCGGTGGAGAGCACGAACTCGTCCTCGCGCAGCAGCTTCCCCTGCCAGCGCCGTTGGTAGAGATCAAGGATGCGGCCGGCCTTGACGGCAAACAGAGGATCGCGCGGAAAGATCCAGCAGCGATGCTGCCATGGGCGGATCGCGTCCGCATGCAGCCAGCGCCAGACCGTGCTATCGCTGATCGTCGCGACCAACCCGGACTGCCGCGCTTGCTGCGCCACGTCGGCCACACTGAAACGCGAGAGCGGCAGGCCGAGCGTCGCTGGCAGCTCACACGCCAGCGCCTTGACCTGCACCACCACGTCTGGGGGGAAAAGCCCGGGGTCGACCCGGGCGCGTCTGATCCTCCAAGCCCGTCAGGCGCTGCTCGAAAAAGCGCTTGCGCCACAGGCTCACGATTTCGCGCCGCGTATGCAGGCACGAAGCGATTTCGTCGTTGCCCAACCCCTCGGCGGCGAGGAGGATCATCTTGGCCCGGACGACTTGATAATACGGTAACGTATATTTCATTGCCCGCCGGGACAACTCGGCAGCCTCTGCACGCGACAGCACGATACGGTAAGGGCTCGTTCTTGGCATGGCGCACCTCCGTGCGCCGAAACATGCCACAAAGACGCTCAATTGGCAACATTATTGTACGTGTTCGTATTTACGAATAGGACTACTAAGGCGACGTGCGGTTTTACCGCGCGCGGCTCTTTGTGCGGTTTGTTGGACGACGATTGCATCACTCGTCCTTTTTGATCTCCGAAAAGCGCTCGTTGAAATCTTCGCCAGGTTTCCACTCGCTGTATTGAGGGGCTGAGTCCGTGATTTCCCACCAAGGCGCTTTTGAGCCGACAAAAATGTGAGCGCTTGGTGTTTGGCCTAGATCCCCTTCCAATAATCCCGCTGGAATGCCAACGAGAGGGTCCCACGATTCGGCAATGGGAAGTTTGGATCCGCAATTCCGGCAGAAATATCTCGTCACGCGTTCCGATTGGCGATATGACGCGATGAAATCTGCCCCGGCAAGATAGGAAAAATGTCGAGCCTCAACGACCGCGATGGTTCCAAATGCCGAGCCGTAAGCCTTGCGGCATTGCGAACAATGACAATGGCTGAGCTCTCGAATCGGTCCATCAACCCGGAAACGCACCTTTCGACACAAACAACTTCCGTGAATCATCTTGCGTCTCTTGCTGCCCAACGATCAAGGTGAGCGGCGCGCCGCGCGAACATCGGCCAAGTAGAAGCGCTGAACCGGCGCGTCCGCTCGAACGCCGGGTTAGGCCGATGTGCGTATATGTGGCTGGACTCGCCCATCTCGGAGCAGCCGCCGTAGTTCTTTCTCCCGCAGAAAGTGGACGGTCGTGACCCACGCTTCATCGCTCCCCGACCGCGCTCGGCGAGCCGG
>JANMBN010000472.1:0-21371 GCA_031360485.1 Betaproteobacteria bacterium | reverse complement strand
CCCGCAAGGATCGCGCCGCTCACGCTCATGTAGTGTTAACAGGCCCTAGAGCGCCGCACCCACGCCGCAGGAGAATCGCTTGAATCGCCGCATGCTTCGCCTTACCCACGCCGCCGTCGCGGCCGTCGCCCTGCTCGCAGCGGGCGCCGCCGTCGCGGCCGAATACAAGGTCGGTTTCGTCAACACCGAGCGCCTGTTCCGCGAGGCGGCGCCGGCGAAGCGCGCGCAGCTCAAGCTCGAAAAGGAGTTTGCCGCACGCGATGCCGAGATCCAGAAGCTGAGCAAGCAGGTACGCGATCTGCAGACGTCGCTCGAAAAGGACGGCGCCACGATGTCGGAGAGCGAGCGCCGCAACAAGGAACGCGACCTGGCCAACCTGTCGCGCGACCTCACCCGGGGGCAGCGCGAATTCCGCGAGGACCTGAACCTGCGCCGCAACGAAGAGCTCGCAAGCGTCCAGGAGCGGGCGAACAAGGTGATCCAGCAGATCGCGGAGGCCGAGAAGTTCGACCTGATCCTGCAGGATCCCGTCGTCTTCGCCAGCCAGAGGATCGACATCACCGAGAAGGTGATCAAGGCGCTCGCCGACAAGTAGCGGCGGGGGACGGCTCGCCCGAAAGGCGCGCTCCGCAGCCGGCGTCAACCGAGATCGCAGCGGCCCGTGCCCATTTCCCTACACGAACTTGCCGAGCGCACCGGGGCGACGGTCGCGGGCGACGGCGCGGTCCTCGTGTCGCACGTGGCGACGCTCGAATCCGCGGGGCCTGGCGCGATCACGTTTCTCGCCAACCTCAAGTATCGTTCGCAGCTCGCGGGCACTCGCGCCGCCGCCGTGATCGTCGACCCCGGCATGGCCGGGCAGACGGCGCTGCCGAAGCTCTTGAGCGCCACGCCGTACGCGGTCTACGCGAAAGTGGCGACGATTCTGCACCCCGCCGGCCCGGCAATCCCGGGCACCCACCCGACGGCGGTCGTCGATCCGCGCGCCAGGGTCGCGCCCAGCGCCTCCGTCGGCCCCCACGCCGTCGTCGGCGCGGGGGCCGTCGTCGGCGAGCGGGCGCGGATCGGCGCCGGCTCGATCGTGGGCGCGGACACCGCGATCGGCGACGACGCCGTGCTGCACGCCAACGTGACCATCTACGACCGATGCATCGTGGGTCCGCGCAGCATCGTGCACTCGGGGGCCGTGGTCGGCGCCGACGGTTTCGGCATGGCCGAGGAGAACGGGCGCTGGCTCAAGATTCCGCAGATCGGACGGGTCGTGATCGGCGCCGACGTCGAAATCGGGGCGAACACCACCATCGATCGCGGTGCGATCGACGACACCGTGATCGAAAACGACGTCAAGCTCGACAACCAGATCCAGGTGGGGCACAACTGCCGGATCGGCGCGCATACCGCGATCGCGGGCTGCGTCGGCATTGCCGGCAGCACGCGCATCGGCAAGAATTGCCGGATCGGCGGCGCGGCGATGATCGCCGGACATATCGTGATCTGCGATGGCGTCGTGATCTCGGGAGCATCGCAGATCTTGCGCTCGATCCGGGTTCCGGGCGAGTACACCGGCGCGTATCCCGCGATGCCGCATGCGCAATGGCGGCGTTTGCTGGCTGTCACGCGCAGGCTGCCGGAACTCGAACCGCGTGTCCGTAAATTGGAGGAGACTGCCGGCGGGCGGCGCCGTGCCGGCAGCGACGAATCGGGCAAGGGGAACCGATGAAGCCAGCCGAAACCGGCAGCATGGACATCGACGAAATCATGCGGTACCTGCCGCACCGGTATCCGTTCCTTCTCGTCGATCGCATTTTCGCGCTGGACGAGGGCAAGTCGATCCGCGGCGTCAAGAACGTGACGATGAACGAGCCCTACTTCGCGGGTCATTTCCCGGGCTACCCGGTGATGCCTGCCGTGCTCGTGATCGAGGCGCTCGCGCAGATCGCATCGATCCTCGCCTGGAAGATCGTCGGCCGGTCGCCCGCCGACGGGTCGCTCATCTTCTTCGCCGGGATCGACAACGCCCGTTTTCGCCGCCAGGTCCGTCCCGGCGACGTGTTGATCCTCGAGGCCGAGGTGCAGCGCATGGTGCGGGGGATCGGCAAGTTCGCGGTGCGCGCGAAAGTCGGGGACGACATCGTCGCCGAAGCCGATCTGATGGCGGCGATGCGCATGCCCGAAGCGGGCAAGAAGGACGCCTGAACCGATGCCGAGGATTCACCCCACCGCGCTCGTCGACCCGTTGGCGGGGCTTGCGGCCGACGTCGAAGTCGGCCCCTATTCGATCATCGGTCCGCACGTGACCATCGGCGCCGGCACGATCGTCGGTCCCCATGTGGTCGTAACCGGCCGCACGGCGTTCGGCGTCCGGAATCGCCTCTTCCAGTTCACGTCGATCGGCGAGGTACCGCAGGATCGCAAGTACGGCGGCGAGCCGACGACGACGACGATCGGCGACGACAACGTCTTTCGCGAGTTCGTGACGATTCACGCCGGGACGGCGCAGGACCGCGGCGATACCGCGATCGGCAACGGCAACCTGTTCCTCGCGTACACGCACGTCGCGCACGACTGCGTCGTCGGAAACCTGACCACGTTCTCGAACAACGCGCAGATCGCCGGCCACGTGCGGATCGGCGACTGGGCGGTGCTGGGCGCCTATGCCGGTGTCCACCAGTTTTGCCGTGTCGGTGCGCACGCGATGATCGCCGCCGGCGCGATCGTCGTGCAGGACGTGCCCCCGTTCGTCACCGCGGCCGGATATCCGGCCAAACCGCATGGCACGAACAACGAGGGTCTGCGCCGGCGCGGATTCACTTCGGAGGACATCCTCGCGGTCCGGCGTGCCTACAAGACGCTTTATCGGGAGGGGCGCTCGCTCGACGATGCGAAGACCGTGCTGGTCGAGGCGAGGCAGGCGTCGCCCGCGCTCGCCCCGCTCGTCGATTTCCTCGCCGAGACCGGGCGCGGAATCATTCGCTGAGGGCGTCCGATGCGCGACTCCGCCTCCCGCCCGGGTCCGCTGACGATCGGCATCGTCGCCGGTGAAGCCTCCGGCGACGCCCTCGCCGCGACGCTGATCCAGGCAGTGCGCGCGCGGCTGCCGCAGGCGCGGTTCGTCGGCGTAGCCGGTCCGAAGATGGAGGCCGCCGGCTGCGCGGCGTGGTATCCGCTGGAGATGCTCTCGGTGCGGGGACTCGTCGAGGTGCTGTCGCGGATTCCGCAGCTCTTTGCACTCCGGCGCGCGCTGGCACGCAGGCTTCGCGCCGAGGGTGCGCTGATGTTCATCGGCGTCGACGCCCCCGATTTCAACCTCGGCCTCGAGGCCATGCTGAAGCGCGCCCGCATGCGCACCGTGCATTTCGTCAGCCCGTCCGTCTGGGCGTGGCGGCGCGGACGCGTGGCGGGAATCCGCCGATCGGTGCACCGCATGCTCGCGTTGTTCCCGTTCGAGCTGCCGGTCTACGAGGCTGCCGGCGTGCCCGTCACGTTCGTCGGTCACCCGCTGGCGCAGGAGGCCGCCGGCATCGGTTCACGGCGCGAAGCGCGCGAGCACCTCAAGCTCGGATTGGCGCAGCCGGTTTTCGCCTTGCTTCCCGGCAGCCGCGCGTCGGAGCTCGACATGCACGGCGACCTGTTGTTGCAGACGGCCGCGGCGCTCCATGCCGCGCGGCCGGACGCGCGCTTTCTCGTCCCGCTGGCGACGCGGCCGACGCGCGACCGGTTCGAGGCGGCGGTCTACCGCCTGGGTCTGGACAAGCTGCCGCTGACGCTGCTCTACGGGCATGCGACGGACGCGCTGCGGGCGGCCGACGTGGCGCTTGTCGCATCGGGCACCGCGACCCTCGAGGCCGCCCTGGCGCGATGCCCGCACGTGATCTTCTACCGGATGAATGCGCTGACCGCGCGCATCGTTCGCCGCAAATTGCTGGTGCCGTGGATAGGGCTGCCGAACATCATCGCGGGCAGATTCGTCGTGCCCGAACTCCTCCAGGAAGATGTGACCGTCGAGAACCTCGCCCAGGCGGCAGGCAATCTCTACGAAGACACGGTGACGCGGCGCCGGCTCGAAGCGCTTTTTGCGGGTTTCGCGGCATCGCTCGCGGTGGACACGGGCGCGCTTGCCGCCGATGCCGTGACCGCGGAACTGCGCACGGCCGGCGTCGCCTGTTGAACCCCTATCGCGCGGGATGGGTTGCGGGCATCGACGAGGCCGGCCGAGGACCGCTGGCCGGACCGGTTGTCGCCGCCGCCGTCATCCTGGACGCGGCGCGACCGATAGCCGGCCTTCGCGACTCGAAATTGCTGTCGGCGGTGGCGCGCACTCGGCTTGCGCTCGAAATACGCGCCGGCGCGCTGGCGTGGGCGATCGGCGAAGCCGATGTCGCCGAGATCGATTCGCTCAACATCCTGCAGGCGACGATGCTCGCGATGCGGCGCGCCTTCGAGGCGCTGTCCGTCGTGCCCGGCGAGGCGTGGATCGACGGCAACCGCTGTCCGGCCCTCGCGTGCGCCACGCGCGCGATCATCAAGGGCGATCGTGACGTCGCGGTGATCTCGGCCGCGTCGATCCTCGCCAAGACTGCGCGTGACGCGATGCTCATCGCGCTCGACGGCACCTATCCCGCATACGGCTTCGGCCGGAACAAGGGATATGGGACCGCGGAGCATCTCGCCGCGCTCGCGCGGTACGGTCCCTGCCCGGTGCATCGCAGGAGCTTCGCTCCCGTCGCGCAGTCGCGTCTCGTATTCTGACGGCCGGCGGCCGGGCCGGCCGATTTGGCCGGAAACGCGGTCCGGGTTACCATCGCGTCGATCGTCCCTCAACCGATTGCCGGTGCTGCGCGTTCCATCCCGGTGCTCCGGTTGAACCATCGAGGAGTCCCCGTGATTCACTGCGTATTGCACGACCCGAACGACTCGGTCGCGGTCGTCGTCGTCGAAGGCGTCAAGGCCGGCGCCACGTTGACCGGCCTTGTTCTCGACGAAGACCGGACGATAACCCTGCCCTGCGTTCAGGACATCCCGCTCGGCCACAAGGTCGCGCTGAAGGATATGGCCAGGGGCGACACCGTGATCAAGTACGGCGTCGACATCGGCAAGGTCGTGGAGCCGATCCGGACCGGGCAGCATGCCCACGTGCACAACATCAAGACGAAGCGCTGGTAACCGGAACGAGGCCGCGACCATGCAACAGTCATTCTGGGGCTATCGCCGCGAAAACGGCCGCGTCGGCGTGCGCAACCATGTCGTCATCCTGCCCGTCGACGACCTTTCCAACGCCGCCTGCGAAGCCGTCGCGCACAACGTCAAGGGCACGATGGCGATTCCGCATCCGTACGGCCGGCTGCAATTCGGCGCGGACCTCGACCTGCATTTCCGGACGCTGATCGGCGCGGGCGCCAACCCCAACGTCGCCGCGGTCGTCGTCATCGGCATCGAGGAGGGCTGGACGAAGAAGGTGGTCGATGGCATCGCGGCCACCGGCAAACCGGTGACGGGCTTCGGGATCGAGCTGCACGGCGACCCGGACACGATCATGCGGGCGTCGAAGTCGGCGAAGGAATACCTTCAATGGGCAAGCGAGCGGCAGCGCGTCGCCTGCGACCTCAAGGATCTCTGGGTCTCGACCAAGTGCGGCGAATCGGACACGACGTCCGGCTGTGGCGCGAACCCTACGGTCGGCGACGCGTTCGACAAACTCTACGCGGCCGGCTGCACGCTGGTGTTCGGTGAGACGACGGAGCTGACCGGCGGGGAACGGATCGTCGCGGCGCGCTGCCGCGACGACGCGGTCCGCAAGCAGTTCATGGCCATGTTCGACCGCTATCAGGCGGTGATCGAGCGGCACAAGACGTCCGACCTCTCGGATTCGCAGCCGACGAAGGGCAACATCGCGGGCGGGCTGACGACGATCGAGGAAAAGGCGCTGGGAAACATCCAGAAGATCGGCAAGAAGTGCGTGATCGACGGCGTGCTGGACAAGGCCGAGATGCCCACCGGTCCCGGACTATGGTTCATGGACAGCTCGTCGGCGGCCGCGGAAATGGTCACGCTGTGCGCGGCGTCCGGCTTTGTCGTCCACTTTTTCCCGACGGGGCAGGGCAACGTGATCGGCAATCCGATACTGCCGGTGATCAAGATCTGCGCGAATCCGCGCACCGTGCGCACGATGGGCGAACACGTCGATGTCGATACATCGGGCCTGCTGCAGCGGGAGCTGACGATGGGCGACGCGGGTGACAAGCTTCTCGACATGATGTTCCGTACGGTGAATGGTCGTCTCACGGCTGCCGAAGCGCTGGGCCATCGCGAGTTCGTGTTGACGCGGCTCTACGAAAGCGCCTGATCGTCACGGCGCACCGCGCGGCTCGGCCTGTACCTCACACGTTCAGGATGCGCGCCGAGCGCGCGACGCTGCCCCTCGAAGAACCTCCATGCCAACGATCTCGGCGCACGAACTCCCCGGTCTCGCGGCGATCCGCGCGGCGCAGGTGCGGATCGGGCCCTACGTGCACCGGACGCCGGTGTTCAGCTGCCGTTCGATCGACGTGGAGGTCGGAGCGAGGCTGTTCTTCAAGTGCGAGAACTTCCAGAAGGTCGGTGCATTCAAGGCGCGGGGTGCGACCAATGCGGTGTTCTCCCTGACCGAGAGCGAGGCGCGGCACGGCGTCGTCACGCATTCGTCGGGCAATCATGGTGCGGCGCTCGCGTACGCGGCCCGGGCGCGCGGCGTTCCGGCTTGGGTCGTGATGCCGGAGAACGCTCCGATCGTCAAGCAGGAGAACGTGCGCCGATTCGGCGCGACCATCCGGTTCTGCTCGGCGACGGTCGCCGCGCGCGAGGCGGCCTGCGCCAAGGTCGAGCATGAAACCGGGGCGACGCTCATTCATCCATTCGACGACTCGCGCGTGATCGCGGGGCAGGGGACCGCGGCGCTCGAAATGCTCGAGTCCGTGCCGGATCTCGATATCATCATTGCGCCGGTGGGCGGCGGCGGGCTTCTCTCGGGGACCGGCATCGCCGCGCGCGGGGTACGATCGGAATTGCGCGTCTACGGCGCGGAGCCCGCGAACGCCGACGATGCCGCGCGGAGCTTCCTTTCGGGCGCGGTCGAGCCGCTACCCGCGACGGCAACGATCGCCGACGGCCTGCGCACGACGCTTTCCGCCCTCACGCTGTCGGCCTTGCGCGCCAACGTCGCGGCGATCGGCACCGCCAGCGAGGGCGCGATCGTGAGCGCGATGCGGATGACCTGGGAGCGCATGAAGATCATGATCGAGCCTTCGTCGGCGGTTCCGCTCGCGTGCCTCCTCGAACGTTCGCTCGACGTCGCCGGAGCACGGGTCGGCGTCATCATTTCCGGTGGCAATGTGGATCTGGATGCCTTGCCGTGGCAGGCTTGAACGCGGTGCGCCGACCGCGCCGCATGCCGCCCGTCGCGATCATCGTGGTACGGGTCCTGGCGGAGGTGGTCGTCCTGCGCCGGGGCAAGGCCCGCGCCTGGCATCGATAACAGAGGGAATTCCATGACAACGCACAGGCCGACGGCGGATTACCCGCGCTTTCACCTCGCATTTCCGGTCACGGATCTGGAAGGGGCGCGACGCTTCTACGGCGAACTCCTCGGTTGCGCGGAAGGGCGGGCGTCCGAAGATTGGGTGGACTTCGATTTCTACGGCCATCAGATCGTCGCGCACAAGGTCGGGGCGGCGCGGATGGCCGACGCGACGAGCCTGGTCGATGGTCAGCAGGTACCGGTGCGCCACTTCGGCGTAATCCTCGACCTGCCGGCCTGGGAATCGCTCGCCGCCAGACTCGAGGCCGCCGGCACGGCATTCATCGTGAAGCCGTACGTCCGGTTCAAGGGATTGCCCGGAGAGCAGGCGACGATGTTCTTCCTCGACCCGTTCGGCAACGCGCTCGAGTTCAAGGCGTTTGCCGACATCGGTCTCCTGTTCGCAAAAAACGCCTGACCTGGAAGTTTCCGAGATTCGGGCGAGCGTCGGTGGCTGCGGGAGGAACCACCGCGTGCGGGTGAATGCGCCGCACGGCACGGGCAACCCCCTGTCCACCTATCAGCCCCGCTGGTTGGCGAGAACCTCGTAGAATCCCCTCATGCCGACGCTCACGCTCGCCGCGCTGCAGGACCTTGCCACGAAGGTCCTCGTACGGTCCGGCGCGAATCCCGCGATGGCCGCGGCAACCGCGAGCGCGCTTGTGTATGCCGATGCGCGGGGACTGGCGTCGCACGGCGTGTCGCGGATCCCGCAGTACGCGATGCACCTGAAGAACGGCCGGGCGGACGGGTCGGCGGAGCCGGCCATCACGCGCAGCCGAGGCGGCGCGGTGCTGATCGACGCGAAATGCGGACTCGCGTTTCCGGCGTGCGCGCTTGCCGTGGAGGAGGCCATACGCCGCGCGGCGGCCTTCGGTGTCGCCTTCGCCGGGGTTACCGACAGCCACCATTTCGGCGCCGCCGCTTATCACCTCGAACGCGTCGGCACGGCAGGGTTCGTCGGATTGGCCATGGGCAACTCGCCGGCGGCGATCGCCGCACCGGGCGGGCGGCGGCCGCTGTTCGGCACCAATCCCATCGCGGCCCTGTTTCCGCGCCGCAATGCCATGCCGCTGGTCATCGACCTGTCGTTGTCGGAAGCGGCGCGCGGCAAGGTGATGATCGCGGCAAAGGAGGGCAAGGCAATCCCCATCGGATGGGCGCTCGATCGTGACGGCAATCCGACGACGGATCCCGCGGCCGGCCTCGAAGGCTCGATGCTGGCGATGGGCGGAGCCAAGGGGGCGATGCTGGCGCTCGTCGTGGAGCTGCTGGTCACCGCGCTGACCGGCGCGGCGATGGGTTTCGAGGCGAGCTCGTTTTTCGTCGACGAGGGCAACCGGCCCCGGATAGGGCAGGCGTTTCTGGTCGTCGATCCCGGTGCGCTCGGTGGCAATGGCGTGTATTTCGCGCGGATCCAGACGCTGGTCGAGGAGATGACCAAGGAGCCCGGCGTGCGCCTGCCGGGTGAGCGCCGCCGGGCGATCGCCGAGGTGGCGACCGCCCGCGGGGTCGAGATACCGAACGCGCTGTTCGAACAGCTGACCCTGTTGGCCGGCTGACGACACGATGAACTCCGTTGCCAACCGTCCCTTGGCCCTCCTTCTCAACGTGGCCCACGCGATCGACCACATGTTCCTGCTGATTTTCGCGACCGCGGTGGCGGCGATTGCCGCCGATTTCGGCTCGCCGGATTGGGAATCGCTGATGCCCTACGGCGTCGGCGCATTCCTGTTGTTCGGCCTGGGTTCGCTGCCGGCCGGGCGCCTCGGCGACCTGTGGGGACGGCGGCAGATGATGCTGGTGTTCTTCTTCGGAATGGGCGTCTCGGCGCTGCTGGTTGCGTTCACGCAGAGCGCATGGCAGCTCGCCGGCGCATTGACGCTGATGGGGGCCTTCGCGTCCATCTATCATCCCGTCGGGATTCCGATGCTGGTGCGCGGCACGCGGCGGCCCGGATTGGCGATCGGTGTCAACGGCCTTGCCGGCAACCTCGGAGTGGCGTTTGCCGCCGTAGCGACCGGCTTCCTGGTCAAGTACGCGGGTTGGCGGGTGGCGTTCATCGTTCCCGCAGGGGTTGCGATCGCCGGCGGCATCGCGTTCGCGTGCGTTGCGCCGCGAGAGCCGGCACCGCCGGCGCGCGGGGCGCGCCCGCGTGCGGGGAACGAGACCCCGGCGCTTGCGCGCATTTTCGTCGTCATGACGGTCGCCGCGATCTCGTCGAGCCTGCTGTTCAACTTCACGACCAACGGCAACGGCCAGCTCCTGCGCGAGCGATTCGCCGGTATCGTCGACGATCCCGCGCTGCTCGGCACATTGCTCGCGTGCGTCTATGTGATCGCGTCGTTCGCGCAGGTCGCGATCGGTCTCCTGATCGACCGTTACCCGCTCAAGAGGCTCTATGTCGGCGTCGTTGCGTTGCAGGCCCCGCTGTTCGTGGCCGCAGCGGACGCGACCGGCTGGAAGCTGTACGCGCTGCTGCTCGCGTCCATGGTCACGGTTTTCGGAGCGATACCCTTCACCGACGCGATGATCGTGCGCTTCGTCGACGACCGGATGCGCTCGCGCGTGAGCGGCATGCGCCTGACGGTTTCGTTTGGGGTGAGTTCGGCGGCCGTGTGGCTGCTGGGGCCAGTCGTCAAGGCGGGCGGATTCGACACCCTGCTGATGCTCATGGCCGGAATCGCCGCGGCAACCCTCGTGGCGGTATCGCTTCTGCCGTCGGGCACGCGCCGGCAGACCGCCGATTCGATCATCGAGACGGCACTGCCGCCGCAATCGCCTCGCGCAACAGATTGAACACGCCGGGCGCGGCGGCGATCACTTCGTTCGTGCGGAGAAAATCCTTGCCGCCGGCGAAATCGCCGACGCGGCCGCCGGCCTCGTTGACAATCAGCATCCCGGCCAGAACGTCCCAGGAACTCAGGCTCGTCACCCAGAAGCCATCGAGGCGCCCTCCGGCGACGTAGGCGAGGTCGAGCGCGCACGAGCCGGCACGGCGGATGCCGCCGCACTGCGCGGCGAGTGCGCCGAACAAATGCACGTACGCGGGCAGCTTCGGGCTCGACCGCGACGGAAACACCGTGCCGACGAGCGCGTCGTCGAGGCGGACGCAAGTCGACGTCCGGATCGGCGTGCCGTTCTGTGCCGCTCCCTTGCCTTTGATCGCCGTGAACAGTTCGTCGTGGACGGGGTCGAAGACGACGGCGTGCGTGACCTCGTCGCTCTGGGTGAGCGCGATCGACACCGCGTAGTGAGGGTAACCGTGGAGGAAGTTCGCGAGTCCGTCGATCGGGTCCACGATCCATTTGAACCGGGTACCGCCGCGGGCGCCGTCGCCCGCGATCTGGCTCACGACCTGGCCGGATTCTTCTCCCACGATCGCGTGCTCGGGAAAAGCGGCGCGGAGCGTTGCGATGATCGCATTCTCGGCTTCGGTTTCGGCCTGGGACGCCATGTCGGCGTGGCCCTTTGCGTGCGCGGGGCGCCGCTTGAGGTCGCGCGCGGCGTCGATGATCACCGACGCGGCGCGATGCGCGGCACGGATCGCGACGGCGAGGATGGGGTCATTGATCATGGTGCGATGGTTGAGTGTGACGCCGGGCGCAGGTCGAACGTCGAACAAGGGGGCCGGGACGTGCAGGAAAACCCGGCCGATTTCTGCATGCGATTGTAACTCGGCGAAGCCTCGTCGCACCGCGCGTCGCCGGCGGCGGCCTCAGCCGACCTTGACCCGCAACATCATCCCGCCGTCTTCGTGTTCGAGATTGTGACAGTGGAACAGGTACGTTTGCGCGCCGGCGAACGGATGCCGAAAGTCGATCGCGATCTTTACCGATTCGCCGGGCCAGACGAGCACGGTGTCCTTCAGTCCGAGGTCCGTGGCCTGGCGACCTTGCGCATCGACGACGAGCGACGCCAATGGGTCGGGGCTCGTTTCCCGTTCCAGCACCCGAAACTGAAACCCGTGCAGGTGCATTGCATGGGGCATGCTCGTATGATAATTGCGAATCAGCCATGTCTCGACGGCGTTGCGCGCCACCACGATCGGGGTTGCGGCGACGTCGTATACGAGGTCGTTGATCCGCCATCGCCCTTTGGCGAATCCAAGCCGCAACGGGCGCTCGCTGCCGGGAGCGGCGGACGCGACGGGCAGCGTCGAAAGGCGGGTCGGCATGGGCGCCGCGCGAGCCGCTCGCTCGCGGATCCGAAACTGCAGCAGCGCGAAGGCCGCGCCGTCGCTGTGGCTGTGGCTTGCCGGCGTCGCGTTGTCCTGCGCCGGAGCCGTTCCATGCGCCATCGCATCGGTCGGGGCGTCCGTGCTCCGGCGGGGGCGCAATTCGGCGTGCATCGGATCGAACGCGCGGGTCTCGAGCAGCGCAAAGCCGCCAATCGGCAGGCGGCCGAAGTCCACCAGCACGTCGACGCGCTCGGCCGGCGCGAGGAAGAGCTCGTCCGCGGGCAGCGGCCGCTCGATCAGCCCGCCGTCGGTGCCGAGGAGCAGGAACGGGATTGGCGCGCCGTCGTCGCCGCGAATGCCGAGCCGGAACACGCGGGCGTTCGCCGCATTGAGAATGCGGAAACGGTAACGGCGCGCGGCGACGTCGAGATAGGGCCGGGGCGTGAAGTTGACGAGCGCCTCGTCGCCGTACCAGCCGTGCAGTTGATCGGACTCCGTGGGGGCATACGCATCGGGGGCGGAGCTGCGACGGTCATGAAGGATCAACGGGAGTTCGGTCGCGCCGGGCACGAGCGCCAGGCTGCGGCGCAACGCGAGCTCGTCGTCGTCCTCGATTGCGAACAGTCCGAACAGTCCGCGGTACAGCTGCGCTGCCGTCGCGCCATGCGGGTGCGGGTGATACCAGTAAAGGCCCGAGCGGTTTCGTACGGTGAATGCGTACTCGAAAGACTTTCCGGGCGCGACGAGTGTCTCGCCATTGCCGTCGTTGCCGGTGTCCTGCGTGAAGCCATGCCAATGGGTGACGGTCGGCTCGGCGAGGCCGTTGGCCAGCACGATGCGGACCCGGGCGCCGGTTCGCGCAACCAGCGTTGGATTCAGGTACTCACGCCCGCCGACGTTTGCCGCGTACGCGAGGCGCGGTGCGTTGCCGGCGCGTGAAACCGCACGCAACACCACGGGGTCGCCGCCCACGACGAGCCTCCCCATCAGACCGCGCTGCGCGGGAATACGCAAGGGCACATCGAATTGTGCGGGCGTCGTGCACAGATCGTCCGATGCGCTCAGGGTCGTGGCGACGGCGCGGGGCAGGAACGCTGCGAGCGCGCCGGCGGCGAAGCCGGACAGCGCGCGGCGCCGCCCCGGCCGGAGGAGCGCGAAATCGTCGTTGTATGCTGCCATGGGTGGTTTGAGCCGCGCTCGCCGCCGAATTTTCACTTTACGCCGAAGCAGGCCCCGGACGCCGCCGCATGAGTCGCGGCCCCACAGCCGCCGCCCGCAACATCGGGTGTCGTCAGCGGATCGCGACACCCCAGGGCAGTTCGCCGACCGGGATCTCCGCGATCTTCCTGTTGGTCGCGGTGTCGATCTCGGCGACGGCGTTCGAGCGGCCGCAGGCGACGTAGAGCTTCTTGCCATCCGGGGTCAGCGCCATGTTCCACGGGCGGCGGCCGACCGGGATCTCGGCGGAAATGGTATTCGTCGCGGTGTCGATCACCTGCACCGTGCCCTTGCCGCCGGAGGAGACGTAGACGCGCTTGCCGTCGGGGTGGACAGTTACTCCGTTCGAGCGGCTGCCGGCCTTGATCTTCGCGATCACTTCCTGCTTGCCGACGTCGAACACGTTGATGGTGTCGGCATTCTCGGCAGCCACGTAGGCCCGTGTACCGTCGGGAAGAAAGCCGATGCCCCGGGGACGGTCGCCGACCTTCACCGTCTTGACGACTTCGCCCTTCGCGACGTCGACGATGTCGACACTGTCGGCTTCCTCGGCGCTGACATAAATCCACTTGGCGTCGGGACTCCAGACCGCGTGTTCTGGATTCTTGCCGCGCATCCGGATGCGGCGGGCGACTTTCAGTGTGGTGGTGTCGACGATGACGACCTGGTCGTTCTCCTCGATCGCCGCGGCGATCCACAGGCCATCGGGCGAGAGGTAGATCGCTTCGGGGGAGTCACCCAGCGGCACCTGCGCAATCTCGACCCGCTTCACGGTGTCGACGACGACGAGCGCATTGGCGGTCTGATCGCTCAGGTACAGGCGAGCGCCGTCGGGGGATACCGCCACGCCGCGCGGCCTTTGGCCGAATTTGAGCGTCGCGGTAACGGAGTCCGTGCCGGTGTCGATCACCGAAATGTTGCCCGAGCCTTCGTTCGGCACGTAGGCTACGGGACTGGCGCGCGCGGCCAGCGCAAAAAGCGCGCCGACGGCGAGGGCGAACGCGACAAGGGGACGGCGCGGAATCGATCGAATCATGATTTCGATGCTGCGGGATGAGGATTGTGCGCTATGCCTGGCGCGATCTCTCAATTATCCTACACGACTTTGCATCGCCTATCGTTCGCAGAGCACAATGGAAAATGACGCCATGATCCCTACGCCTCTTTTCAGACCGCACGCGACCATGCGCCACCGGGTGTTAGCGCTGATGGCGGGGCTTGCCGTCGCGAGCGATCTGCTGGCTCAGCAGTCGGTGCCGGTGCCGCTCGATCCGGTGGTCGTCACCGCGACCCGAACCCCCGAGCGCGCGTTCGATCTGCCCGTTGCGATCGATACCGTGGACGGCGACAGGATCCAAGGCGGCCAGTTGCAGGTCAACCTGTCAGAATCGCTCGCGCGCGTGCCCGGGATGTTCATTCAGAATCGGTGGAATTACGCGCAGGACCTGCAACTTTCGATACGCGGCTTCGGCGCGCGAGCCAATTTCGGCGTACGCGGCGTTCGGCTCTACCAGGACAACATCCCGGCGACGATGCCCGACGGGCAAGGCCAGGCAGGCAGTTTCAGCCTCGCCTCCGCGCAGCGCATCGAAGTGCTGCGGGGCCCTTTCTCGTCCCTCTACGGAAATGCCTCCGGCGGTGTCATCTCCGTTTTTACCGAGGACGGGCCGGAACGGCCGCAGGCAACGGCACAGTTCATCGGTGGCAGTTTCGGGATGTGGAACGCCATCGCGAAACTCGAAGGGCAGAGCGACGCCGTCAACTATGTCGTCGTCGGAAACCGATTCGAGACCGACGGCTATCGGGATCATAGCGTTGCATCGCGCGACCTCGGCAACGTGAAGCTCAAGCTCGCGGCTCCCGATACGACGATCACCGTGATCGCGAACTGGCTTTACCAGCCCGACGCCCAGGACCCGCTGGGGCTCACCCGCACCCAGTGGGAGGCGAACCCGAGGCAGGTGGACCCTGTCGCGATTCGCTTCGACACGCGCAAGAGCGTCAATCAAGTGCAAGGCGGTGCCACGTTCGAGCAGCGCCTGGGCAGCGACACCGATTTGCGCGTGACAGGGTATGGCGGAACCCGCCGGGTGCGGCAGTACCTCGCGTTTTCGGGAATTGCCACCACGTCTTCGGGTGGCGTCACCGATCTCGACCGCAGTTTCGGTGGAGTCGACGCGCGGCTTTCGACGCGGTTTTTGCTCGCGGGGCGGCCCGCGGCGCTCACGCTGGGTGCCGACTACGAATCGCAGCAGGAGCATCGCCAGGGGTTCGTCAACAACGCCGGCGCGCTCGGCGAGCTGCGCCGCGACGAGGACAATTTCATCGGCAACACGGATGGCTATCTGCAATTCGACTGGTCGGCGCTGGATGCGCTGTCCCTGTTCGCGGGGATGCGTTACAGCGATGTCCGTTTCCGCACCGATGACCACTACGTCAACGCGGAGAACCCCAACGACAGCGGCCGGCGCAACTACCGTCATGGCAGCCCGGTGCTCGGCATGGTCTGGCATGTGTTGACCGACTTCAATGTCTACGCGAACTACGGCCGGGGATTCGAAACGCCGACGTTTACCGAGCTGGCCTACCGCACCGTGGGTCCCGGGCTCAATCTCGGGCTGCAGCCGAGTATCAGCCGGTCGAGCGAAATTGGCGTCAAGGCATTCCTGGGCCGGCAGCAACGCTTGAACCTCGCGGCATTCAACGTCTCGACGTCGGACGAAATCGTCATCGACACTGCGGCAGGCGGGCGCACGACCTACAAGAATGCCACCCGGACGCGCAGGCGGGGAATCGAGGCCGCCTGGGAAGGCGCAATCGGCGCGGGGTTCACGGGCTACGCCGCTTACACGCGACTGTCGGCGAAATTCGCCACCGACGCGACGACGGGGTCGCCGCCGGTCGTCGTTCCGGCCGGTGCCAGGCTGCCGGGCGTCCCGGTCGCCAGCGCCTATGGCGAACTCTCCTGGTCGCATCCTGAAGCGGCGGGATTGGTCGCGGCACTCGAGGTCCAGTACGCGGGCAAGATGTACGTCAACGACCGCAACTCGGACGCCGCGCCCGCTTACACGATCGGCAACGCGCGGATCGGCTTCGAGCAGCGGCTGGGTCGCTGGCTGCTGCGCGAATTTGTGCGCGTCAACAATTTCACGAATCGGAATTATGCTGGAACCGTGATCGTCGGCGACGCCAACGGCCGCTATTTCGAGCCCGCGGCAAGCCGGAACGTCCTCGTTGGAGCCAGCGTCAATGTCGCCTTCTGAGCCGGGCGCGCGATACACGCGCACCGCGGTTGTCCTGCATTGGCTCGTTGCGGGCCTCGTCATCGTCCAGTTCGCGTGGGGCTGGTGGATGCAGGAAATCCCGAAAGAGCCGGTCGGTCCGCGTGTGGATGCATTCAACATGCACAAGTCGGTCGGCCTGACGATTCTTGCGCTGATGATGGTGCGGATACTGTGGCGGATCGCACATCGACCCCCGCCGCTTCCGCCGATGCCGGCGTGGCAGGCATCGACCGCGCGGCTCACGCACGCCGTGCTGTACACGGTGCTCGTGCTTCACCCGCTTTCCGGCTATCTGGGGTCGGAGGTCAGCGGCTACCCGGTCAGGTATTTCGGGATGACGCTGCCGAGTTGGGCCGGCAAGAATGTAGCGCTCAAGGACATGCTCAGCGTCGTCCATCTGGCCACGAGCTGGGTGATCGCGGCGGCGGTTGCGCTACATGTCGCCGGCGCGTTGAAGCACGCTTGGATCGATCGCGACGGACTGCTCGCGCGGATGGGACTCGGGAAGGCCGAGGGGGCGTAAAACAGCGGTCTCGCCGACGGCACGGCGCAGCTCGTAGCCCGGCAGCGATTCACTCATTCACCGCTTTCCTTCGAGCAGCTTCGCCGTTTCGTCGAACTTGCCGTCGCGCGCGATGTCGAGCGCCGTCTTGCCCCGGTTGTCCCTGAGATCCGGGCGCGCGCCCGCGGCGAGCAGTGCCGAAACCGTGGCCGATTTTCCAAATCCCGCCGCCCACATCAGCGCGGTCAGGTCGTTGTTGTACACCGCATTCGCGTCGACACCGTTGGCGATGAGCATGCCGACGATCTCCGTGCTGCCGGCGCCGGCGGCATAGGTCATCGCGTTCTTCTTCAGACGGTCCTGTGCGTTGATGTCGGCGCCTTTGGCGAGCAGCGCCGCGGCCATCTCGGCCTGTCCCGAGTACGCCGCCGCCATCAAGGGGCTGATGCCGTTGACGGCCGCCAAATTGACGTCGGTGCCGGCCGCGAGCATCGTCCTGGCCATCGGCAGGTCGTTTTTCTTGAGCGCGATCAAGAGCGCCGTCTCGCCCAGACGGTTGCGCGAGTTGACGGAAGCGCCTGCCGCCAGCGCGCGGTCGAGGCCGGCGGCGTCGCCGTTGCGCGCTGCCAGCAGGAGGCGAGCATTGATCGAAAGATCCTGATCCGCGGCATGCGCCGCGCCGGCCAGGAGAAGTACCCCAACGACGATGACAAATTTCCGGCGCTCCAGGCCCAGCATGGAATCCCTCCGCTTCCCGATGTCGGCGCTTCCCGTGCCTGTTGCGCCGCACAATCGACTGTGGTTTACAACCGCCTTCCAATTGGAATATAACGCAGGTTGCCGCGAAGCGGTCCGACACAGGGGAAATTCGCTTCGAACGGTCTTGTGGGCTTCGAAACTCGAACGACGGGGAGGTCGCATGCACTTCCGGAATTCTTTGGCGGGTATGGCGTCGGTGTTTGCGATTTGCCTGGCCGCTTCAGGCGTGGCGGCAGCCCAGGAAATCACGGGCGGTGCGACAACGACGGGGAAAGCGATGTCGAAGGCGCCGACGGCCATCACGCAGGCGATGCTCGACGGGGCCGGCCGTGATGCGAATAACTGGATCCACGCGAACGGCAGCTACGAGCAGACACGGTATTACCCCGGTGCGCAGATCAACGCCGCGAACGTCGGCAAGCTGAAGCCGGCGTTTGTCTTCCAGACGGCCGTGCTCGAATCGATGGAAACGGCGCCGATCGTCGTCGACGGCGTGATGTTCCTGACGACATCGTTCAACCACGTCTACGCGATCGATGCCGTCACGGGCGAGGAATACTGGCACTACAAGCAGAAACTCGGCCCGATCGTCACGGTCTGCTGCGGCAACAACAACCGCGGCGTCGCGATCGAAGGCGGCAGGCTGTTCATGGGCACCATCGACGCCAAGCTGGTGGCGCTCGACGCGAAGACCGGGAAGCTGCTCTGGGAAACCCAGATCGCCGATCCCGAAAAGGGCTACTCGGACACGATGGCGCCCGCCGTCGTCGACGGCAAGGTGCTGATCGGCACCAATGGCGGCGAGTACGGCGTTCGCGGCTTCATCAAGGCGTTCGATGCGAAGGACGGCAAGCTTCTGTGGACCTTCTACACGATTCCGGAAACGGGCCATGAGGGCGTCTGGGACCCGAAGGACGCGACGGGCCGCGACATGCATCGCGATATTCCGGCGGAAAAGGCCGCGTTCGCCAAGGACAGTTCGTTCTACAAGACGCTGGGCGGCGGCGTATGGATGACGCCGGCCATCGACAAGAAAACGCGCACGGTCTTCTTCCTGGTCGGCAATCCCTCGCCCGACCTGTACGGCGCGATTCGCCCGGGCGACAACCTGTACACCAACTCGATGGTGGCCGTCGATCTCGACAAGGGCACGTACAAGTGGCATTTCCAGTACATCGCGCATGACGTCTGGGACCTGGATGCGGTCAGCCCGGCGATACTCACGCAGGCCAAGGACAAGAGCGGAAAGATGGTCGACGTCGTGATCCACGGCGGCAAGACCGGGCACCTCTACGTGCACGAGCGCAATACCGGCAAGCTGATCCGCTTCTCGGAAGCCATGATTCCGCAGGAGAACATGTGGGTGCTGCCCACGAAAGAGGGCGCGCGGATGCTGCCGGGAGCGAACGGCGGCGTCGAGTGGTCGCCGATGGCGGTCAACCCGAAGACGCGCATGGCCTACGTGGCCAACCTGCACCAGCCCATGACCTACCATGTCGAGGAATCGCCCTATCCCGGGGGCAAGCTGTGGCTGGGCGGCGCGTTCAAGACGATCCCCGCCGAAGAGCAGTGGGGCCGCCTCGTCGCCGTCAACATCGATACGGGCAAGGTGGCTTGGGGCGCCAAGACGCCGCAGCCGTTGATCGGCGGAGTTCTTGCGACCGCCGGCAACATCGTCTTCAATGGCGAAGCAAACGGCTGGTTCAAGGCATTCGACGCAGCGAGCGGCAAGGAGCTCTGGAAATACAACTGCGGCGCGGGTGTCAATGCTCCGGCGGTATCCTATATGGTGCGTGGCAAGCAGTATGTCGCTGTCGCCGCGGGCGGCAACAACCAGATCGACGCCAAGCGCGGAAACAGCGTCTTCGTTTTCGCGATTCCATAATCCTGTTTGCTCCTGGGGCGGCCACTCCGTTCGCGGAGTGGCCGTTCTTTTTTCATGGCTCCTTCCTCTTCAAGACCGAGATGCGAATGCTGATTTCCGTGCTGGCACGTTGGCTCCCCGCCGTGGCGGCGTCGGTCGTTGGCCTCCCGGCGCTTGCGCAGACCGACGCCGCGCAATTGGCCGCGACGCGGCCGAAGGCCGAGGTCTGTTTCGCGTGCCATGGCCCCAATGGAAACTCCACCAATCCCGCCTATCCGATCCTTGCCGGGCAGTCCTGGCGGTACATCTACATCCAGCTCAAGGATTTCAAGGAGGGGCGCCGCTCGGACCCCATGATGTCGCCATTGGTCGCGGACCTGTCGCGCGATGACATGATCGCGCTCGGGAATTTCTTTGCGGCGCAAAAGCCGGCGCCGATCAACTTCAAGGCCGACAGCGCGAAGGTCGAGGCCGGCCGAAAGGTGTCGGATGCCGTGCTATGCCCGATGTGCCATCTGGGCGGGTTCGTCGGCCAGAACGAAATTCCGAAGGCCGCCGGCCAGTATCCGGAATACATCAGGAAGCAGCTCCACGACTTCAAGGCGAAGCGCCGCACCAACGACGCCGGCAACATGACCAGCGTCGCGGGCACGCTGTCCGACGACGACATCGAGAACCTGTCCCACTACATCGCCAATCTGAACTGATCGCGGCGACGTGTCCCGGATCATGTGCGGCGTCGCCGTTTGCCCCGGCCGCGCGTAGCGTGGGCCGTCACGCCCGTCATGGTGGCGTGCGTTCAATCCTTCGTGTTCTGAAGTTCCTCCTGCTCCATCCGCAGGTACGTCCCGTACGCATTGATCCGATTGGCCGCGGCGAACGCCGGCAAGCCGGCAAAGCGCGACCAATCGGTCTGCGCGTAGGCGTCTTCGAACGGCAGGAACTCCCGGGCCGCGCGGCCCATGGTTTCGCGCAGGTAGACGAGATAGTCGCGCGTCATGACGAGATCGCGTTCGACGTTCGTCGACGCCGGGCCGTGCCCGGGAATGACGATCGCTGGCTTGACCGCGATCATCTTTGCCATCGCCTTCAGCCACCCCCGGCTGTCGGTCGTGCCGACAAAGGGGACCCGGCCGGCGAATATGAGGTCGCCCGCGAACAGGACCCGATCCTCGACCACGTACATCAGGATGTCCTCGGGCGAGTGCGCTCCCCCCGAATAGATGATCCGGAACGTGAGGCCGCCCAGCCGAAAATCGGTGTCGCCGTCGAGCCAGAAATCGGGCGGGACGACGCGCGTGGTTTCGTCGATCCACGGGGAAAGCTCCGCCCGTCGTTGCGCGAGCCGGCTTACGGCGATTTCGGAAGAAAGGTAGATCTCCGCGTTCCGATGCGCCCAGATCTTCGCGCCGATCCCGCCGAATTCCTGCAGCCCGTAGATGTGGTCGGCATGATAGTGCGAAACGATCACGCGTCGGATCGGCGCCTTGGTCACCCGGCCGATCGCGGCGATCATCGCGCGGCCGAGCGCCGGAGTGCCGAGAGCGTCGAACGCGACGACCCCGTCGCTCGTGACGACGAAGCCGGCGTTCGACATGAAGCCCTTGTTTGCGGTGCTCGCCGCGCCCGATTCACCCTCGAAGAACCAGACGTGCTCGGATACTCGCGTGGGTGTGAGGACGATATCTTCGCCGGCCCGAACCGGGACCGCACCTGCCAACGCGGCGATGGCGAGCGCCATGACGGCGATCCCTTGCGCGAAGCTGCGGCTGGGTGAAGCAGCGGTCATCGAAAACATCCCGGCGGCGATCCGGGGGCGATGTCGCCGCGCGGGCCGCCTTGTCGACATCGATTCTACCGCGCGGCAGGCGGGCGAGTGCCCGGCGATCGCGCGTCGCGGGACCCCGAGGGTTCGCGCCGCAGGTCTCGCGGGCAAACGTCCCGCGCGCCGGGCCGGTATGGCGTTTTCGCTCCGCGTTGTGTACCCTTTCCGTCTGACCTCGCGCGGCGCG
>JANMBN010000459.1:0-15867 GCA_031360485.1 Betaproteobacteria bacterium | reverse complement strand
CCAGTCCGGGATCGAGTGCAAGATTGATCGCGGAGGGGTCGACCGCCTCGCACCACGACGGAACGATCCACAATCCGTCTTCGATCCGGATCGGCGCGAACTGCGCTTGCGTCGCCCGCACCCAGTCCTGCTCGGCGACGGAAAAAGTCTCGTGCGATGGCAACACGGTTCCCGCGCCGGCCAGCGCGGCGAGCGCGGGTGGAATGTCGCCGGCGTCGCGAAACAGCGCGGTCAACCGCGTGACTGGCCACAATCCGGCGGTCGTTTCGCCGGGCTCGCCGTAGAGCGGCATTTCCGCCGAGGTGCCCGCGTGGGGATCGGCGCCATCGACGGAAAGAGCGCCCGCGTCGAGGAGCGCGTCCGCCAGCGCATCCGCCGCATCGGCGTCGATGTCGAAACGCAGCGCCATGTAGCTCACGAGGGTTCGGCGGCGTCGTCCGCCAGGGTTTCGCCTGCGGACGCGGCGGCGTTGGCGGCACGGGACGATCGGGATACCGGACGCGGCGCGCCGCGGGCGGGGACGCCGCGTGCGAGACAGCCCGCGCAGTACCGTTGCACAGCCCGCTAGCCCGCTTGCTTGCGCTTCGCGAGTTTTTCCTCGAGATAGTGGATCGAGGTTCCGCCGCGAAGAAACTTTTCGTCGAGCAGAAGCTCCTGGTGCAGCGGGATGTTCGTCTCGATCCCCTCGACCACCATTTCGGACAGCGCGATGCGCATGCGCGCGATCGCCTGCTCGCGCGTGTCGCCGAACGCGATGACCTTGCCGATCATCGAATCGTAGTATGGCGGAACGAAGTAGTTGTGATAGACGTGCGAATCGACGCGAATCCCGGGCCCGCCGGGCGCATGGTACGACGTGATGCGCCCCGGCGAGGGCACGAACGTGTACGGATCCTCGGCGTTGATCCGGCACTCGATCGCGTGCCCGCGCCGCACGATGTCGCGCTGGCGGAAGCGCAGCTTCTGTCCGGCGGCGACGCGGATCTGCTCCTGCACGATGTCGATGCCGGTCGTGAGCTCCGTGACCGGATGCTCGACCTGGATCCGCGTGTTCATCTCGATGAAAAAGAACTCGTCGTCCTGGAACAGGAATTCGAAGGTTCCGGCGCCGCGATAGCCGATCTTCCGGCACGCGTCGGCGCAGCGCTCGCCGATCCGGGTCAGTGCGCGCACCGAGACCCCGGGAGCCGGCGCTTCCTCGATGATCTTCTGGTGGCGGCGCTGCATCGAGCAGTCGCGTTCGAACAGGTAGATGGCGTTCTTGTGCTCGTCGGCCAGGACCTGAATCTCGATGTGCCTCGGATTGCCGAGAAACTTCTCCATGTAGATCACCGGATTGCCGAAGGCCGCCTGTGCCTCGGTGCGGGTCAGCGAAGCGGCCGACACGAGCGCGGCTTCCGTATGCACGACGCGCATTCCGCGCCCGCCTCCGCCTCCCGAGGCCTTGATGATCACCGGGTAGCCGATCAGGCGCGCGATCTTCACGATTTCCTTCGGATCGTCCGGAAGCGCGCCTTCGGAGCCCGGCACGCACGGCACCCCGGCCTTGATCATGGCCACCTTGGCGCTGACCTTGTCCCCCATCAGGCGGATCGTGTCGGCGCGGGGCCCGATGAAGACGAAGCCCGAGCGCTCGACCTTCTCGGCGAAGTCCGCATTTTCGGAGAGAAAGCCGTAGCCCGGATGAATCGCCTGCGCGTCGGTCACTTCCGCCGCCGCGATGATCGCGGGCACATTGAGGTAGCTCGCCGTGGACGGGGGTGGTCCGATGCACACCGATTCGTCGGCGAGCCGCACGTACTTGGCCTCGCGATCGGCCTCGGAGTGGACCATGACGGTCCGGATCCCGAGCTCGCGGCAGGCGCGCTGGATCCGCAGCGCGATCTCGCCGCGATTGGCGATAAGAATCTTGCCGAAGAGCTGGTTCGGCGTCTTTGCCACGATGGGCGACGACGGGGGGCGAAGCGGCGGCAAGTCAGGCGATCACGACCAGCGGCTGGCCATACTCGACGGGTTGGCCATTCTCGGCGAGCACCTGCTTCACCACGCCCGCCTTGTCCGCTTCGATCTCATTCATCAATTTCATCGCCTCGATGATGCACAGCGTGTCGCCAACCTGGACGGAATCCCCCACTTCGACAAAAGGTTTCGTCCCGGGCGACGTCGCGCGATAGAAGGTCCCCACCATGGGGCTCCTGACGAGATGGCCCTCGGGCGCGGCCGGAGCCGCCGGCGTCTCCACCGCCGGCGCAGGTGCGCCGAGCGGGGCAGCCGTCGCGTAGACCGGTATCGGCGCGGCCGCGCCGGGCGCGGCACCCCGCGTGATCCGTACGCGTTCCTCGCCTTCCTGGATTTCGAGCTCACCGATCCCGGAACTTTCGACGAGCTCGATCAGCGTCTTCAGTTTGCGCAGGTCCATCGCGTCACCTCGCCGGCTGCGCGGACCGGTGAACCATGACGACGCCGCGGCCCCGCGAACCGAGGCCGGCGAAGGCTAGGAACGCCGCTTCGGAACGCCAGCCGCGTTGCGGGACCGGGTTTCCGGTCCCCGCCGGGCTCACGTCCGGCGCTTCGAAAGTGCGGATCGAAGGGTACGGTTGACCCTTCGTTGCCTCGATCCGGACCGCCGCCCTGCATTTTGAAGTCGACATTGGCTGCGGAGCCCCCTGTTTCGATTAGTCGGGGAGTTTGGCGCAGATCGGCTCGAAATGTCCAGCGTTGGCGAAAGATCGGCGAAGTCCGGAGCTCGCGAAGGGTCGGCGACGCGGTTCGCTTCCGATGCCGGGTGAATGGTCGATCAATGCTCCGGCGGACTCGAAACGGCGGATCCGACTCTGCGTCCGTTCCTTCTATTAGCGCTAAATGCGGGACATTGACGGATGTATTATAACAATTGACCGACGATCGTCCTCAACACGGCTTCCTTGATCGGCCCCAACTGCGTGTGGACGACTCGCCCCGAGCGATCGATGATGACCGTAAAGGGCAGCGCACCGAGCCGATTGCCCATGGTCTTGGAAAGCTCGATTGCGCCGTACCCGCCGATCAGCGCCGGGTAGTTGAGCCCGAGTTCGGCCGCAAATGCCTCCACCTTGTCCGCCTGATCTATGGCGACGCCCACGAATTGCAGGCCGCGTTCGCCCAGTTCCCGTTGGACCTTCACGAATTCGGGCATCTCCTCGCGGCAGGGTACGCACCAGGTTGCCCAGAAGTTGACCACCAGGACCCGGCCCTGCCACTGGCCGAACGACTGCTGGTTGCCTGCGGCGTCCGGCATGGCGATGGCGAAGAGCGTCGCCGCATCCATCCCGCGGCCAGTCCCGCCGGCATCGTCGCCGTTGCCGCGGAAATGCAGTCCCGCAGCCAGCGCGAGCGCGCCGGCAACCGCGAAAGCCGACCAGCGGAACCAGCGTCGCGTGAACAGCGTGCCGTGCTCAGGTTGCAAGTGGGCGCTCACATCGGAGACCCGGAGCCGGTCCACGACCCGGCTTCAGTTGAACCAGGATTTCCTGGCCGGCGTCGCGGCGACGGGCGCGCCGGGGCCGGTGCCCGGCAAGGGGAGCGCCAAAGTCAGAACCTGGACCTGGGGCGGGTAGCAAACGCCGGCGTCGGCGCATCCTTGCGACTCCGCCCGGACAGTGACTTTCCGGCCAGGGTCCGTTTGATCCAGCGCCAGTTTCACGGCAAACCGGCCCCGGTAGGTTTCGACCTTGCCGAAAAACGGGTCGTCCTTGAGCTTGCCTTCGGGGAGCACGGGATTGGCCGCCAGCGCGGCCGGCTCGACGTCGAACTTCATCTTTTCACGGTACAGGTAATACCCGTCGGCGATGACAAACCTCGCCTCGACCGTCTTGTCGTCCAATGCCTGAACGCTGAATGCGAACGCGCGCTCCGGCTCCAGCAATTTCGACTGCGCGTCCGCGGTGCCGGACAGACCCATCGCCGCCAAGAGGGCCAGCGCCAACGCGCAGTTCACCGTCGCCGCCACTGTCCGGTCAACTCGCGGCGGTTTCACGGGCGATCCAATCGAGGTAACGAGCGAGTCCATCGATAATGAGGACAGCGACGATCTCCGGAAGTTCGTACGGATGCCGCGCCAGGATCGCTGCCTCGACCGCGGCGTAGCGCTCGGATCGGGTCTTCACGGCGACCGTGAATTCCTGCACTGTTTCGATTTGGCCCTGCCAGTGATAAAGTGATTCCACGGGGGTGCCGATACTGACACATGCGGCGAGGCGCGCCTCGACGAGCGAGCGGGCCAGCGATTGCGCGGAAGCGCGGTCGGGCAACTGCGTCAGTACCAGGATCGCTGCGCCGGCCAAGGAGTCTCCATGCGATTCATATTGCTGCTGATTGTACTGGGTTTCCCGCTCATCGATCTGTACGCGACCGTGCGTTTCGCGAGCTGGACAGGCGTGCCCGTCTGGGCGTGGCTCACCTTGTCGGTCGGCATTGGCTTGTACCTGCTGCGCAACGAACGGACGGCATTCCGGGCCAACACCATCGCGGCGATGCACGGCGAGCAGCCGCTGCTGCGCGTTCTGTTCGACAGCGGACGCAAGGTGCTTGCCGGAGCGCTGTTTCTGCTTCCAGGCGTCCTGAGCGACCTGATCGCGCTGGTATTGCTCGCTTTGCCGCTCAATCTGGGCCGCGATCTCGCGCCGCGAGCCGCAGCGGCGGGGCAGTTCGGCAAGGCGATCGACGGAGAGTTCCGCCGGGTCGATTGACGCGTTATTTCATGCGGTCGAGCACCGTGGGCTCGGCCTTGTCGGCGCGACGGTAGGCCCACAGGATCATCGCGGCGCCGATGGCCACCATCGGCAGCGAGAGCCATTGGCCCATCGTGAGTCCCAGCGTGAGAAATCCGAGGAAGCTGTCGGGCTCGCGCGCATATTCGGCAACGAACCGGCAGAGGCCGTAGCCGGCGAGAAAAAGTCCCGACGCCGCGCCGAGCGGCCGGCGGCGTCCCGTGTAGATCCACAGCACCACGAAAAGCAGCAGACCCTCGAGCGCAAATTGATAGAGCTGCGACGCGTGCCGTGGCTCGGGCCCGGCCTGCGGAAACACCATCGCCCACGGAACGCTCGTCACTCTCCCCCATAGTTCACCGTTGATGAAGTTGCCGAGCCGGCCCGCGGCGAGTCCCAGCGGCACGAGCGGTGCGACGAAATCGGTGACATCGAGCCAGCGTTTGCGGCGGGTTCGCGCGAAAAGCCACAGCGCGACCAGCACGCCCAGCAGTCCGCCGTGGAAACTCATTCCGCCCTGCCAGACGGAAAGAACCTCCAGCGGATGCGCGAAATAGTAGAGCGGCTTGTAGAAGAGCACGTATCCCAGCCGTCC
Organism: Betaproteobacteria bacterium; assembly: GCA_031360485.1. GTDB lineage: Bacteria > Pseudomonadota > Gammaproteobacteria > Burkholderiales > Casimicrobiaceae > CAIWHR01. The sequence goes on along the minus strand of JANMBN010000459.1, from coordinate 10,524 downwards.
GCCGAGGATCACTCCGAACACGCCATACAGCAGCATGTCGTCGACGTCGCGGGTGCGCCAACCGGTGAGCATGTTCTGGCGCGCGCGGTGTTTTCCCAGAACGGCGAAAAGCAGGAACCCGACCAGGTACATGAGCCCGTACCAACGAACGGCCACGGGCCCGACCTGGAACGCGATCGGATCGAACTGCGGGTGGACGAACATGCGTCAGGAAAGCGGTGGGCGGCGGCGCGCAAAGGGTTCTGCGTCAGCCTGCTAGAATTGCGACGAACGATTATACGCAGTCCCACCCTCCGCCCATGCGGCATGCGCGTTTCCGAGCGCAACCGTTTCCACTGGAGTTTCCCCATGCCGCACAATCGTCGCTCCAGGCTGATCACCCAGGGCGTCGCCCGCTCGCCCAACCGCGCGATGCTGCGCGCCGTCGGTTTCAACGACGGGGATTTCGAAAAGCCGATCGTCGGCGTCGCCAACGGCCACAGCACGATGAACCCGTGCAACGCCGGCATCCAGCCGCTCGTCGACCGGGCGATGGCGGCCCTGAAGGAAGCCGGCGCGATGCCGCAGGTTTTCGGCATCCCCACGGTCACCGACGGCATCGGCATGGGCACCGAGGGGATGAAATACTCGCTGGTCTCGCGCGAAGTGATCGCGGATGCGATCGAGACCTCCGTCAACGGACAGTGCATGGACGGCGTGCTTGTCGCCGGCGGCTGCGACAATAACATGCCGGCCGGGATGATGGCGATGGCGCGCATGAACGTGCCCGGCATCTTCGTCTACGCGGGCACGATCAAGCCCGGCCGCTGGAAGAACCAGGTGCTGACGATCGTGTCTCCGTTCGAGGCCGTCGGCGCCTACACCGCCGGCAAGATGTCGCAGGAGGATTACGACGGCATCGAGCGCAACGCATGCCCGACGGTCGGCGCCTGCGGCGGGATGTATACGGCAAACACCATGTCGTCGTCGTTCGAGGCGCTGGGCATGAGCCTGCTCGGAAGTTCGCAGATGGCCTCGCCCGATCCGGAGAAGGCGGACTCCGCCGCCGACTCCGCGCGCGTGCTGGTCGAGGCGATCAAGCGCGACCTGAAGCCGCGCGACATCATCACCCGGAAGTCGATCGAAAACGCGATCGCGCTGGTGATGGCGACCGGCGGCTCGACCAACGCCGTGCTGCACTATCTCGCGATCGCCGCGGCGGCCGAAGTGCCTTGGACGATCGACGATTTCGAACGGATCCGGACGAAGGTGCCGGTGCTTTGCGACCTCAAGCCCTCGGGCCGTTTCGTCGCCGTCGATTTCCACCAGGCGGGCGGCGTGCCGCAGGTGCTGAAAATGCTGTTGAGTCACGGAGTGCTGCACGGGGACTGCATCACGATCACCGGGCGGACGATGGCGGAGGAGCTCGCGAAGGTTTCCGACCAACCCCGCGCCGACCAGGAAGTGATCCGGCCCTGGTCGAATCCGATGTACGCACAGGGCCACCTCGCGATCCTCAAGGGCAACCTCGCGCCCGAAGGTTGCGTCGCCAAGATCACGGGTCTCAAGAATCCGTCGATCACCGGTCCTGCGCGGGTGTTCGACTCGGAGTCGGATGTGATGGACGCGATCATGGCCAAGAAGATCCGGGCCGGCGACGTCGTCGTGATCCGCTACGAGGGACCGAAGGGCGGCCCCGGCATGCAGGAGATGCTCGCGCCCACATCGGCGCTGATCGGGCAGGGGCTCGGCGAATCGATCGGCCTCATCACCGACGGACGCTTCTCCGGCGGAACGTGGGGGATGGTCGTCGGGCACGTCGCCCCCGAGGCTTTCGTCGGCGGCACGATCGCGTTGATCGAGGAGGGCGACTCGATCACGATCGATGCGCACCGGCTTCTCGTCCAGTTGAACGTCGGCGACGACGAGATCGCGCGTCGACGCGCGCTGTGGCGGCCCCCGAAGCCGCGCTACACGCGAGGCCTGCTTGCCAAGTACCGGCGCCTCGTCTCGACGGCGAGCCTGGGCGCGATCACCGATGCCGGCGAGTAGTACCGCGACCCGCAAGTATCGCCACGTTCGAAACAACCCGCATCGCAGGAGATTCGCCCATGGCCTACTGGTTCGCGCTCGCCGGCGCGATCGTGCTTGAAATCGCCGGCACGGTCTCCATGAAGCTGTCGCATGGCTTCACGCGAACGTTGCCGTCGGTGCTGCTGTTCGTCTTCTATGCCCTTTCGTTCACGCTGATGACGGTCGCGGTCAAGAAGATCGACATGAGCGTCTCCTACGCGATCTGGTCGGGAATCGGCACCGCGACGATCGCGGTGATCGGCGTCGGCTGGTTCCGGGAATCGCTGACCCCGGTCCAGATCGTGAGCATCATCGCGATCATTGCAGGCGTCGTCGGGCTTCGCGCCGGCGCCGCCGATGCAGGATGAGTCGTCCGGGGGAATCGGCGCCGGCGCCGCGCTGTTAGCTCCTCATCGACAGCAGGAGGCTCCATGCCCGCACTCTCCTATCCATTGCGCATGACCTTCGTCGTCGGCGCGCTCGCGGTGCTTTCCGGTTGCGCCGGCTTCAGCGCCCCGGGCTCCGGGCCCTCCGCGGCGACCCCGGAATATCGCGTCGGCGATCGCTGGGTCTACCGCGCGGACGACGGCTTCCGGACGAAGACCGTCTGGGACGAAACGCACGAGGTGACGGCGATCGGTGCCGACGGCATCACCGTGCGGATCACGCAAAAGGGGCCTACGGTCGATCTCACGCGCACCGAATTGTGGTCGGCGCCAGGGCAGGTGAAGTTCGGCGCCGCCTACGACAACGAGACGCGGCGCTTCGTCACCCCCCTGCAGCGCTACGACTTTCCGCTCGCCGATGGAAAGGTCTGGAACCAGCGCGTGGACAACTACAACGAAGCCACGAAAGCGAGCGGCAACATCAACCGCTATGTCCGCGTCCGCGGGTGGGCGAAGGTGACGACGCCGGCCGGCACGTTCGACGCCATCTCGATGCACGTGATCATGCATCTCGACGACGGCGAGTTCTGGCGCTTCCCGACCGATTGCAGCCATGCCGTCTGGTACGCCCCCGCCGTCCGCGGCACCGTGCGCGAGGAAAGGGACGCCCAATATCTCGAAATGGGCGGAGACGTCGGAACGAGCGGGATCATTCGCACGCAGCACGGGGTGCTGGAGCTCGTCTCGTTCACGCCCGGAAAGACGTAGCCCGGAACCCGGACGCCGACATCGGGGCAGCGCGACGCCGGAACGCCGGCGCGGAAGCCGGCGGAATCCGGCGGCCGGTCACAATCCCAGCCGCTGCCAGATCGTCGTCGTCAGCGACGCCTGGTTCAGCGTGTAGAAGTGCAACCCTGGCGCGCCGCGCGCCAGCAGGCCATCCGCGAGCTCCGTGACCATGTCGAGGCCGAATGCGCGGATCGAAGCCGTATCGTCGCCAAAGCCTTCGAACCTCTTCCGGATCCAGCGCGGAATCTCTGCGCCGCAGGCGTCGGAGAAGCGCGCAAGCTTCGCGAAACCATGGACCGGCATGATTCCCGGAACGATCGGCACGTTGATGCCCGCGGCCCGGCACGCGTCGACGAAATGCCAGTACGCGTCCGCATTGTAGAAGTACTGCGTGATCGCCGAATCGGCGCCTGCGTCGACTTTGCTCTTGAACGCGACAAGGTCTTCCTGCGGGCTCCTGGCCTGCGGGTGGCACTCCGGATACGCGGCGACGTCGATGTGGAATTCGTCGCCGGTCTCCTCCCGTATGAAAGCGACGAGCTCGCTCGCATAACGGAAGTCGCCGACGTCGCCCGAGCCCGACGGGAGGTCGCCGCGCAGCGCGACGAGATGCCGAATGCCATGGGCCTTGTATCGCGCGAGCACTTCCCGGATCGATTCGCGCGAACCGCCCACGCACGAGATATGCGGCGCAGCGTCCATGCCGTCGGCGCGAAAATCGAGCACCGTCGCAAGCGTGCCCTCGCGCGTCGAGCCGCCCGCGCCGAACGTCACCGAGCAGAACGCGGGCTTCAGCTGCGCCAGCTGCCGGCGCGTCGCGCCCAGCTTCGCGATCCCCTCGGGCGTGCGGGGCGGAAAGAACTCCAGGCTGAACAGCCGTCGGGCGTTCGTGGTCATCTAGAAAGTGGCCGGATTCCGCTTGCGATCAGTCGCGCTTGCGCGGCAGCAGCGTGGTGAGGAGCCAGGAGATCAGGCTATAGACGATCGCGCCGAATACGGCCGGCCAGAAGCCGCCGACATGAAAGCCGTCGACGAACGAGCCGACCCACCAGAACAGCAGCCCGTTGATCACGAAGATGAACAGGCCGAGCGTCAGCAAGGTCGCGGGCAGCGTGAGTAGTATCAGCAGCGGCCGGATCAGCGTGTTGATGAGGCCGAGCGCGAGCGCGGCGATCAGGGCGGCGACGAACGAATCCACCTTCACCCACGGGAAGACGTAGGGCAGCGCGAGCAGCGCCAGCGCGTTGATCAGCCAGACGAGCAGGAGACGCATGGGCGCTTTATCCGAAGCCGGGAGGGGATTCAGCGCGCCGCGCCTGCGCAATACGGCTTGAGCGCCGCGTAGAGCGTCGCATTGACCGGCGCGGCGACGCCCAGCTCCATCGCCATCCGGACGACCGCGCCGGACAGCCACGGCGCTTCCAGGCGATTGCCGGCCGCGAGGTCGTTCAGCATAGACGCCTTCATCTCGGCGGGCAGGCCGTCGGCGAACTTCATCTGTTCTGAAACGTAGTCGTCGGCCAGCGCGATGCCGCGCGCGCGACCGACCATCCAGGCTTCACGCACCGCCGCTTCGAACACGGCGCGCATGTCGGGGTCGGCGCGCACGACGCCGATCGGCTGCCTCGACGCCGCGGTCATCCCCGACAGCGCGACGAGAAAGCCGAATTTCACCCACAGCATCTTGCCGATATCGGCGACGACGTCGGCATCGATGCCCGCGCCGCGGCACGCCGCCGCGAATGCGTCGGCCGCGGCCCGCTGCGCCGGCATCGCCGGGCCGAAGCGCAGCCGTGCCATCGTGCCGGTCTGCGCGATGACGCCCGGCTCCGCGATCGTCGCCGCGACGAACGCCACGCCGCCCAGCACGCGCTCGGCGCCGACGATGCCGCCGATCCGTTCGATGCTCTCGACGCCGTTCTGGAACGGGATGACGACGCCGCCGTTCGCGACGAGCGGCCGGACCGCCTCCGCGGCGCTCTCCGTGTCCCAGAGCTTGACCGCGAACAGGACGACGTCGGCGGGCCCGAGTGCCGCCGGGTCGTCGCTGACCACCGGCTTGGCGAGTCGCACGTCGCCGTTCGCGCTCTTCACCACGAGCCCGCGCTCGCGCATCGCCTCGAGGTGCCGGCCTCGCGCGACGAATGCGACGTCGTGCCCGGCGTGCGCGAGCTTCGCGCCGAAGTATCCGCCGACTCCGCCCGCCCCCATCACTGCGATGCGCACCATGCCCTCCCGCGATCGCTGCTCTTCAATACCGATAGCTGTCCGGCTTGTAGGGACCCTCGACCGCGACGCCGATGTACCTCGCCTGTTTCGGCGAGAGGGGCGTCAGCATCGCGCCCAGCTTCGAAAGCTGCAGCCGGGCGACTTTTTCGTCGAGGTGCTTCGGCAGCACGTAGACGCCGACCGGGTACTTGCGGGCGCCGCTCCGCGCGTCGGCCCACAGCTCGATCTGCGCCATCACCTGATTGGCAAACGACGAGCTCATCACGTACGACGGGTGGCCCGTTCCGCAGCCGAGATTCACCAGCCGGCCTTCGGCCAGCAGGATGATCCTCTTGCCGTCCGGGAAGATCACGTGGTCGACCTGCGGCTTGATGTTGTCCCACGTGTACTGCTTCAGCGCCGCGACGTCGATCTCGTTGTCGAAGTGCCCGATGTTGCAGACGATCGCGTTGTTCTTCATCCGCTTCAGGTGCTCGTGCGTGATCACATCGATGTTGCCCGTCGCCGTGACGAAGAGATCGGCCTTGTCGCACGCGTAGTCCATCGTGACGACGCGGTAGCCTTCCATCGCCGCCTGCAACGCGCAGATCGGGTCGGTCTCCGTGATCCACACCTGCGCCGAGAGCGCCCGGAGCGCCTGCGCACTGCCCTTGCCGACGTCGCCGTAACCCGCGACCAGCGCGACCTTGCCCGCGATCATGACGTCGGTCGCGCGCTTGATGCCATCGACCAGCGACTCGCGGCAGCCGTAAAGATTGTCGAACTTCGACTTCGTCACCGAGTCGTTCACGTTGATCGCCGGAAAGGCGAGGCGGCCCTCGGCGTGCATCTGGTAGAGCCGCTTGACGCCCGTCGTGGTCTCCTCGGTGACGCCCTTGATGGCGGCCTTGATCCGCGCGTAGAACTTCGGATCCTGCGCGAGGCGAGCCTTGATCGCGGCGAAAAGCGCGGTCTCTTCCTCGCTCGTCGGGTGGGCGATGCACGACGGATCGGTCTCGGCCCTCGCGCCGAGATGCACGAGCAGCGTGGCGTCTCCGCCGTCGTCGAGAATCATGTTCGGCGTGCCGACGTCGTCGCCTTTCGCGGCCCACTCGAAGATCCGGTGCGTATAGTCCCAGTACTCGACGAGGGACTCGCCCTTGTAGGCGAACACCGGCGTGCCGCGCGCGGCGATCGCCGCGGCGGCATGGTCCTGCGTCGAGTAGATGTTGCACGACGCCCAGCGCACCTCGGCCCCGAGCGCCTGCAGCGTCTCGATCAGCACCGCGGTCTGGATCGTCATGTGCAGGCTGCCGGCGATCCGCGCGCCGCGCAGCGGTTGCTCGGGAGCGAATTCGTCGCGGATTGCCATGAGGCCGGGCATTTCCGTTTCGGCGATCGCGATCTCCTTGCGGCCCCAGTCGGCAAGCGCAAGGTCCGCGACCTTGAAGTCGGCGAAGCTCTTCGTTTCGTTGGCAGCGTTCATCGGTCACTCCATCGTTGGTGACCGCGCGGCAAGGCGAGGCGGGAAGCGCTCTCGTCACCCCGTGCGCGGGCACGGTTCAACGAGCGCGGTTGCAGGGGTAGTTACCCCGAGCCTGGCAGGACGGCAGGCCGACCTGTTGCAACGCTCCTCGGGGAGAGGGCGAATCTTACCGCAAATCGGCGCCGGGCGTCGATGGGGCCGGCAACGGCGGATCAGGGCCTGAAGGCGCCTGGTGCGCGGGCCTTGGTGCACCGGGTCGGAGGTTCCGAAGCTGACTCGGTACCTTAGATGAGCCGGCCCTGCGGGTCGGCGAGCGCGCCTTCCCGACGCAGGAGCTCGTTCACGAGGCTCGATTCGCGCTTGTAGAAGCCCTCGGTGTGAAACGTCTCGGGCAAACGGTACAGTTCGTAGTCGAGGTGGTGGCAGAGTTCGTGGATCAGCGTGCGCAGGAAGGTCTTGAACGCCACGACGTCCCGACGCGCGGCGGTGCGCATCCAGACGGTGATTCGCGCCGGTGCGCCGGCTTCATCCGGCTCGTACAGGCCATGCAGCTCGCCGCTGCCGTCGGCGGGGCGCTTCGCCAGAACCCGGATGCGAATCTTCGGGACGCGGTACGCAGCCACGAGCACGTCGATCAGATCCTGGCATGCCGCCTGCACGGTGGTTCGATCCTCGCCGCCGAGCCCGGTGCGGATCCGCGCGATGCGCGCTCCGGCATCGACGGCGGCGGGGAGTTCGAGCGCCTCGATCGCATCGCTCTGCCGATAGATGCGCTGGCGCGCGGCCGAGAGTTTGGCGTAGTACGCAAAGGGCACGGCGGATTCAGGTTGCAGATGTTCGCGTCGAACGGGGTGACGGCAAACCTCGGGCGTTGCCGGGCGGCGGGCAGATTCCCGCGCCAATCCCCAATGGAAAGGGCCGCATCGCGGCCCCTTGCACGGATCGGCGCGGAGCGCGCCGGGAAAAGGCGTTATGCCTTCTTGATTTTCTCGAGCATCTTGAAAACGCCCTTGGTCGAACCGGCGAAAAGGCGTTTGTAGGCCTTGCCGAGGCAGCGACGCTCGAGGGTGTTGCGGCGGGTTCGGGTTCGTTCGGCCATGGCGGTCTCCTTATGCTGTTGCGGATTCGTGGTCCCGCGTCGCGCGATGGCGGTGCCGGAATATCGGTCATTCTAGCAGAAACCCTGTCCGATGAGGGCGTTGCGCCGCCGCGACCTTTCGACCGGCCGGAGCACCGGAGGAAAGATCATCGCTGCCCGGCATTGACGTCGCCGAAGATCCCCGCCATCTCTTTCGTCAATGCGCGCCAGTACGGTGGAGCGCCGGCCACCGTGCCGCCGAGCGCCGCCGCGGCGCGCCACGGCCAGCGGGGGTCGCGCAGGATCGCGCGCGCGAGCGCGATCATGTCGGCATCGCCCGCAGCGATGATCGCATCGGCGTGCCCGGGCTCGGTAATGAGCCCGACGGCCATCGTCGCGATTCCGGTCGCGCGGCGGATCGCGCGTGCGAACGGCACGTGGATGCCGGGCGACGGCGCGGGGATGCGCTGCGCAGGCGAAACACCTCCGGCCGAAACGTCGATCCAGTCGCAACCGTGCGCCTTGAGGCGTCGCGCGAGCTCGACCGCCTCGTCCGGCGTCCAGCCCCCGTCAACCCAATCGGTTGCCGAGACCCGCACGCCGAGCGGCCGATCGGCGGGCCAGGTCGCGCGTACCGCGTCGAACACGTCCAGCGGAAAGCGAATCCGGTTCTCGAAAGTACCGCCGTAGATATCGTCACGCCGATTCGCGATCGGCGACAGGAATTCGTGTAGCAGGTAGCCGTGCGCCATGTGCAGCTCGATCGCGTCGACGCCGATCCTGGCGGCCCGCCGCGCCGCCGCCACGAACGCTTCACGCACGTCCACGAGACCGGCCGCGTCGAGGGCGACGGGCGCAGGGTCACCCCCCGCGTGCGGCTCGGCCGACGGTGCGACCGGCGTCCAGCCGCCTCGATCGGGCGGGATGGCCATGCCACCTTCCCAGGGGCGTGCCGAAGAGCCCTTGCGCCCTGCGTGAGCGAGCTGGAGCGCGACCGGCATCGGCGGCGTCTGGCGGCGCGCGCGGGCGAGCGTCGCCGCGAGCGCCTGCTCGGTCGCGTCGTCGTAGAGCCCGAGGCAGCCGTGCGTGATCCGCCCCTCGGCGTTGACGGCGGTCGCTTCGATCGTGAACATTCCCGCGCCGGACAGGAGCATCTGCCCCCAGTGGATCAGGTGCCAATCCGTTGCGCAGCCGCCTTCCGCCGAGTACTGGCACATCGGCGACACGATGATGCGGTTGCGCAGCGCGAGGTCGCGCAGCCGCAGGGGATCGAACAGGTGCATCGATGAGCGCCGGAGGCGCGGTGGCGCGGTGGCGCGGGCGCCGGTCTCGTCAGGCGTGCGCGTTCGCCGTGCGCGCCTCGCTGCTCGCGCGCGAGATTCCGGCCGCCGCTTTCAGCGCCTGCGCCTTGTCGGTCGCTTCCCACGTGAACTCAGGCTCGTCGCGGCCGAAGTGGCCGTACGCCGCGGTCTTCAGATAGATCGGACGCAAGAGGTCGAGCATCCGGATGATGCCCTTCGGCCGGAGATCGAAGTGCGTGTTGACGAGCTCGGCGATCTTCTCGTCAGGGATTAGGCCCGTGCCCTCGGTATAGACGGTGACGTTGATCGGTCGGGCCACGCCGATCGCGTACGAAAGCTGCACCTGGCACTGCGTGGCGATGCCCGCGGCGACGATGTTCTTCGCGACGTAGCGCGCCGCGTAGGCGGCCGACCGGTCGACCTTCGACGGATCCTTGCCCGAGAACGCACCCCCACCGTGCGGAGCCGCGCCGCCATAGGTGTCGACGATGATCTTGCGACCGGTGAGTCCGGCGTCGCCGTGCGGTCCGCCGATCTCGAACCGGCCCGTCGGATTGACGAGGTATTTGGTGCCCTTGAGCATGTCCGCCGGCAGCACGGGCTTGATCACTTCTTCGATGACCGCCTCGGCGAGCGCTGCCTGCCTGTCGTTCATGCTCGGGTGGTGTTGTGTGGAAAGCACGACGGTGTCGATCGCGACCGGCTTGCCGTCGACGTAGCGGACGGTGACCTGAGACTTGGCGTCGGGCCGCAGCCACGGCAGACGTCCGTCCTTGCGCACTTCGCTCTGGCGCTGCACGAGCCGGTGCGCATAGTAGATCGGGAACGGCATCAGCGACGGCGTTTCGTCGCACGCATAGCCGAACATCAGCCCCTGGTCGCCCGCGCCCTGGTTCAGCTGGTCGTCCGACGCTTGGTCGACGCCGCGCTTGATGTCGGGCGATTGCCGGCCGTAACAGACCATCACCGCGCAACCGTCGGCGTCGAAGCAAAGCTCCGGATCGTTGTAGCCGATCTTGCGGATCGTTTCGCGCGCGATTCGAGCATAGTCGTGCTTGATCGCGGTGGTGATCTCGCCGGTCATCACGACGAGCCCCGTCGATACCAGCGTCTCGGCCGCGACCCGTCCGGTCGGGTCTTGCTCTAGAATCGCGTCGAGCACGGCGTCGGAAATCTGATCCGCGACCTTGTCCGGATGGCCCTCCGACACCGATTCCGACGTGA